>CAZKNR010000109.1:0-2559 GCA_964553925.1 uncultured Acidobacteriota bacterium
GGAGTCACGGCCGCCTCCGTCTTCGTTGCTCCCAACGTGAACCTCCACCTCAGGTCAGGCGCCAACGTCGCGGTAAACAGCGCACTCGATCTCAGCGCGTTCTTCTCGAACGACGTGGATGGCGAGAGCCGTCTCGCGGTCACGTGGGACCGTGGTGCCGACGAGCGCGACGCTGCCGTCACCCAGCCCTACCACGTCCACTACCGCTCCATCGGAACGAACGCGGGCGTCCTTTACAACAATGGAAACGCCTCCGTCACCGCGGGCTCGACGACGGTGACCTTCGGGGGCGGTGCTTCTCTCCCGACGAACCTGGGGCAAGGAGACCGAATCGTCATCGGAGGCGAGGAGCTCTTCCTCTTCTCGCGGGACTCCTCGACCCAGGCGACTCTCCAGGAGCCAGCAGCGATCAATCACTCGCTCGATGTCTACACCATCACGCGCGCCTTCAACGCGCTTCAAGCTTGGGAAACGGCGCGGCAGGGAAACCTGGTGGCCGCGGACCATGGCGAAGTCGGAGTCGCCTACAACGACGGCCCGTTCGCGAGCGGGCTCACCTTCGACGGCTCGACGACCGACGCCACCCACTTCCTGCGCCTCACCGTGGCTCCGGGACATCGTCACAACGGGACCGACGTGGTCGGTGTCGCCGTGGACGGGCTCAACACTCTCGCGGGTGAGATCTACATCTGGGACGACTATGTCGAGGTCGAAGGGCTCGTCCTGAAGAGGACGTTTGGCGCCGGAGGTGCCGCCATCAAGGTCGATGGAAGTAACGTGCTCCTCCAGGGCCTCGTCATCTACTCCAACGAGAGTGGAATCCAGATGACAGGAGGAGGTGGAGGAAGCCTCACCGTCCGCAATAGTTTCCTCCACTTCAACAACGGTCATGGCATCCGGGGGAACCTCGCCTCGGACTCGGTGGTGGTCGACAACTGCACTCTGTACTCGAACGGGGGGAACGGCATCGACGAGGGAGCGGGGGCCGATTTCACCGTCACCAACACCATCTCTCTCGCAAACGGCGCCGCGAGCTTCCTAATTCCCGGCGGAGCCCAGTCCTACAACATGTCTTCGGACCTCACGGCCACAGGAGTGGGCTCCCTTACGAACCGCATCGCGGGCGATCAGTTCGTCGAGATTGCGTTCGCGCCGTTGAACCTCCACCTGAAGCCCACTTCAGAGGCGATCGAGGCGGGGACGAGCCTTTCCTCGAGCTTCGCCGACGACATCGACTCCGACTCGCGTCCGCGCGGCTCTCGGTGGGACATGGGCGCCGACGAGTACGGAGTCGGCGCAGGGCTGAGCTTCTCGTCGGCGGCGAACCAGACCTTTTTCGTCGGATTCGCCTCCCAGTTCACGGCGATGATGACCGTGACCGACGACGCCGCCATCGCGACCGTGACCGCGCTCAAGGACATTCGAATCCGCATCCCGGCGGACTTCCCCATGATGTGGGACCCGACGGCAGCGAGCGCCACCCTCGGAGGACCCGCTTTCTTCCGAGTGGATCCTCAGGTGAAGGCGTTCGAGGATTCGGGTCACACCGTCGTCCTCGACGTCGTCTCCGACTTCGCCCCTGGAGATCAGATCACGATCACCGGCTTGAAGTTCTACTCCTTCACCGCCCCGGCCATGGCGCAGAGCCTGGAGCTCGAGGTCGAAAACGACGGCACGACTTCGGCCTACGACGACAAGACCGTCGCCATTTCTCCCAGCGTTTCGCCGACCCTCTCCTCCGACTCGAGTCAGATCTTCGTCGTGGGCTCACCCCCGGTTCCGGCCGTTCCCTTCACCGTTTCCGAGGGGACGACCCCCGGGATTCGATCCGGGCAAGACATTCGCGTCCGGATCCCGGCGGGGCTCAACATGACCTGGGACTCCTCGATCCCGACCATCGTCGTCGCCGGCGCCGCCGCCGCCAAGGTATCCTCCGGAGTTTTCTACGAGGACCTCGATGGAACCCTGGTGATCGACGTCCTCGCCGACTTCGTCCCGGGAGATTTCGTCGTGGTCAGCGGGCTCGAGTTCATGGGCTTCGCGGGGCCGCCTTCCACTTCGAGCCTCGAGCTCGAGGTCGACAACGCCGGAGGGGTCATCGACTCGGACGACAAGACCATCAGTATCGACGTCGCCTCAGACGTGAAGGTATTCGCGGCGACGGCAACGGACTCTCAGGTGGAGCTCCACTGGGTCTACCCCGAGTTCGGCGCCTGCGTCAGGGTGCTGATCATGCGCGATGAGGGAGGTTTCCCCACCCCCTTCACCGGAACTCTGGTGCACGACGACGTCTGCGGTGTCGCGGGAAGCGCGGTTTCCTTGGTGGATCCCAACTCTACTTTCAACGGTACCGAATACTTCTACTCCGCCTTCGTCGATCACGGCTCCGGCTACACCCCGGGAAAGTTCGTCACGGCACGGCCCTTCGACACCTCCCTCGAAGTGAAGTGGGCTTATTCGACCGGCGCTACCTCGATGGCGCCGCCGGGTTTGAGAATTCAGTCTGGTTTCAGCTTCGTTTACGCCGTCTCCAACGACAGCATCCTCCACTCGCTCACG
>CAZKNR010000110.1:0-28994 GCA_964553925.1 uncultured Acidobacteriota bacterium
CTCGATGGCGGCGTCGACCGCTGCGAGCGTGTTCTCGGGGGCGCGGCCGGCCGCCCCGCGATGCCCAATGGCGATCACCTCGTGGTCGATCTTGACCCTCCCCAGCAAGTAGTACCCGATGCCCCCGCAAAGCGCCGCCACAACCAAGAGAACGCCGAGGATGGTTCCCAAGGAGAGCCGAAAGCCCCCGGTTCCTTCGAGTGCCTTTTCTGACGCTCCCGGCACTTCCGCGGACTGCGAGCCTCCCAGGCGGTCGTAGAGCCGAACGACTAAGAGAGCGAACGTCGCGGCCTGAAACAGTGCCGCGAACAGGTTGACTAATCCCCAGACGAGAACCAGTCCACCCATCAGGAACAGCAGGGACCCGATGGACTCCTGAAACCGGGGAACGAGGTAGGAACCGACGCCGCGGACCAACAGGACACCCAGGGCCGACAGCAAGACGGCGAACGTTGCCCAACCCACCAGAATGACGGTAATCGTCGGGCGGTGACCCCGGGCGCGTTCTTCGCTCGCTCCCAGCGCCTTCACGGCAGGGACGTTCTCGAACAGGTGGAGCGGAAGCGCATAGACCCATCCCACGAGCCGCGGGATGACCAGGGCGGACATGGCCACCAGAAGTCCTGCGATCAGGATCCCGGCGACCCAGAAGGACATGGGACGTTCCGTCAGGTAGTAGTTGATATCGAACTCGGTGAGGAGCAGCCAGTACACGCCCCCCGCGGCCAGCAGAAACGGGGCCGCCACGAGCAGCACCCGCGCCACCAGCAATGCGGTGAGGATTGGAATCGACAGGGCGTGGCGGGCGCCCGCCCAGAGAGCTCCGCTTACGCTGACATGGCTCCCGCGAATCGCTCCGAAGGCGATGGTCATCAGCCCGGCCTGCTCGAACGCCGCAATGGCGACGGCAGCGGCAGCGACCACGACGAGAACCACGATTCCCAGGGGACTAAGCACGAAAAGGAGAATGTCCTGGTCGGCCAGAAGACTCTGCCCCGAGAGCGAAACGAACCCGCGAACGGCGACCCCGACGAGCGGAGCGAGGACGACGAGGGCCAGGAGCTTGAAGACCAGATCGGCCGCGAGCATGCGGGTCCCGGTGCGCCAGAAATCACGCATCGCGCCGAACAAGATGCTGGGTGCTTCGAACAGGGTCATATCGTCACCTTATCGAGTCCAGACACTGCGGCGAGCGTCAGCGACGTGCGCCGGGAGATATCCGCCTCCATGGGAGGCTGGTGAATCAGCGTGCAGATCAGAGCGAGCAAGGATAGGACGACCGCCAAGACCGCAGGAAATCTCTTCGTTCGCGGCACGTCGCCTCCGAGGGTACGAGCGGCTTCTCTCGAGAGTCCGCCCGTCGGAGCGGAATCGGTGGAAGTCACGGCGAGCCCCAGGGGCGCCGTGCGCGCCCCCAGAGCCTCGAGTTTCCTCTCCGCACTTCGAGCCCTTGGAGCCCCTTGAGCCCCTTGAGCATGCTCAGCGCCCCGACAGGAGCCCGCTCAGAACGCCCTCGAGGGCGCTCGTTTCCGGCACTTCGCCCTTCGGCGTCAATTGATTGACCATCGCCGGGAGCAGTGACGCCAGAACCGAGCTGGCTTCGCCCGCGCCGATCCCCGCCTTGCTCGCGAACTGGCCCAGGGTGTCGTTTCCCAGAGCGCTCGTGAGCTGGCTCGCGGAGATCGATTTGTTCGCGCCCGTCGAGATCCAGGACGACATGACGTCGCCGAGCCCTTTGCTCTGGAAGGCGCTCACCAGGCCGGAAAGCCCCGACGGGCCCCCGACCGACGCATCCTTCGTGCTCAGAAGGCTCGCCGCGGCCGACAGGAGCTGTGGGTTCTTCGCCACCAGGCCGGCAACCGCCCCCAGCCCACCACTTTGCTTGAGAATGTCATCCATGAAACCCATGATTTCCTCCTTGATTTATGCCGCTCGAAGACGCTTGGAGAATCCACGCGCCTTCAAGGCGAGCAATGACGAGAACGATGCCTTCTTCCACTTCCGCAAGTTCAGGTCGGCCGCAGGCTCTCTCGATGGGACCAGTGGAAGCCAATCCAGGTAGAGCCAGAGCAAAGGCCGACTTCATCATCGTTTCCTCGCAACGAGGCGGGCGAGGACTCGGCTCTCCTGCGAGAGAAGCTCGAGAACGTCACCCGTGACCCGACACTGGGCGGTTTGTGCGAGAGCGCGGAGAAAACGGGTCTCGATGTCCATCCCTTCCAGACACATCCGTCGGGTCGAGGCGAGAGGACCGAAGCGAAGAACCCTCAGCCCGAGGGGAGCGCTACCGGACGGAGCCTCCCCCTCGATCTGGTAGGCGCCGGTGAAGCGGTTGCAGCCAGAAGAGCCGCTGGCCCGGTTCTCCTCCGACGTCAAGACGAGGTGAGGCTCTCGTTCGTCGGAGAGCTCGGGTACGGCGACGGCGTCGAGCTCGGTGAGTTTCCAGTGAGTGTCGAACAACGGTTCGTCCATCCGGTCTCCTCCGCAGTTTACCCCCGGGTCTGCGCGCTCGAATCGATCCACGAGGACGACGACTTGATCGCCGCTTCCTTCCATTCCGGCCATTCCGGGGCGCATCGCGAAGCGCCCTTCGACGGCCACGAGAATCGGCTCCCCGGGCTCGATTCGTTCTTTCGCGTAGGCCCTCTCGAGCGCGGCGTTATCGCCCTCCTGGACAACGGGGAACCTCTTCCCCGTAAGGCACTCGGTGAAGAGGCCCGCGTCCGCCATGTAGGAGTACATGCCTCGAAGGCGCAGTCGGTCCTCGAAGGGGTCGAGCGCGGCCAACCGAGCGAGCGAGTAGTCCAGCTCGGAGTCGATCTCCCCGCCGAGCTTATCGAGCATTCGAATCTCGTTCGCGCTCTTGATGGCGAACTTCCGCCCCGATTCTCTGCCGCCGTAGAGGACGAGCACCGGACCGTCGCCGGAGAGCGCGAATCGTCCCCAGTCGGGAAAGCTCCTCTCGCCATCGACTGTGCCGAGGTAGGTCTGGCGCAGAAAAAAGATCTCGTTGGGGTGAAGGGTCAGCGTCATCCGGATTCCCTCGCAGTCGGCGCAAGGAACGACCCCCTCGAACGTGGCCGGAGTTTCGAGGGGATCGCTCGTCTGCCCGTGCGCCAGACATCCGATCCAGCAGAAGACCGCAGTCGCAAGACTCAAGTGCTTCACGATGCTCTACGTCCGGTTAGCCCTTGAGCACGAACGTCACCCGCATCGTCACGCGATACTCGACGACCTTGCCCTTGTCGACCACAATTTTTTGCTCCGCGATCCAAGCCCCCTTCACGTTCTGAAGCGTCTTGTTCGCGCGGCGAATCCCTTCGTTGACCGCGTCCTCGAAACTCTTCGAGGACGACGCGATGATCTCGGTGACCTTTGCAATTGCCATGCTGTTCTCCTCTCTGGTTCTGGAATCTTTCTGACCGACCCCTGGTAGCGTCCTTCTTGACTCTGGCTACTCGAAGGCGCTCCGCACCTTCTGAAGCCCCATCTCCACCGGGGACCAGCTCGAAGCGAGGGCGCTCGTGAGCCCATGCCTCGAGACCACGCTCCGGATGTCCTGGGTCGACCTATCGATGAGCCCAAGCTCGCCCGAAGCATCCTTTTCGTCCGCCACCGTCTTTCGCAGGTCCTTGGTCCCTCGCACCAGACGGTCCGTCGAGTCGAGCGCCGCCTTGCGCTCTTCCTTGCTCACGTCCGCTTTCTCCAGAGCCTTTTCGAGACTCTTCTTGAACGTTTCACTGCTTGCCGTGAGGCTCGAGACCGCGCCTTCGAGCTCCCGGTCGTTCATGCGACGCGCCGCCCAGTTGGCGGAGCTCGTCTTCCAGTCGACTCCGTAGACATCCCCCAGACGGCTGAGACTCCCCTGGAGACGCGGCCACTCCGCCTCCGCTCCAAGGAGGTTTCCCCCCGCGGCCGCACGGGCCTCGATGGCGTGCGCCTGCTTGAGAAACGACAGCACTTCGTTGCTCGCGGAGTAGTCGGAACCGAACCGCTCCCGCATCTTCTTGCAGCTCTCCTTCAAGTCTTTCGTAAACGCCTCGACCGAAACCTCGTTGGTGGCGCTGCGGATCGTCGACTTTCGATACTGCGAGTCGATCGCGTCGTTGAATCGCTCTACGTCCTTATCGAGCCCCTCCATGAGCTCCCGGACCTGCTTGTCGGTGAGGCGCTGTCCGAAGGCGAATCCGGACGCGGCAATGCCAAGTATCGCGACGGTGAACAGGGCGCGAAACGCGCTTCGGTAATGCATGGGTTTTTTCTCCTTGTGAGGTAATTCGTGAAAGTAAGTTTTCGCCTCGGGCTGCAGCCTGCTCAGGTGCTAGTGCCGTTCCAACTTGTTCCGCCGAGGTTGGCCGCCGCGCCTGGCAACAAGCTCGAGTGCCGTCGAATGCGTTTCCTTAGGACCAGACAGTTGGAACGGCACTAGGTCACGTTGCGCAGCTAGGTCACCTTGCGCAACAGCCTCTTCACGTTCAGCGGGTTCTTTTTCTGTTCGGCCTCCGCCTTGGCGTTGTCCGCCGTCGCCGCGGTCTTCTCGGTCGCGGTGATCGACCCGTCGCCGTCGGCATCCGCCCACCGGAAGGCCTGGCTGGCGTCGGCATCGAGAGCGTCCATCGTGATCGAGCCGCTCTTTGCGCTGTCGAGGGCGTCGAAATACTTTCCACCCCGATCGCCGTAGGCGGCCACTGCCTCGGCGCGCGTCACCGAGCCGTCGCCGTCCTTGTCGCTCGACGCGAACGCTTTAGACATCGCCGAGCCGAACTCGTCACGCGAGAGCTTGCCGTCCTTGTTGCCGTCCATCAAGCCGAAGCTGACCGTCGTCTCGCTGCTCTTCTTGTCGTCGCCGCCGGTCGCCTTTACGATCACGGTTCCGATCAAGGCCGCGGCCGCGATGCCGCCTATGATCGCGCCGACGTTCGAGTCGTCGTCGTCGTCGTCGTCTCTATCGTCCTTCTCGTCCTGGGCCTTGTCTTTCAAGTCCCGGTCTGTTTCGCCCTGCTTCTCTTCCGCCTTTTTCTTGAGCTTGTCCTTGTCCACCTGTTGGGCTCCGGCGTTGAATGCCGCCGAGAGCATTAGCCCTATGACCGTTACCAATGCGATGTATTGACGCATACTCATATACTCCTTCGTTTGATGTTTGAGCTCCGCGTGAGAGCAGAAGCGCCTCTCACGCGTATCCAGGGACTTCATGGGAACGAATCTTCATACGCCACCGAATGTAGGGAATCGACACCACGGCCGAGGCCACGATGTACGCGAGGACCAGCGCCAGAGTTCGGGGATTGCCCCGATAGCTCGCGGCGACGAGCATGGCGAGGCCGATGTGCCGGCTCACGCACGCGACCGCGAGGGACGTTCTCTCCCGTGGATCCGGACCGCCAAGCAGATGCCCGGAAGCGAGAGCCGCCATCGCGAAGAGGGCGAACGCCAGAAACGTCGAGGCTTCGATCCCGAGGAGGAGGCGCCATCTCGCGGCCAGAATGGCCAGAGTGCAGAGCGCGAGGACCACGCTCCCCACGTGCAGCAGGGCCTCTCCCATCCGCTCGGCGAGGCGGGGCTTCACGGCGTGGAAGAGCAAGCCGCCTCCCAACGGGATGAGAAACGACTCCAGAACGAGGAACGCGATCTCCATGGGCCCCACCGACGATTCGAACGCCAGAACTCCGCTCAGAAGGCGCAGGCCCAAGGGTACCGTCACCAGGGCGAGAACCGACGTGGCCACGACGAGGCTGAAGGCATAGGTCGGCTCTCCCCCGAGCTTGAGAAGCTTTTTCGGCAGGAGCGGCGCCCCGGCGCAGAGCGCGAGCACCACGAGCGCGACCTCGGTTCCCCAGGGAAGGGGGAAGAGCTTCACCATGACGAGAGCCGCGGCAGGCACCGCCACGTACATGGCGACCAGGGATCGGAAGAGGGTCGCCGGTCGCCGCCAGAGGTACAGAACGTCGTCGAGGGTCGAGCTCATCCCGATGGCGAGAATGAGCGCCACGACTGCGCCTTTCATGATGTAGAGCATGGTCAGAGTGTAATCACCAGGGAAAACTTCAAAATCGTATCGAGTGTCCTCTTTCGGACCACCGCCGTCCCCACGGGAAATCCGCCGTCGCTCGGATCGAGGTCGAAGAGGTCGATTTCTTCCAGGGCGGGAAGGTTCTGGTACAGGAACTGCGCGCTGAAGCGAAGGGCCATCACGGAGTTGAGGTTCGAGGTGATGGCGTCGATGTTGTTGAAACGGTAATCGCTGCCGTCGCTCACGTTGACGAAGAAGACGAAATCGCTGTCGAACTGCGCGTTCGCCGCCAGCTTGTGCATGTAGTCCCAGGAAAGCCGCGCCTCGGAGAAATTTACGTCCCTCTCCGGGTCCGCGATTTCATCGATCCGGTGCGTGAAAGTGACGGCGTAGTCGGTCTTGAACCGCATGTGGTCGTCGTCTCGCCACTTGTTGCCGAGACCGCCATAGACGATCGAGCGATTGTCGATTCCGGCGTCCAGGTCTCGATCCCAGCCGGCTCCGGCGACCCAGAAGAAGCGCTCGGTGATGTCCCGGTCGTAGCGACCCGCGGCGTAGTAGCGCTCGTTGTCGAGCTCCCGACTATCGTCCTCGATGACGCGGAAATCCTCGGCGGTGCCGATGGCGAAGCGATCGTCCACCGTCTTGGTCCGGAGTGCGCCGAATCGAAACGAAAGCTCGGCGTCCTCCCAGACGCGAACGAGCTTGTCGTCCACGGTGAGCGCCGAGGTCGCGGCGTTGCCGGAGGTCAGAACGAAGCCCATGTCGGCGACGTTCGACCAGCCGAGCTTCCGGTCCTCGGCCCGGTTGGGCTCGACGGGGGCGTCTTGCGCCAGCGCGGGAAGCGCGCCGCAGATGGCAATGCAGAGAAAAGTCAGATAGCGCATGAGTCTCTCTACCGGCAATGAACATCGACTCGAGTGGTCCTGGGCCCGAGCGCCCAGGACCAACCTCGTCAGGCTCAGTGCCAGTTGATGATGCGGTCCATCTCCTTTTTGGCCTTCTCCCGGTCCCCCGCGGCGTACATGGCGCCAGGTTTCTCCGCATCCGCCATGCCCACGCGGCCCGTCCGCCCCGTTTTGGTTTGACGCAGGAAGATGTAGTTGGTCGGAAACTTGTGGGGGATGGACGCGGCTTCGCAGGCAGCGGTCGGAGCGAAGTCCTCGAAGTCCTCGATGGGCATGTCGAGCCGGATCTCGACGTCCTTCGCGTCGTCGCGATCGGAGTCGTTGAGGTTCACTTTGGCGGTCATCTTCCCGGCGTCGCCGCCCTTCGGGTTCGAGGCTTTTGCCTTTCCCTTGAGCTTGGCCTTCTTGTCCCCTTTCGCCGCGTCCGCCGCGTTTCCGGCGTCGGAAGCGGTGCCTCGCGCCTTGAGAAGACCGTTGAGCTTGTCCTCCAGCTTGCGCTGGTAGTCGTCCATTCGGTCGCCCTGAGCGAGGGTCGTGCCCCCTCCCAGAAGAACTGCGAGTGCCGACGCCACAAGAATGCTGATTCCCAATCGTTTCATGTCGTTTCCTCCTTGTTTGTTAGCGTAAGAATCGGTTCCTGGAACTACGCGATAACCGCCTTCAAACGTTTCGAGAAACCCCGCGCTTTGAACGCGACAAGGATCAGGACGATGCCGAAGATGATGGCGAAGGTGGCAATCAGCCACACCACCGCCACCGCGCCTGCGGCGGGCCGCGCAAGAAACGCGACCCCGAACAGCACCGACAGAAGTCCCGCGGCGACGAGAAGCCACTCGCCTTCGATCTCCTTCCGAATTCGCAGGGCGGTCACGATCTGCACGATGCCGGTAGCGATGGCGCGCACCCCGATGTAGAAGAGCAAGGCGATGGTCGTGACGCCCGGCGCGAACAGCGTCAGCCCTCCCACACCGATGCCCACCAGCCCCTCGAGGAGCAGGAGCCACCAGTGGTCGACGTCCTCGCGGCCGGAAATCGCCGAGATGACGGTCATGACCCCGTCGGCGAGGGAATAGGCGCCGAAGAGCAGAACCAGCGCCGCGAGAGTCACTCCCGGCTGGAAATACGCCAGGACTCCGAACAGGACGGCGAGGATCCCTCGAATGAGGAACATCCACCAGGTGCGAGTCAAAAGTTGCGAAAGCATGAAGAACCTCCTTCAGGGTCTCAAGGCGTAAGCCCGGCGGGGACGCCGCCCGGGTAGACGCGCCGGATCGCGTCCTCGATGGTGGCCACCCGGTTTCCGGTGCTCGGGTGTGTGCTCATAAACTCGGGCGGCGCCCCCCCACCCGACGCCTCCTCCAGGATCCGCATGACCTCGATGAGGGCGCGCGGGTCGTAGCCCGCTTCCGACATGAAGCGCACGCCGAGCTCGTCCGACTGGAGCTCGTCCTCGCGTCCGTAGCTCATGTTGACGAGCTGGCCCACCATGGCGGCGAGCTTCGCCTCGGTCGTGGCCCCGGAAGCGACGATGACCGCGCCGGTGATGCCTTCTGTGAGCTGTTGCTTGGCCATCTGCTGCGCCCCGTGCCGCGCGACCACGTGCCCGATCTCGTGACCGAGAACGCCGGCGAGCTGCCCTTCGGTTCCGAGACGCTCCAGGAGCGCCGCGGTGAGGAAGACCTGTCCTCCGGGGAGCGCGAAGGCGTTGACGACCTTGGGGTCGCTAAGAAGCGTGAACTCGAACCGCCAGTCGGTGGCTCCGGCGCCGCTCTCCTCGACGATCTTTCGTCCCACTCGCTGCACCCCCTCTTGAAGTCGAGGGTCGGGATGTGGGCCTCCGTGCTGGGCCATCATCTGGGGCTTGGCCTGAAGCCCGAGAGCGATCTCCTGGTGCGGCGCGAGAGCGAGGTGCTGCTCCTCACCGGTAACCGGGTTGTACTCCGTCGAGCAGGTGTAGGAGCCGACGGCCATAGCGGCGAGCAGAAGGCCAATGATGAGGCGCCACTTTCCGCCGCGCCGAGGAGCTGGCTCTGTCCTCATCGGCCGCCGGTAGCCCGCGGGAGGACGCGAAAAAGGATTCCGTCGAGACATGGTTCAGGCCCCCTCGTACTCTTCGATCTCGAGGGCTTCGTAGATTCCGCCGACGAGAGCGCCGAAAAGGAGGTGCGCCGCGAGCATCACGCCGCCCCCCATGGGAAAAAACTGGGGAAACCAGAGGGTGGCGCTGTAGAAAAGGATCCCGTAGAGAGCAAGACCCATGAACGCCCCACCGAGAATTCCGACGATGAGACCGAAGCGGTGGAGCACATAGGCCACCGTGAGAGCGAAGGCCATCGCGAGAGCGTAGTGAGTCGCGAGACCGGCGACGAGAGCCGAGGCGTCGAACGTGGCCGGCGGAGCGAGAATCCCCGCGCCGAGAACCGTCGACGCCAGGAGTCGAATGAGGACCCACCCGTTGCCTCCGACGAGCCACGGCGTCAGGAAAAGGTTCAGCCCGAGAAACGCGGTCCCGCCGATGACCCCAGCCCAGATCGCCGCGCTCCAGTCGACGAGCTGACGCGATCGCGAATAAGAAACTCGTTCACTCATGAGTAACTCCGAGGGGAGGGCAACGCGGCACCCGTCGAATCGGCAATCGTTCCCAACCATTCCGTCATCGTCGGGCGCCGCGGCGTCGCTCCCCTTCGCGGTTACGCTTTCTTGAGCATCCCCGCGACGACGAGAAGAACGATCGCGCCCAGGGTCGCGATCGCGAGAGCCCCGAAGAGACTTGACGCGGTGATGCCGACCAATCTGGAAGCGAATCCGCCGATGAAGGCGCCTACGACCCCCACGACCAGGTTCCCCACGATGCCGAATCCGTGACCCTTGATGAGCTGTCCCGCGAGAAATCCCGCGACCATTCCGATGACTGCGAACCACAAGAATTCCATAATGACCTCCTCTTATGAACGTTGATCAGACTGACGGCGGAATCCGGAGCACCTGCCCCGGATAAATCTTGTTGGGGTCGCTGAGCATGGGCTTGTTGGCCTCGAAGATCGCGGGGTATTTCTGCGCGTCCCCGTAGTGCTGTTTCGCGATCTTCGAAAGGCTGTCGCCCGACTTCACGGTATAGAACTGCGCTTCCTCCTTCTTCGCGACCTCCTTCGCCACGACCGTCATGCGGTCATCCACCTTCGCGATGCCCTGGGTATTGCCGACGGCGAGAACCACCTTCTCCTTGTCCTGCTGAGAGCCCGCCTTGCCGCTCACGGTGGCGACGTCCTTCTTGACGTCGATCTTGAGCTGCTGCACGTCGAGCCCGAGCTGTCTCACCCGGTTCTCGAGCTTCGCCGAGCGCTCCTGGTCGGACTCCTTGCTACTCCCGAAGATCTTGTCGCCGGAACCAAAAACGAAATCGAACATTCCCATTTCAAGCCTCCTTTTTTCTGTATCTCTCTGTCTCGAGGTCGTCGCCCACGTTGTGGACTCACGGCGTCACGATGTTGAACCAGACGGGGAAAGTGTCGAGCAGCCCCATGAACTCCGCGAAGGCCTCGCGCCGGCCATCGATCTCGATGTCGCCCGCTTCGAGCGCAGCCTGGAGGGTCTTCTCCTTGAGCTGCACGGCGTCGAGCGTCGCTTTGCTGAGGGTCACCGTTGCGTCGGGCTGGGCGAGCGCCTTCCCGTGGTTGAGCACGCCGTTCTCCACGGTCAGACCGTACGCTTTCTTCAGGTCGCTGAACGCCATGTTCAGGCCGATCTTCTTTCCGGCGGCCTTCGTCCCGTCCAGCCGGACGGCGAGGTAGTCGAAGAGCATCTCGGGCGGCATCGCCCTGATCACGTCGGGGCTGGCCGTGCCCCCGCCGGTCGGCAGGTTCGGGGTGCCGTTGCGCAGCTCGTAGGCCCCCTGCAGGTACACCGAGCGCCAGGGACCGGATTCGGCCTGGTAGCCCATCTGCTCGAACGCGTCCGCCAGCAGGTTCTTGGCCTCGGCGTTGCCGGGGTTGGCGAAGACGACGTGCTTGAGCACTTGCGCGACCCAGCGATAGTCGCCCTTGTCGAAGTCGGCGCGGGCGCGCTGCAGCACCGCGGCCTCGCCACCCATGTACTCCACATAGCGCCTGGCCGAGGGCTCGGGCGGCAGATTGTCGAGGTTCGCGGGATTCCCGTCGTACCAGCCCATGTAACGCTGGTAGATCGCCCGCGAGTTGTGCTTGAGCGTGCCGTAGTAGCCGCGCGTCGACCAGTTCTTCTCCAGCTCCGGCGGCAGCGCGATCCTCTCCGAGATCTCCTCGCCGGTGAACCCCTTGTTCATCAGGTTCACGCTCTGGTCGTGCAGGTACTTGTAGACGTCGCGCTGCTTCTTCCAGTAGTCCACCACACGCGCGTTGTCCCAGACGGGCCAGTGGTGGCTCTGGAACTTCACCTGAACGTCCTTGCCGAACAGGTCGATCGTCTCGTCGAGGCGCTTGGCCCACTCCAGAGAGTCGCGCACCTGGGCCCCGCGCAGCGTCAGGATGTTGTGCATGGTGCCCGTGGAGTTCTCGGCCATCCACATCGCCTTCATCTGCGGGAACCAGGTGTTCATCTCGGCGGGGGCCTCGGTGCCCGGCGTCATCTGGAAGACCATCGCCACACCGTCGATCGACACCTCCTCACCGGTCCGGGTGATCTCCTGCGTGGGCGGGATGAGCGTCGGCGTGCCCGCGGAGGTCGTCTGACCGAGGCCGGCGTTGACACTCCCCTGCGGATTGCGTGGCAGCATCGCGCCGTACATGAAGACGGAGCGTCGGCTCATGGCGTTGCCGGCGATCACGTTCTCGCTGATCGCGTGCTCAAGGAAGCCCTCGGGCGCCAGGATCGTCACCTTGCCGGCCTTCACATCGGCTTCGTCGACGATGCCACGCACGCCGCCGTAGTGATCGATGTGCGAATGGCTGTAGATGACCGCCGACACCGGACGCTTCCCGACGTGCTCGGAGACGAGGTCGTACGCGGCCCTGGCGGTCTCCATCGAGACGAGCGGGTCGAACACGATCCACCCGGTCGTACCCTGGACGAACGTGATGTTCGACAGGTCGTAGTTGCGGACCTGGTAAATGCGGTCAGTGACCTTGAACAGGCCGTACAGCATGTTCAGCTGCGCGTTGCGCCACAGGCTCGGGTTCACCGTGTCGGGCGCTACCGCGTCGAGCCTGATGAACTTCTTGTAGCTCTCGAGGTCCCACGCCGGCCTGCCCATCTTGCCGGGCAGCGTCAGCGTGTCCGGGCGGGCGATGAACCCCCGCTGGGCGTCCTCGAAGTCCTGCTTGTCACCGAAGGGCAGCGACTCCAGCACCTTCGCGTTGGCGGCCTTCGTGGCGGCCGTCGCCGGCTTCGACGGCTTCGGCGCGGGCGGCTGGTCCTGGGCAGGGAGGATCGTCGCGAGGGCCAGTAGCGCGACCGCCAGGCTTCCCGCGGGTACGGCAACTCGAAGTCTCATCGTTACTCTCTTTCCTTTCTGTTCTTCCATTTCCATCGATCTTCCCCGCAGGGAACCGGGCTACTTGCCCGTTCCCGCCGTAACGGATTCCATCACGCGGTCGAGGTTGAAGCTCCCGGGCTTCTGGCGCGGCGGGAACTCGCGGAAGCTCTGCAACCACTCCCCGATGTAGGCGCCGGCGGGGGCAATCAGATACATGCGATCGTTCATCCACTTCGGATGCCCGATACCTTCGTATTCGGCGCGCTCGAACGGGTCCATGCGCAGATTGGTGATCATGGGAGCCCGCAGTTGCTCGAACGGCTTCTGCCACACTTCGAGGCCATGCGCGTTCTGCTTGAGGAAGGTGATCTTCGTGTCGTCGTAGCGCAGAGCCGCGACGCTGCCGTCGTCGGTCCAGTAGAGGAACTCCTTGCGCGGCCATGTGCTCTCACCCTTGAGTGCCGGCAACAGGTTGTAGCCGTCGAGATGGACCTTGTAGGTCTTGCCACCGAAGCTTGCGCCCTTCAGCAACGGGTCCTTGACGTCGGTCTGTCCGGCAGCGGCCAGCAGGGTGGTCATGAAGTCTTCATGACTGCCGATCTCGTTGTTGATCGTGCCCGGCTTGATGACGCCCGGCCACCGAATCGCCATCGGTACGCGGTAGCCGCCCTCCCAATTGGTGTTCTTCTCGCCGCGGAACATCGTCGTGCCGCCGTCGGGCCACGAGTAGGCCTCGGCGCCGTTGTCGGTCGTGTACACGACGATCGTGCTGTCCTCGATCCCGAGCTCCCCGAGCTTGGCGAGGAGCTGGCCGACCATCGCGTCATGCTCCACCATGCCGTCGGCATAGACCCCGAAACCGGTCTTGCCGACCGATGACGGTTTCAGGTGCGTGTTGATGTGCATCCTCGTCGAGTTCCACCACAGGAAGAACGGCTTGCCGCTCTTTTGCGCCTTGTCCATGAAGCCCAGGGCGGCCGCCGTCGTTTCCTCGTCCACGGTCTCCATGCGCTTCTTCGTCAGGGGACCGGTGTCTTCGATTCTCTGGGTACCGTCCGGATTCGCCCAGGAGTGGATGACGCCGCGTGGACCGAACTTCTTCCGGAACGCGGGGTCCTTCGGATAGCCCTCATTCTCCGGCTCCTCTTCCGCATTGAGGTGATAGAGGTTGCCGAAGAACTCGTCGAAGCCGTGGACGGTCGGCATCATCTCGTCGCGGTCGCCGAGGTGGTTCTTGCCGAACTGGCCCGTCGCATAGCCCAGCGGCTTCAGCAGCTCGGCGATGGTCGGGTCTTCGGCCTTCATTCCCTCCGGTGCCCCGGGAAGGCCGACCTTGGTCAGCCCGGTGCGGATCGGGGACTGGCCGGTGATGAACGCGGCGCGCCCCGCGGTGCAGCTCTGCTGGGCATACCAGTCGGTGAACAACGCGCCCTCCCGGGCGATCTGGTCGATGTTGGGCGTGCGGTAGCGCATCATGCCGAGGTTGTAGGCGCTGACGTTGAAGATGCCGATGTCGTCGCCCATGATGACCAGGATGTTCGGTCGCTGGACGCCCTGGGCGTGGGCCGGGGCGGCAAGCAGGGCCACTGCAAGGCCGGCACAACCGGCCAGGAACTTCACTGCGGTGCGTGGGATCATGATCGAAACACTCCTTTTGGTTTGGTTAGCGTACTGACTGGTCGGCGTGATGCCGTCGGGCCCGCTCATCTCAAAACACGACCGTCCCGATCACGCGGAACATGTGACCGTCGGGCCCGTCGTCGTTGCGGCTCACCACCTCGCCGTAGCTGACCTTGAGCGACGTGCTGCGGCTGAAGGTCAGGTTGGCGCTGCCGCCGAGCATCAACGCGCGCTGCGGGTTGCCGCCCTCGATCCCGTCGGTGGTCGTCTCCCCGCCGTGGACGGAGGTAGCGTCGAGCGACAGCCAGAGCGCCTGGTTGAGGTTTCTGGTGATGTGCCCCTCGATCCGGAGAATCGGCTTCTGCTCCAGCGTGTCCGCGCCGTTCGGATCGCCGTTGCGCGTGTAGAAGGTCACCGAGGGCAGGAGCTCGAACGTCGTGAGCTTCGGATCGACGAAGGAGCGGCCGAGGTACCACGTGATCGGCGTGCCGAGCTGGAACGCCCAGCGGTTGGCGCCGAGGTTGATGACGTTGTCGGATGAGTAGGCCCCGGTCGGGGTCGTGAGCTTGCCCAGAAGCCCGAAGGTGAAGCCCGGCTTCCAGGTGGCGAAGTCCTTCCCGGTGAGCGGCGGAGGACCGACGATGTTCTGCACCCACCCGAGCTGCATGTCACCGATCCAGGAGCTGCTCCCGGAGAAGTCGTTTCCAGGGATCCGGAGCGTGCCGGTCACCTCGCCCAGGGGCAGGACGGCGAAGACCCCGCCCACGCGGTTGCCGAGCGTGACGGGGTGGACGTACTGCACGACGGCCACGTCGACGGCGATGTCGCCGCCCTCGATGACCGATCCGGGATCCACGGACTGCTTGCCGCGGGTGAACAGGCCATAGACGCTCACCACGCGCGTGCCGGCGGGGACGATCTGGTAGGTCCGCGGCCCGTCGCCCTGGGCCCGCGCGCTCGCCGCCGGCAGGGCGAGCAGGCAGACGGCCACGACCAGGCGGGCGATCCACCTATCGCGTCCCACGAGACTCTGCACGGCTCGAATCGCCCTGAACATTCACACCCTCCTGAATCGCATGAGCGAGCCTGACGCGCTCGTCTACTTCCGCTCGAAGACGGTCTTCCCTTCCTTGATCGTCCGGACGACCGGCCCCCGGGTGCAGGCCGTGGCCACGGCCAGGGTGAGAACGGCCAACGCCAGCGCGGGCCTCGACACGTGGATCCGAAACGGGAGAGCGGCCTTTTCTTTCGTCACATTCATTTTTCTCGTCTCAGTGCTTCTCCCGTTCGGCGGGCACCAGCCCCCCCCGCCGGACGGTCACGGCCCTACCTCTACGGCGTGTACCAGATGGGCGAGGAGTACGCGCGCGCCTGGATGCTCGCCGGCACGTCCTCAGCGCATGTCCTTCGCGTGCTTGTACTCGCGACTCTCGTCGCGGCGCCCTCTGGGAGCACGTCGCCCCCCGAACGCGCGCATTCTCCGGCGATCCCGAGATCGCGGTAAGTGGGGAGAAGGTTGTCGGCGCGGCGGCTACGGTATGAGAATGGGGCCAAGGTCTTCATTGGAGATGACTTGCGCAGGGTTCGCTTTCATGAATGGGACGTGACGGCATTCGAAACAGCACATTTCTGGCTGCGATACGCCTCGAATTTGGCCGCGCGGGGGGTTCGAGCATAGAATCAGGGGGCGTTTTTATGGTTATGCGGGATCCAACGAAGACGCGGGAGTCCGTCCAGGCCGCCCTCGCGCGTGTGCTCCAGAGCCGCGCGTTCTCTCGCTCCAAACAGCTGCGCCGCTTCCTCGAGTTCACCGTCACACGGACCCTCGAGGGGCGGGAGGAAGAGGTCAAGGAGTACACGATCGCGGTCGAAGCGTACGGGCGAGGCACGTCCCACGATCCCCGTCTCGACCCCGTCATCCGCAACGACGCCCAACGCCTTCGAAAAAAACTCGCGAGCTACTACGAAGGCGAGGGTTCCAAAGAGGCCGTCCGCTTCGTCTATCCCAAGGGGAGTTATGTCCCCGCGTTCGTACGAAACGGGGAGTCCGCGACCCCGGAAATAAAGACGGGCGAGCCGGCAAGAACGCGGTTCCAATGGCTGCCCGTGGCCGCTCTGGTGGCCGTCGCCGCCGTGGTTGCGCTCTCGTTCTGGCTCGCGGGGCGTGGCGGACAGGAAGCCACTCCGCGCGTCGCCGTCCTTCCCTTCGACGATTTCAGCCAGGGCCAGGATCAGAAAGCGCTCGCTCTGGCCACGACCGAAGCTCTCATCGCGAGACTGTCTCGAGAGCCGGGACTCGACGTCGTCTCCCGCACCACGGCGATGAGGCTCGAGGAGACCGAGCGGCGTGGCGAAGGGGCCGCCGCCCGTCTCGGGGCCGACTACGTCGTCGAGGGAAGTTTTCAGAGGTCCGGACAGCGCTGCCGGCTCACGGCGCAGCTCGTTCGAGTGGACGGCGATACCAATATCTGGGCGCAGCAATACTCGTTCGACTGGTCCGAAGTCCTCGAGGTGCAGGCGAAGATCGCGGACGAGGTCGCCGCCGAGATCGGAGCTCGCGTGGTCGCTGTGGGTGCGAAACCCGAGGTTTCCAAGGCCGAGGCCCGAGTCGATCCCGAGGCCTACGAGTTCCTCTCCCGCGCGCGCTACGCGCTCTACCAGTACGGCAGTACGAATTTCCCCGAGTATCTGGCGCAGGCGAAGCGGGACCTGGAGCGAGCGCTCGAAGTCGACCCGGACTACACCGACGCCATCGCGGAGGTCGCCTACTACAACCTTTCGCAGGTCTTTCCGCCGCGGCCGGAAACCGCATCTCTCGTCTCCGAAAGCCGGGACATCCTGACACGAAGCCTGAGAATCGATCCCGACCACGTTCGAAGCCTCTACCTCTTCGGCCAGGTCGAAGCCCTCGAGGGCCGAACGCGGGAAGCCCTGGAATCGACCCTCCGCGCCGTCGAACTCGATCCGGACGACGCGGAGGCCCACGGCGCCCTCGCCTTGCGCTACGCGGAGCTCGGTTTTTACGAGGCGTCGTTGAAGGAGATCGAAAGCGCAACCGCGCGCAACTCGAGGTGGGCTCTTCCTTACCGCCTCCGGGTCGATCTTCTCCTGCGGCTTCAGCGCTACGAGGAGGCGAGCCAGGCGGTCGAGGAACTTCACGCCTTGAACCATCCCGGACCGGTGGTGGCCACCTTCGAGGCAACGCTCTTTTTCCGCTCCGGTGAGCTGGGCGCGGCCGAGGCGACTCTCGACGAAGCGATGAAAAAGTACGGGGGGATCGCGGATACCAGCCAGTACGAAGTGCTTCACGGCCTCGTGGCGGCGACGAGC
Organism: uncultured Acidobacteriota bacterium; assembly: GCA_964553925.1. Classification (GTDB taxonomy): domain Bacteria; phylum Acidobacteriota; class Vicinamibacteria; order Marinacidobacterales; family SMYC01; genus DAISKN01. The sequence goes on from CAZKNR010000110.1 coordinate 17,318, forward strand.
GGGAACGTCGCCGAGGGCCGCCTTGTTCTCGAGAAGTACCGGGACACGCGCCGCCACCGCGACGACCTCCCGAACCTCGCTCTCGTCCTCGGTGAGCCCGAGCTCGCGCTCGCGCAAATCGAGAGAACGCCCATGGCTCGTAACTACCGTTGGCTCGCCACGAACCCCTACGCCAAGCCTTATCTGGACCGTCCCGACTTTCGTGCCCTCGCCGAGAAGCTTCATCAGGAGTGGCGGACCAATCTCGACTTTCTGGCGGAACGGCTCCCCGCCGCCGTTCCGAGCCTGCCGGAGCTCGGCGCTTCGGACCCGAGCTAGACCCATCCCCATGCGCGGCGACCCGAAACCCCTGGACCTTCAATTGGAGGGCGATCGCGTTCGGGCGAAAGAGGTGCTCGAGCGCCTTCTCGCGAGCGAGACCTTTGCGCGCTCGACGCAGCTCCAGCGCTTTCTCCAGTTCACCGTGGAGGAAACCCTGGCGGGACGCTCCGACGACATCAAGGAGTATTCGATCGCCGTCGAAGCCTATGGACGCCCCCCGGACTTCGACCCGCGAGCGGACGCCTCGGTACGGACCGAAGCCCGTAGACTCCGGGAAAAGCTCGACGCTTATTACGAAACGGATGGAACGGAAGATCCGGTTCGTATCCTCTTCCCCAAGGGCGGGTACGCGCCGACGTTCTTCGACGTCGACGCCGGTTCTGCCGGAGGCGCGAATCGCATCCGCGCGATCCTGGCGGTCGCCGGGCTCGGCATCGCGGTAGTGGGGGCGTCCGCGGTGTGGATTTCCCGCGAGCCGGAACCGCGGGTGCCACGGGTCGCCGTAATGCCTTTCGAAGACCGAACCGCCGGCGAGGAGGGGCTCGCGCTCGCCATGAGCGAATCGGTTCTCGCGAAGCTCACTCGAACCGACGGGGTGGTGGTTCTATCCCGAACCTCGATCTTTCGCGTTCGCGACAGCCCGACGAGCCTCCGGGAGCTCGCGGCCGGTCTCGACGCCGACTACGTCGTGGGCGGCGACGTCGAGCGATTGGGCGACTCGCTTCGCCTGACGGCGAGACTCGTCCGCGCGAACGATGAAAAGGAGGTCTGGACGGAATCGTTCGATTTTTCCTGGTTCGACGTCTTCGAGGCTCAGGACCAGCTCTCGGCCCGGCTCGTGGAACAGCTTCGCCTGACCGCGGCCAAGAAACCCGCCTCGCGAACGCCCACCGTGGAGGCCTACGAAGCCTACGTGAAGGGGCGCTTCAGCGCCGTCCAGTTCGCCAATACTCGGTCTCAGAGCTACTTCGAGGATGCGAAGCGCCGGCTCGAGAGCGCGGTCGCGCTCGACCCCGACCTGGCCGAAGCCTGGGCCTCGCTTGGTGTCATTCAGTACCACCGGCTGTATCCGCCCCAGGGAGACCGCGCCGAGATACTGGAGGAGTCCCGCACTCACCTCGAACGGGCGCTCCAGATCGATCCCGCGAACGTGACGGCTCTCTATATGCTCGGGGTGGTGAATGCCCAGAGCGGACGCCACGTCGAAGGAATCGAGCTGTGCCGAAAGGCGATCCGAGAAGATCCCGGGGAACCCCGCGCACACGAGATGCTGGGGCAGATCTACGAGTGGCTCGGGTTCTACGAGTCGGCGATCGCGAAGTACGACGAGGCGATCGCGCAGGATCCTCTCTACCTCACCGTGTACGCCAACAAGACGCTCGCGCTTTCGAACCTCGGCCGCTTTCCAGAGGCACTCGCTACCATTCGCGGCGCGCAGGAGCGCGCTCCCGACAACCCTTACGGCGATTTCTACCTCGGAGAGGTGTATTACCGGATGGGGGACGCCGAGCGAGCGGAGTCGATCTGGCGCGAGCGTTATCAGAGTCTTCCCAAAGCGGTCGACAGCAGCTTCTACGAGGCGGCCCTCGCTCACGTCGCCACCGAGAAGGGAGATCTCACCGAAGGTCGGCGAGTCCTCGAAGAATACCGCGGGAGTCCGTACCGGGAGCAGACTCACCTGACCGAGATCGCCGCGCTCCTCCACGAGACGGACTATGCGGTGGAGCGAATCGCCGGACATCCGCAACGCAACTACCGCTGGCTCGTTTCCGCACCGGCTCTCACCAAGATCGCCGGAGAGCCGGCGTTCGTCGAGCTCACCCGCTCGCTCTATGCTCATTGGCTCTCCGACCTGGAAGCGCTGGGCAGGACGCTACCGGAACGACCGCCGACGCTCCCGAATCCGGAAGAGTTCCTTCGCCTATCCAAAGGCTCGGATGGGCGCTCGCGCTAGAGTGTCCCGAACAACAAACACAGAAGGAAATGAACGCATGAAACCAAGACTACTCACCTGCGGCTTGTCGCTGCTGACGGCTTTTGCGGCGCTCTTCGGCGCGCTGACTTCGGCCCAGGCGGCGGACCCAGCCTCCGCTCAAGCTGCGGCGGGGCAAGGCAAGAAACCGAACATCCTCGTCATCTGGGGCGACGACATCGGCACCTGGAACATCAGCCACAACAACCGCGGCATGATGGGCTACAAGACGCCGAACATCGACCGCATCGCCAGGGAAGGCGTGGCTTTCACCGACTACTACGGCCAGCAAAGCTGCACCGCGGGCCGCGCGGCCTTCATCAATGGCTCCGTCCCCGTCCGCACCGGCATGACCAAGGTCGGTGTGCCCGGCGCGACGGAAGGCTGGCAGAAGGCCGACGTCACCATGGCCACGGTCATGAAGAGCCTCGGCTACAGAACCGGCCAGTTCGGCAAGAACCACCAGGGTGACCGCGACGAACATCTGCCGACGATGCACGGCTTCGATGAGTTCCTCGGCAACCTCTACCACCTCAACGCCGAGGAGGAGCCGGAGAACCTCGACTACCCGAAGGACCTGGAGTTCCGGAAGAGGTTCGGCCCGCGCGGCGTCCTGCACGTCAAGTCCGACGGCAAAGGCGGCCAGACGATCGAAGACACCGGCCCGCTCACCAAGAAGCGAATGGAAACCATCGACGAGGAAACGCTCGCCGCCGCCAAGGACTTCATCACCCGACAGCACCAGGCCGGGCAACCCTTTTTCTGCTGGTGGAACGGCACACGCATGCACTTCCGCACCCATGTGAAGGCGGAGAACCGCGGCATCTCCGGCCAGGATGAATACAGCGACGGCATGGTCGAGCACGACATGCACGTCGGCGAACTGCTCGAGCTCCTCGACGAGCTCGGCATCGCCAATGACACCATCGTGCAGTATTCCACCGACAACGGCCCGCACTACAACACCTGGCCCGACGCCGGCACCATGCCCTTCCGCAGCGAAAAGAACTCGAACTGGGAAGGCGCCTATCGCGTGCCGAACTTCATGCGCTGGCCGGGGCATTTCCTCGCGGGAGAGACGCTCAATGGCATCGTCGCCCATGAAGACTGGCTTCCCACCTTCGCCGCCGCGGGCGGCGCGCCGGACATCAAGGAGAAGCTCCTCAAAGGGGTGGAGCTCAATGGCCGCAGCTACAAGAACCACCTGGATGGATACAACCAGCTCGACTATCTGAGCGGTAAAGTGACGGAGTCGCCCCGCAAGGAGTTCATCTACGTCAACGACGACGGACAAATCGTCGCCCTGCGCCATCAAGACTGGAAAATCGTCTACATGGAGAACCGCGGTCAGGCCTTCGGCGTCTGGCGCGAGCCGTTCACCGAGCTGCGCATTCCGCTACTCTTCAACCTGCGCCGCGATCCCTTCGAACGGGCCCAGCACAACTCGAACACCTACAACGACTGGTTCCTCGACCGGCCTTACCTCCTCTTTGGCGCCAACGCGGTGGCCTTGAATTTCCTGCTCACCTTCAAGGACTATCCTCCCAGCCAGACCGCCGGATCCTTCAACCTGGAGAACATCAAGAAGCAGATCGAGTCCTCGACCATAGCGAAGTAATTCTCTCAGGAGCCATTCATAGTGAATCGTTTCGCCATTGCATTCTTAGCCATTGTCTCGCCCGCCATCGCCGCGGATCCGCTGCCCTCGTGGAACGACACCGGGCCGAAGAAAGCCATCGTGACCTTCGTCGAGAAGATCACGAAGGAAGGCTCGCCCGATTTCGTTCCGCCGGCGGAGCGCATCGCCACGTTCGACAACGACGGCACGCTCTGGGCCGAGCAGCCGATGTATTTCCAAGCGTTCTTCATCTTCGACCGCATCAAGGCCCTCGCGCCGCGGCACCCGGAGTGGAAGGACAAAGAGCCGTTCGCCTCGGTGCTCAAAGGCGACGTGAAATCCGCTCTGGCCGGCGGCGAGCACGCCTTGCTGGAAATGGCGATGGCCACGCACGCGGGCATGACCTCCGAGGAGTTCGAGAACATCGTCACCGACTGGATCGAAACCGCGAAGCACCCGACGACCAAGCGGCCATACACCGGGATGGTTTATCAGCCGATGCTCGAACTCCTCGCCTACCTGCGTGCGAACGGATTCAAGACCTTCATCGTCTCCGGTGGCGGAATCGAGTTCATGCGCCCGTGGGCGGAGGCGGTGTATGGCATCCCGCCAGAACAAGTCATCGGCAGCAGCATCAAGACGAAGTTCGAGCTGCTCGACGGCAAGCCGGTGCTCGTGCGCCTGCCGGAAATCAACTTCATCGACGACAAAGCCGGCAAGCCCGTGGGCATCAACCAACACATCGGCCGCCGCCCCATCGCCGCGTTCGGCAACTCGGATGGCGACCTGCAGATGCTCCAATACACCGCCGCCGGTCCGGGCCCGCGTTTCTGTCTGTATGTCCGCCACACCGACGCCGCCCGCGAATGGGCCTACGACCGCCAGTCCTCGATCGGCCGCCTGGACAAGGGACTCGACGAGGCGAAGGTGAAGCGCTGGACCGTCGTGGACATGAAGAACGACTGGAAGCAGATCTACCCGTTCAACCTAGAGCACTGAGCATGCCGCGCTCAACGGCTGTTTCCCGCCGCGAGCGAGCGATGCGCGATCCCGGCGAGGGCCGCCCCCACGATCGGCGCCACCCAGAAGAGCCACAGCTGGGAAATCGCCCAGCCCCCGACGAAGAGCGCCGGCGCGGTGCTGCGGGCCGGGTTGACGGAGGTGTTGGTGACCGGGATTCCGACCAGGTGGATGAGCGTGAGTGCGAGGCCGATCGCGATCGGGGCGAAGCCGGCCGGGGCGCGCCGGTCGGTCGCTCCGAGGATGACGAGCAGGAAGAAGAACGTCAGCGCGACCTCGGCCGCGAAGCCGGCGCCGAGCGAGTATCCGCCCGGGGAGTGCGCGGCGTACCCGTTCGCGGCGAAGCCGCTCTGGACGAGGTCGAACCCGGCCTTGCCGCTCGCGATCAGCGAGAGCAGGAACGCTCCCGCGGCCGCGCCTGTGAGCTGGGCTGCCCAGTACGGCAGAATCTCGCGGGCCTCGAAGCGGCCGCCCGCCCAAAGGCCCACCGTGACCGCCGGGTTGAAGTGGCCCCCGGAGATGTGCCCCACGGCGTAGGCCATCGTGAGCACGGTCAGGCCGAAGGCGAGCGACACGCCCACGAAGCCGATCCCCAGCTCCGGAAACGCCGCCGCCAGCACCGCGCTGCCACACCCGCCGAAAACGAGCCATGCCGTACCGAGAAATTCGGCGCCTAGTTTCTGAGTCATCCTTTTCGTCTCCTTCACTACGTAGTTTCTGCCCGCGACGCCAGGCTGCCGAGCCAGCGGATCACGACCGTGTCGTTCCTGGCTCCGGAATCGCGACGGAGTCTACTGGCTCCGGCGCGCCGGCTCTATACCACTTTGGTGACACCGGGGGCAAGGTGTCTCAGGGCAAGGCGGTCTCGAGGGAACGCAGGAGCGCGAGAATCGTGCGGCCGTCGCAGGGCTTTTGAAGGTAGGCCAGGCATCCGATCCGCTCGACTTCTTCGCGGATCCCAGCATGGGCGTTCGCGGTGATCACGATGATAGGAAGCCTCGACCCCTCTCTCCGGAGACGGCGCTGGAGGTCGAGGCCTGACAGTCCCGGGAGCTGGAGGTCGAGCAGCATCGCCACCGGCCCACTGGGACCACTGGAAAACGACTCGTGCGTTGCGCCGAGGAATTCCTCGGCAGAGGCATACATCACGGCGTCGAATCCTCCCAGGCGGAGCACACGACCGAGCGACTTTCGCGAGGCGGGATCATCCTCCACGACGATCACCAGGGGGAGGGGCGGGGGCGACAGCAACATGATAAGGGTGCTCGAAATACGAGCATAGGCCACGAGCCGGGACAAGGACATACCACCTTGGGTACATCCACGGTTCACTGGATCTTGTCAGCGGGCGGGATTCCCAGATCCGAAGCCATGCGGACGAGGTCGGCCACCGAGTCCGCTTCGAGCTTCTGCATGAGGCGCCGCCGATGCACTTTGATCGTGTGCTCGGACGTGCCGAGCTCGAACGCGGTCTGCTTGTTGAGCTGCCCGCCGATCACGTACGCCAGCACCTCTCGCTCACGTGGCGTCAGACTCTCGTATCGCCGGCGCACCTCCCGCTTCCGAGCGCGAACCGCCCGGTCCTCCGCGTCTTTGACCAGCGCTCGCGCCACCGCCTCGAGGAGTGCCGGCGCGCTCACGGGCTTTGCGAGGAAGTCGACCGCCCCGGCTTTCATCGCCCGCGCTGTCTTGGGCACGTTGCCATGACCGGACAGGAACACCACGGGCATCGGGTTCTCAGCGGTCGTCAAGCGCTCTTGCAGGTCGAGACCGCTTGGGCCGGGGAGCTTCAGATCGAGCACCAGGCAGCCGGGACCAGCAGGCATCTCCGCGAGAAACTCGTCCGCGGACGCGTACACCTCGACGGGATGCCCGGCCGTCCGGAGCACCCGTGCCGTCGCCTTCCTGCTGGAGTCGTGGTCCTCCACCAGGTGCACGACGGGACCGCCGCCGAGAGCCGCGGCTTCGGGGCTCATGAAGACGTCCGCGCGGGAACGCGGAACCAGACCGTCGCCCCGCCATCGGGGTTGTTCTCGGCGCCGATGTGGCCGTCATGCGCTTCAATGATGGTGCGCGCGATCGAGAGTCCCATCCCGAGACCCTTCCCCTTGGTGGTGTAGAACGCTTCGAAGATCTGCGAAACGCGATCGGCGGCGATACCCGTGCCCCGGTCCCTTACCGACAGCTCGACATGACCGTTTCGCTCCGAGGTCGAGACCCGCAGACGACGACGATCGGGAGGCAGGTCTCCGACCGAATCCATTCCGTTGATCAGGAGGTTCAGCAGCACCTGCTGCAGATGGACGCGATCTCCCTGGATCGGCTTCAACCCCTCGGCGAGGTCGGTTTCCACCTGGATCCCTCGCGCGGCCGCGTCCGGCAGCACGAGGGCGATCGTGTCCCGCGCGAAGGCGTTCACGTCCACGGGCTTCGCTTCGAGCTCGCGCTTCTCCAGGAGCGCGCGCATGCGCCGGATGACTTCGCCAGCTCGCGTGTCGTCGCTCTGGATATCCTCCAGAATCTCGATCACTTCGCCGACGGGGGCGGTAATGGAGGAGGATGTCAGCATCATGTGCGCCACTCCGGCGTTTTGCAGGATCGCGTTCAGCGGCTGATTGATCTCGTGAGCGAGAGAGGCGGCGAGCTCTCCCATGGCCGCGCGTCGATCCAGGTGCGCCATGGCCGAGAGACTGCGCCTGCCCTCGAGCTCCGCGCGCCGTCGTCGCCGTCGCTCGAAGACCAGGCCTGCGATGAGCAGCGCCTGCGCGAGTGTCACCGCCGTCGTCGCGATCGCCAGGGCGCGCCGGTCGCGCCACAGGTTGGCCTCGCGAAAGAGGACTTCGCTCGAAAGGGGCAGCCTGCGCTCGGAAATGTTCCACCGAGCGAGCTGGCGCCCGTCGAACCGGAGTTTCGCATACCGTGCGGGGGACACTCGGACCACTTCCGTCGATGGCTCTTTCAGCCTTGCGAGGGCCTCGTCAGCGATGACTTGGCCGGCGAGGGCCCAGTCCTGTTTCAGCCCGCCAACGACCCCGCAACCCAGGTCGTGGGCGGGCAAGCTGAAGAGCGGTACGCTCGCTGCCTTCGAGAGGACTTCGCAGAGCTGGTTTGACGAAAACACGCGTCCCGTCGCGTCGATGTAAGGCGCCAGAAGAAACACGACGGTCCGCGGCGGCAGTTGGGCCGCTTCGGCGAGCATGGTCTCGAGGGAGAGGTCCGCCCAGACGATCGCCTCGAGGTCCAGGTTGGCGGCTCGCACCTGGCCGGCTTTGCCGGCGTGTCGCGCGCGCGTCACGGCCGACCCGCCGTAAGCGAGCACCACGCGCTCGGTCTCCGGCAGGATTTCCTTGATTACCGCGAGTGAGGCGGCAAACGTATCCTCGAGCAGCATGCCGCCGGTGCGCGGGAGGTCGTCACGAGTGTCGGCCCTGACACCCAACTCGACGAAGAGCCTCGGGGCATCGGGCCACGGCTCGCCCCGCATGCGCGTCAGAAAGACGAGGGGACCCGTCCCGATCGTCACGACCAGGTCGATGCGCCTCTCGGCGTACTTGCGGCGCAGCCAGTCGCGAACCGCCTCGAGGTAGACCGGCCCCTCGAAGCGCAGCGCGTCGAGAGACTCGAAATAGACCGACGGCGGGCTCGGGGCGGAGAGCGCGACCTGGAGAAATCCGTCGGTGATGTGACGAATGTACGGAGCCGAGAAGTCCTCGACCGTCAAGACGAGGATCCCGGGCTGCCTGCGTCCCTCTTCGGCGTGGGCAGTCGGGGCCGGCGCCATCGCCAGTAACAGCGCAATCACCAACCGAGAGCGTGGGGACATGGAAAACCGCGCCGGCAGTGTACCTGAAGGACCGTACGGTCATCCAGTTCAGCCGGCGCCGGTGTGTCACCAAGGTGGAATAGAGGCGGTCCGCAGGAATGGGTAGCATCCGCAGCAGAACTTGCAAGGAGACAAGTACGTTGCAGGGGTTGGCCGCGAAGTTCCTCATGACCATGACGGACTATCCACCGAGCCAGAGCCCCGGCTCCTTCAATCTGTCCAAGGTCGAAGAGCAGCTTCGGGGCACAACCGGAAAGTTTCGGTCGGGCCGTACATAAAAGAAGGTGAAATGAGAATAAAACACAGGTACGTCCTTCTCGCCGCGGCGCTCGCTTCCGCGGTGGCGCTCATCACCTCGACCGCTGCGCAAGCCGCAGACAAGCCGAACATCGTCTTCGTCCTGATGGACAACCTCGGCTACGGTGAGGTGGGCTCTTACGGTGGTGGCATCCTGCGTGGCGCGCCGACGCCGCGTATTGACCAGCTCGCCACCGAAGGCACTCGCCTGCTCAACTTCAACGTCGAGGCGCAATGCACGCCGAGCCGCTCGGCCATCCTGACCGGACGCCACGCCATTCGCAGCGGCACGCACTCCGTGCCTTTCCCCGGCCAGCTTGACGGACTGACGCAGTGGGAAGTCACCATCGCCGAACTGCTTTCCGGCCAGGGTTACGCCACCGGCCACTTCGGCAAGTGGCATCTCGGCAGCGACCAGAGCCGGTTGCCCACCAGCCAGGGGTTCGACGAGTGGTTCGGCATCCCCCGCACCACCGATGAAGCCCTCTATACGTCGTCGGTCGGGTTCAAAGAATCGGGCGTCGAGCCGGAACACATCATGGAAGGCAGGAAAGGCGAGAAGAGCCGCGACATTGAGGTCTATGACCTCGAGGCGCGCCGACGCATCGACGCGGAGATCGCGCGCCGCTCGATCGATTTCATGAAGCGCAGCGTGAAGGCCGGCAAGCCCTTCTACGCTTACATTCCGTTCACCCAGGTGCACATCCCCGTATTGCCGAACCGGGATTTTGCCGGGAAGACGGGTTTCGGAGACTTCCCCGACGCGTTGGCCGAGATGGATTTCCACGTCGGCCAACTCCTCGATGCCGTGGACGAATTGGGCGTGCGCGACGACACCATCTTCGTCTTTACCAGTGACAACGGCCCTGACCCTACATTTCCGAGCCAGGGCAGTTCCGGCCCGTGGCGTGGCTACTATTTCACGCACATGGAGGGTTCGTCGCGCGTGCCCTTCATCATCCGCTGGCCGGGAAAGGTTCCCGCCGGCCGGGTGAGCAATGAGATCGTTCACGAGATGGACACGTTCACCACCTTCGCGAAGCTCGCCGGCGCTCCCGTGCCCCAAGACCGGCCCATCGACGGCGTGGACCAGACCGATTTCCTGCTGGGCAAGAAGGAAACCTCGAACCGCGAAGGCATCCTGCTGTTCTGCGCGGACCGCCTCGAGGCCATCAAGTGGCGCAACTGGAAGCTGGCCCTCTACGACGAGCAACTCGACTGGTATACGCCTCCGTTGAAACTCGGCACACCGAAGCTTTTCAATCTCGTTCTCGATCCCAAAGAGGAATTCCCGGTTACTGTCCAAAACACCTGGGCCGTCGAGCCGATGACCGGGATGATTGCGGCGTTCGAGTTGAGCACGCGGAAGAACCCGCTCATCGCGCCCGGCACGCCTGACCCCTACACACCGGTGAAGTGAGACGAGACCAAGCACACACAAAGGAGACGACCTCGTGAAGCACATGAAGCACACAGTGACGCTGGGCGCATTCGTGGCCATAGGCGCCCTGCTCGCCCACCCCGCGCAGGCCCAGTTCAACGGAAGCCACACTCTCGGCGACTTCGGGGTCCAATCCGGCACGCAACCCGGCCCCGGCTTCTACACAGCGTTTTTCTACTATCGCTACAGCGCCGACACCCTCAAGGACCGCAATGGCGACACGGTCACGTTGTCGCCCGAGTCTCCGGGCAGCCTCGGCATCGATGCCTACGCCCCCATTCTCTGGTACGTGAGCAAAAAGAAGGTCCTCGGCGCCAACTACGGCGCCATGGCCGTGATCCCCTGGGCCAACGGTGCCCTGGAGGCGCCCTTCTTCGGGCTCGACGAGAGGACCGGTACACGCTTCGCCGACATGTACATCCGCCCGATCGACCTGGGCTGGCATGCCAAGAAGGCCGACATCACCGCGGGGTTTGGGCTCTATTCGCCCACCGGCCACTACGTGGACGGCGGCAGCGACAACATCGGGAAGGGCATGTGGACGTACGAGCCCTTCTTCGGGGCGACGCTCTATCTCGACGAAAAGAAGACCTTCAGCCTTGCCACAAACGCCTTCTGGGAGTTCCACGGGACCAAGAAGGACAGCGACACCAAGGTCGGCCAGATCCTCACGCTCGAAGGCGGGCTCGGCAAGTCGTACCTCGGAGGCGGTCTGATCATCGGAATGGCCTACTACGGCCAGTGGAAGCTCACGGCCGACAGCCTGGGGAAAGCACTCTCCCTTCCGGGCGGAGGGACCATCAGCGGATCGGGGCTCTCGAGCATCAAGCACAGCGTCTTCGCCCTCGGGCCGGACGTGACCCTCCCGGTTGCGACCAAGAAGAAGCTCTACGCGCTCGTGAACGTCCGGTACTTCTGGGAGATGGGCGCCCGCACAAAGACGCAGGGACAGACGCTCGTCATCACGGCGACGTTCCCGATCCCGAGCGTCAAGCTGTAGGAAGCAGCGGGGGGGGCAACCGATGAGAGAGCGCGGATCACCTGGGACGCTCTCAGCGCGCGCTCGACGAAGCGGCCGTCGCGCGTGTCGACGCGAATGCGCTCGCCCGTCTCGATGTACGAGGGCACCATCATCTGCAGCCCGGTCTCGACGGTGGCCGGTTTGAGCTGAGCCTGGACGGGCGC
>CAZKNR010000111.1:0-3656 GCA_964553925.1 uncultured Acidobacteriota bacterium
GCGACGCCCATCGGAAGGGAGAGGCGGCGGAGGTCATCGAAAAGGCCAATCGCCTTCTGGCAATCGACAAGGAATCACTCGAGGCCAGGTGGTACCGGCGGAACGCCGAAGCGCGTCTTCGCGCGGTCTCCGTCGGAGTCGCGCCGAAGGAGCGCGCCGCCGCGGGACGCTCCGTCGCCGGAACGCTGTCGCGCGAAGGAGCGAAGAGCTTCGGATACGTTCCCGCGAAGGAGTCGCGCTTCCATCCCTCGCAAAAACGAGAGGTCGAGGTCGCGGCGTTCTCTCCCGTACGCGAGTCTTCCGGGGCCAAGGGAATCTGGCTCCTCGCCGGGACCGGTGTCCTTTTTCTCGGCCTCGTGGGAGTGTGGATTTCGTCCATCGGGAGCCCGAAACCCAAGGTCGAGGCCAGCCCCCCGACGCTTCCCGGAGTGCGAACATCTCCTTTTGAAGGCATCGACGAGGATGGCACCGTGGTCCTCCAGGTGACCCGGCCGACACCCTCATTTTCGGTGAAACAGGTCATCCCTACTTCCATCGTCGCGGGAACTCCCACAAGGGTCGGGCTCTTCGGTGAAGGTCTCGGCGACCATCTGGTCGTCGTTCCCGGCCCGGGCGCTTCCATCCTTTCCACCGATGTTCAGAGCGAAGGGCTCCTGGAAATCGAGATTCTCGCGGAGAACGAGGGCGAGGTCCTGGTTGAGGTGACGAACCCACAGGGCCACAAAGAAACGATACGCATCCAGGTGGAGCTACCGTGATCTGTTTCGAAATGGACCACCGGGGAGTCCGCAAAAGACTCTCCCGCAGTCAACTTCCACGAGGTTCGACACTTCTAGCCGAGAATCGCCTCTGGCACGACTGTTGCTTTGACATGGACCTCGAGTTCCCATAAACTCAAACAAAACAAATCGGTTCTCAGGCTATCAAAAGCGTTCTTTATGTCGAACGGCACCTGGATCCCTGAAGTCGTGTCCCGGGTCGAGCCCGAAGGGCTCGACTACTATCCGCCCCAGACCGAGACCCATCTTCGGGACTACTGGTATATCGTCCTCAAGAGGCGATGGCTCATCCTCGCGGTCTTGACGACGGTTCTGGGCTGGTTCACGGTTCGCACCATGATGCAGACGCCGATGTTCTCGGCGACGGCGGTCCTTCAGCTCGACCGCGGCAAGATCAACCTGGTCCAGGACGTGATGATCCAGGACTACTGGAGCGGGTACACCGAGTTCTATCCTACGCAGGCCCGCGTCCTTCAAAGCCGAGATCTGGCCCAACGCGTGGTGAAGCAGCTCCGACTCTGGGAGCATCCCTATTTCACCGGCGGCGGGAAGCTCGAGCCCACCGACCAGAATCTCGAGAACCTCTCGGGCGCAGTCCTGGGCATGCTCGCGGTCTCGCAGATCCGCAATACGCAGCTGATGGAAGTTCGTTTCACCACCGCCGACCCCAAACTGTCCGCTGAGCTGGCGAACGCCCTCGCCCAGCAGTTCACGACGTTCAACAGCGACAGGGAGTCGAACCTGGCGCGGAATACCTCGGGATTCATCCGCGAGCAGGTGGAGAAGATCCAGCACGAGATCCAGGAGAAGGAGAAGCTCCTCCAGGAATACAGCCAGCGCGAAGACCTCGTCATGGTGGATGAGAAAGAGATGATCGTGATGAAACAGCTCGATCATCTCAATACCGAAGTCACTCAGGCGAGGGCGGAGCGGGCGGCGGCGGAAGCGCGCTACCGGAGTATCGCCTCCGCCGGCCCGGGAGCGCTCCTCGAAGTCCAGAGCCACACGACGGTCGAGGCCCTGCGCCAGGAGCGGGCGGCTCTCGAACGAGAGGTGTCGGTACTTTCCTCCAGGTTCAAGGACGATTGGCCGGAGCTCAAGCGGGCGAAAGAGTCCCTCGTGGAGATCGACGCCAAGCTCGAGGCGGAGCAGCGCGCCGTGGCGAAGAAGGTCGTGGCCGCGGCGGGACGGGATTATCGGGAAGCGCGGGACCGAGAAGCGCTCCTCGCCGTGGAGGCGGGGAGCCAAAAGGGCGAGGCTCAGGAGCTCAACAAGCTCACCACCGACTACAATCAGATCAAGGCCGAGATCGACAACCAGCGGATGATGCTCCAGCAGCTCCTGCGCAAACAGTCGGAGACCGGTCTTACGGCGGAGCTCGGCGAGCAGACGCCGGTAAACGTGCGCGTGGTGGAAGCGGCGCTCGTACCCCGGGGACCGAACGGACCGGGAATGCGGCGGAGTCTCTTCCTCGGAACCATCGTGGGACTGGGGCTCGCGCTCGGCCTCGCGTTTTTTCTCGACTACTGGGAGACCAACATCTACACCATCGAAGACCTGAGGCGCCACGTGCCCCTTCCCTACATGGGTATGGTTCCGCGGCTCGAAGGCGGCTCCGACGCCATGTGGGGCGGCCTGAGCCTGAAGAGCCTGGCGGCGGAAGAGATGGCGGAGGAGCGGCGCCACAAGAGCACCAAGAGGATCAGCACGACGCGGACGGCCCTCGCTCTCGCGCAGCGCAAGATCGCCTCGCGATCGAAAGATGACGTCTCCATGGTCGCCGAGCGGTTCAAGTTCCTCAGGGGGTCGCTGCTGCTCTCGAAGCCGGGGAGCCCCCCGCGGGTCGTCCTGGTCACCGGTCCCGACAAGAACGCAGGAAAGACGTTCGTCGCCTGTAATCTCGCGATGTCGCTTGTCGACCTCGACAAGAAAGTGCTCCTCATCGACGCCGACCTGAGGAATCCGCAGCTCCACAAGATCTTTCGGTTCAAGAACCGCGTAGGCCTGTCGAACGTTCTCTCGGGCCAGACGTCGCTCGAGAAGGGCTGCATCCTCTCGACACCCGTCCCGAACTTCTTCACGCTTCTCGCCGGTCCCCCGAGCCCCACTCCCGCGGAGCTTTTGGGCTCGAAGAAGATGGAGGAGACTCTCGCGGAATGCGCCAAGCATTTCGACTACGTGGTGCTCGACTCCGCGCCTCTCCTCCCGGTCTTCGACTCGCACTACCTCACCGTCAAATGCGACGCGAACGTGCTCGTGGTTCGGAGCGGACAGACCTCCCGAAACGCGGTGAAGCAGAGCCTCGACCTCATCGATCGCGTCGGGGGCAAAGTTACTGGCGTGGTATTGAACGACGTGAATTTGGCAGATTTCGCGCAGAACTACTACTACACCTACCACAGCTACGAGTACGGGACTTACGCGGAAGAGACGGTAGAACGAGCGGGCTGAGCTTCTCCCCCATGGCCGTTGCCCCGATGGAACGACTGCTCGAAGCACTCCAGAGCCTCGCTCTCGACCCCGCGGCGGCCGCGACAGAGCGCGTCGCCCCGCTCCTCTACTTCGGGGATTCGGCGGGAGCGGCCCCTCTTTTGCGGAAAACCTACTACGAGAGCGCGGCAAGAACCGTCCTGCTCTTCGAGGCGCTCGATGCGCTTTCGGCGGCTCTCGCCTCTCGAGGCGTCTTTCCCGTTCTCCTGAAGGGCGCCGATTTTGCGAGACACCTCTACCCGAGCACAGCGCTTCGTCCGATGAGCGATCTCGACCTCTGGGTCTCACCCGACGAGGTGGCGCGCGCCGAGAGCGCTCTCGCTTCCCTCGGCTACCTTGCGGGCGTTCCCGAAATGACTCCGGGGCTCGCGCGCAGAATCCGCCATG
>CAZKNR010000112.1:0-52077 GCA_964553925.1 uncultured Acidobacteriota bacterium
CCTCACGCTCGATCGTCTCCGTGATTCGCCCGGCAATCCCCTCCCAAGCCGAGGCACCCACCTTCTCGTGAACCCCGTCGTCCGCGACGATCTCGAAGAGTCTCTTCTTCATCACCAGGAACAGCAGGACTCCGTTGCGCCTGCGGGTTCGATGGATGCCGAGGGAGACGAACGCGCGGCGCGCTCGCCGGCGAGGGGTCTCGAGAGGGAGCAGACTATGGACCAAGTGGACCACGATCTCTCCCGAGGTTTTCGACTCCGCTTCCTCGACCGCATGCGCGATCGCGTCGAGAGTCCTCTCGCTCACGTCCTTTCGAAGCTTGCGCGGTACCCGCATCGTGACTACCAGCTCCCGCTCGCGCCGCCGCCCCCGAAGCTCCCGCCGCCGCCGCGAAATCCGCCTCCTCCTCCAAAGCCACCCCCGCCGAAGCCGCCTCCGCCGAACCCCCCGCGGCTCCAACCCGGAGACCCGCCGCCTTGAGACTCCGGCCAGGTCCAGCTCCCCGACTTTCCGAAGCCCCTCAAAAGCAAGACGGCGAAGAGTCCGAGAATTCCTCCGACGGGAAGCGACCAGAGACCGAGGAATAAGGCGAGGCTTCCGCCGACCAGCGGAAACAGGAGAGCACCCGCGATGACACCGAGCACGATCCCGATCGCGTTTCCCAGAACGCCCACGACGAGGTACGTGAAGAGGAGGGCGCCGGCGTTGATACCGACGGAAGGCTGACGCGCCGGCGCTTCCGGGTACTCGCGGCGCGCCGCGAGCTCGAGCCCCTCGACAGCCGCGAGCAGACCCTGGTAGTAGTTCCCGGCCTGAAACGCCGGGGCGACGCGCTCGCGAATGATGCGCCCGGCGAGGCCGTCGGGAATCGAAGGCTCGAGACCGTAGCCGACCTCGATGCGGATGCGTCTCTCGGAGGGGACGACCAGAATGATGGCGCCGTTGTCGAGCCCTTTTTGTCCGATCTTCCACTCCTCGGCGAGCCGAATGGAGTAGTCCTCGATGGGCTGACCGTCGAGGCTCGGAATCGTGGCGACGACGAACTGGACGGACGTCTCGTTCTCGATGCTCTCGAGCTTCCTCGTGAGGCTCGCTTCCTCTTCAGGCGAGAGGATCCCCGCCTGGTCCACGACCCGGCCGGTAAGCGCCGGAAGGGCCGCCTGAAAGACGAGAGCGAGCCCGAGCGCCCAGAAGTTCATGGCGATGGGCGCGGCCTACCGCTCTCGGAAGTCGAACTCCACCTTGGGCGCCTGCTCGGCGCCTTCCGCCGCCTCGAAGTACGCGGCCTCCCCGAAACCGAACCACCCGGCGATGAGGTTCTTGGGGAAGATCCGGCGCGCGGTGTTGTAGCCCTGGGCCACTTCGTTGAAGCGCTTGCGCTCGACGGCGATGCGGTTCTCCGTGCCCGCGAGCTCGTCCTGAAGCTGGATGAAGTTCTGGTTCGCCTTGAGCTCGGGGTAGCGCTCCACCACCACCATCAGCCGGCTCAAAGCGCTCGAGAGCGAATCCTGCGCCTGCTGGTATCGCGCGAGCGCCTCGGGGTTCGTCAGATCCTGGGGCGTGATCTGGACGGAAGTCGCTTTCGACCGCGCCTCGATGACTTCGGTCAGCGTCTCCCTCTCGAAATCCGCCGCGCCCTCGACGGTCTGTACCAGGTTCGGAATCAGATCCGCGCGCCTCTGATACGTATTCTCCACCTGGGACCAGGCGGTCTTCACTCCCTCGTCGAGACCGACGAGATCGTTGTAGACCCCCATGCCCCAGAGAAAGAGCGCTCCCCCGATCCCAATGACAACTAGCAATACCGCACCGCACCCCAATAGTCCTTTGCGCATGGAATTCTATTCTCCTGATTTCGAAGCGCGTGAATTATATGCTAGGACCCGTGGAGCGAGAGTCGATGGTCGCGCGGCTCGAGGCAGAGCCCCGAAGCTGGGACGTTCTTGTCATCGGCGGGGGCGCGAGCGGGCTCGGCTGCGCCATCGAGTCCGCCTCCCGCGGATACCGGACCGCACTCTTCGAGGCCGCCGACTTCGCGCGGGCAACGTCGAGCCGAAGCACGAAGCTCGTCCACGGAGGGGTGCGCTACCTGAAGCAGGGGAACGTCTCCCTCGTTCTCGAGGCGCTGAAAGAGCGGGGCCTTCTTCGGCGGAACGCGCCCCACGTCGTGGGCGAGCTTCCCTTCATCGTGCCGAGCTACGACTGGTGGGAGGCGCCGTTTTACGGGATCGGGCTTCGCCTCTACGACATGCTCGCGGGAAAGCTAGGCTTCGGGCCTTCACGAAATCTCTCGAAGGAGGAGACTCTCGAGCTCCTGCCGACGATCGAGACTGAAGGGCTCAGGGGCGGAGTCATCTACTACGACGGACAGTTCGACGACGCCCGGCTCGCAATCGAGCTCGCCTCGACCGCCGCTTCCGAGGGAGCCGTGGTTCTCAACTACGCTCCGGTCGTTCGCCTTCTGAAGAAAAGCGACGTGGTGCGCGGGCTCGTGGCGCGCGACGAAGAGACGGGCCGGGAGATCGCGGTCGAGGGGAAAGTCGTGGTGAACGCGACCGGACCCTTCACCGATTCCGTGCGGCGGCTCGACGAAGCCGATCCCGCGCCGATGATCCGGCCGAGCCAGGGAGCTCACATCGTCCTCCCCCGCGATTTCCTCCCGGGGACGAGCGCGATTATGGTTCCGCATACGGCCGACGGGCGCGTCCTCTTCGCCATCCCGTGGCAAGGCCGAGTGGTCGTGGGGACGACCGATACGCCGATCGAGGAGGTCTCCTTCGAGCCTCAACCGCGCGCGGAGGAGATCGCGTTTCTCCTCGAGCACATCGCTCGATATCTGACGAAGGACCCGGGACGCCGCGACATCCTCTCCGCCTTTGCGGGCATCCGGCCACTTGCGGGCTCGGGCTCCCAAACGGCCGCAATCTCGAGAGACCACACGGTGCACATCTCGCGCTCGGGCCTCGTCACCCTCGCCGGAGGAAAGTGGACCACGTATCGGAAAATGGCGGAGGACACGATCGACCAGGCGGCGCTCGTGGCAGGGCTCGAGGAAAAGGCCTCGGTGACGTCGGAGCTCCGAATCCACGGCTACCACCCCGACTCCGGGAGCTTCGGCGACCTCGCGCGGTACGGGTCGGAAGCGCCGTCCGTCGCGGCACTCCTGCGCGAGGATCCGCGCTTCGAGCAGAGGATCCACCCGGCGCTCGAGGTCAAGGCGGGCGAGGTCGTATGGGCGGCCCGCCGCGAGATGGCGCGCACCGTCGAGGACGTTCTTTCGAGAAGGACGCGGGCGCTTCTCCTCGACGCCCGAGCCGCTCTCGAGGCCGCCCCTGCGGTCGCGGGCCTTCTCGGCGAGACCCTGGGAAAGAGCGAAGAGTGGCGGCAAGCCCAGATACGCGACTTCGAACGCGTCGCGCGAAACTCGCTACCGACCGCTGCGGTATAGTCCCGCATAGAAAGGACACGACACCCATGTGGCTTCTCCCCGTGCTGTTCGCCCCGCTCATGCTCCAGGACCCCAGTCTCAGCGAGACTTCGATCGCCTTCTCCTGGGGAGGCTACCTCTGGACGGTGCCGCGTGAAGGCGGCGCCGCGAGACAGATCACGACCGGAGGCCACGAGGCGACTCCCGTCTTTTCTCCCGACGGCGCCCACATCGCTTTCACCGGCGAGTACGACGGCAACGTGGACGTGTTCGTCGTTTCCGCCTCGGGCGGAAGCCCCCGCCGCTTGACCTGGCATCCAGGGGCGGACACCGCGGTGTCCTGGACTCGAGACGGCAAGGCGGTCCTTTTCCGCTCGGGCCGCGACGCCTATGCCGACTTCGGACGGCTCTTCACCGTCCCGCACGAGGGGGGATTCCCCGAGCCGCTTCCGATGTGGCGGGCCGAGGAAGGATCGTTCTCGCCCGACGGCGCGCGCCTCGCCTACGTTGCCAACATGCAGTGGCAGAAAGCGTGGAAGCGCTATCGCGGCGGCCAAACGACTTCAGTCCAGGTCGCGCGGCTCTCGGACCTGGAGCTCACGAAGATCCCGCGGGAGAACTCGAACGACTCGAATCCGATGTGGGTCGGCGACACCGTCTACTTCCTTTCCGACCGCAACGGCCCGGTGACGCTCTTCGCGTTCGATACGGCAACGTCGGCGGTGCGCGAAGTCGTTCGGAACGAGGGCCTCGATCTCAAGTCGGCCTCCGCCGGACCGGGGGCGATCGTGTACGAGCAGTTCGGGGCGCTTCATCTCTTCGACCTCGCGTCCGAGACGGCCAGCGCAATCGAAGTCGAGATCGCGGGCGACGTCCCGGCGACGCGCCCTCGCTTCGAGAAGGTCGCGGACCAGATCCAGGTGGGGACGCTCTCGCCCTCGGGCGTTCGCGTCGCTTTCGAAGCGCGCGGGGAGATCTTGACGGCGCCCGCGGAAAAAGGAGACATCCGAAACCTGACGAGCTCGCCCGCCGTCGCCGAGCGCGATCCCGCGTGGGCCCTCGACGGCCAGTCGGTCGCTTACTTTTCCGACGAGACCGGCGAGTATCAGCTCCACATACGGAGTCAGGGCGGCCTCGGAGAGGTGCGCAAGATCGATCTCGGCTCCCCGCCGTCCTTCTTCTACTCCCCGGTCTGGTCGCCCGACGGGAAAAAGATCGCGTACACCGACAAGAGGCGCCACCTGTGGTACGTGGCGATCGACACAGGCGTCCCGGTGAACGTGGATTCCGACCGCTACGAGGACATCTTGCGGGCCATCGACCCCGCCTGGTCTCCGGACAGCCGGTACATCGCGTACACCAAGCCGCTCGAGAACCACATGAGGAGCGTCTTCGTCTACTCCCTCGAGACCGGCAAGAGCACCCGGCTCACCGACGGGATGAGCGACGCCCGGTTTCCCGTGTTCGATTCGAACGGCGAGCACCTCTATTTCACCGCTTCGACCGATTTCGGACTTTCCGTCGGCTGGCTCGATCTCTCGAGCTTCGAGCGGCCGGTTCGGCGCAACGTGTACGTCGCCGTCCTGAGGAAGGATCTTCCGTCTCCCCTCGCTCCGGAAAGCGACGAGGAGGAGCCGCAGCCAAAAGAGCCAAAAGCGAAGGACGAGAAGAGCGAAGAGGCACCTCCGGTCGTCTCAATCGACTTCGACGGCATCAGCCAACGCATTCTCGCGCTTCCCGTTCCCGCGGCAAGCTACGCCGGAATCCAGGCGGGGAAATCGGGAGAGATCTACCTCCTGGAGCAAGCGCTCATCCCGCCGCTCGACGAGTTTCCGCCGAAGCTCGCGGTCCATCGCTTTCGCCTCGAAGGCCGCAAAGTGGAGAAGCTCGTCGAGAACGTGACCGCCTTCGATCTCTCGTCGGACGGAGCGAAGATGCTGTACAAGCTCGTGGACCAGTGGCTCCTCTCCGGCACCGAAGAGGCGGAGCGCGCGGCACCGCGCGAGATCGCGCTCGAGGCGATGGAAGTGTACGTCGATCCGCGGGCGGAGTGGCGGCAGATGTATCGGGAGACCTGGCGCATCCAGCGCGATTTCCTCTACGACCCCGCGTTTCACGGTCTCGACCTCGACGCCGCCTCGGAAAAGTACCAAGGCTTTCTCGAGCGGGTCTCGAGCCGGGCCGATCTGAACTACCTCTTTACCGAGATGCTGGGCGAGCTCACTCTCGGGCACGTCTTCGTGGGCGGCGGCGATTTCCCCGACGCTCCGAAGGTGAAGGGCGGCCTCCTCGGCGCCGACTTCGCCGTCGAGAACGGCCGCTACCGTTTCGCGCGAGTCTTCAACGGAGAGAGCTGGAACCCGAGCTTGCGGGCGCCCCTGACTCAGCCGGGGGTCAACGTCGTCGCCTCCGAGTACCTGCTGGAAGTGAGCGGAAGGGACGTCCGCCCGCCCGAGAGCGTCTATGCCTTCTTCGAGAACACCGCGGGGAGACAAGTCCGCCTGAAAGTCGGAGCGAGCCCCGACGGAGCCGGCGCCCGCGAGGTGACGGTCGTGCCCGTGGAGGACGAAACCGCCCTGCGGCTCCAGGCCTGGATCGAGGACAACCGGCGCAGGGTGGACAAGCTCAGCGGAGGAAGACTCGCCTACGTCCACGTGCCCGACACGGCGGCCGGCGGCTACACGAGCTTCAACCGGTACTTCTTCGCGCAGATCGGCAAGGAGGGCGCGATCATCGACGAGCGGTACAACCACGGCGGCGCCATCGCGGACTACATCATCGATCTCCTGAAGCGTCCGCTCCGGAACTGCCTGACGACGCGGGAAGGCGCGGACTACTGCTCACCCACAGCCGCGATCTACGGACCGAAGACGATGGTCATCAACGAGATGGCGGGCTCGGGAGGCGACGCTCTTCCCTGGATGTTCCGACAAGAAAAGCTCGGGCCTCTCGTGGGCAAGCGAACCTGGGAGGGCTCGTCGGCATCTACGACTACCCACCGCTCATCGACGGCGGCGTCGTGACCGCTCCGCGAATCGCGATCTACGGGCTCCACGGAGACTGGGAAGTGGAGAACGTCGGCATCGCCCCTGATGTCGAGGTCGAGAACGACCCGGCGTCGGTTGCCGCGGGGCGCGATCCTCAGCTCGAGCGCGCCGTCGAGCTCACGCTCGAGGCACTGAAGAATCAGCCGGTGGTCATGCCGCGTCGTCCGCCGTATCCCAACTATCACCCGACGACGGGTGCGAATCCATGAACCTGCTTCTCGCCGTCGTCGCCGCCGCCTCGCTGAAGGACGCCGTTCTCGCGCGCGTGGACGAGATCCACTCGCGGATGCACGACGTCAATCAGGCCATCTGGACCTACGCCGAGCCCGGGCTCGAGGAGACGAAGTCCTCGAACGAACTTTCGGACTGGCTGCGCGAGAGCGGCTTTTCCGTCCGGGCGGACGTCTCGGGAATGCCCACCGCCTTCGTCGCGAGCTACGGCGAGGGAAAGCCCGTCATCGCCTTTCTCGCGGAGTACGACGCTCTCATGGGCGTTTCCCAGAAGGCGGTCCCCCGGCGCGAGGCCCGAGAGGACCCGTCGATCGTCGCCGGGCACGGCTGCGGCCACAGCGTTTTTGGAACGGGAACTACGGCGGCCGCGATCGCTCTCAGCCGGGTGATGGCGGCGGAAAAGCTCCCCGGCACCGTGCGGCTCTACGGGACTCCCGCCGAGGAGACCGTCGACGCCAAAACCTACATGCTCCGGGACGGCCTCTTCGACGACGTCGACGCCGTCCTCTCCTGGCACGCGAGCGACCGCACCGGGGCGAGCTACTCCTATAGCAAAGCGGTCCTCGGAGCGAGGTTCGCGTTCGCTGGCCTTCCCGCCCACGCCTCGGTCTCCCCGCACCAGGGAAGAAGCGCCCTCGACGCTCTCGAGCTCATGAACATCGGCGCCAACTACCTCCGCGAGCACGTGCCCCAGGACACGCGGATTCACTACGTCGTGACCGATGGCGGCGGTCAGCCGAACGTCGTGCCTCCGAAGGCGGCCTCCTGGTACTACGTCCGTGCCGACCGGCACGACACCGTCGAGGAGGTTTTCGCCCGCCTCCTCGACATCGCCCGAGGGGCGGCGTTGATGACCGGGACAGAGATGAGCTACGTCGTCGACGGAGACGCCCACGAAGTCCTTCCGAATCGTGCGCTCTCGAATCTCATTCACGACAACCTCGAGACCGTGGGCGCTCCGAGGTTCGACGACGAGGAGCGCGCGTTCGCGCGCGAGACCCAGAAAGAGCTCGCCTCGATTCCCGACCGCGCGCTCTTCGAAGGCATCGACCCGGTTCCCGAAGAGCCGGAACAGCGCGCGAGCTCGACGGACCAAGGCGATCTCTCGTGGCACGTACCCACGGGAAGTCTCGTCGTCGCTTCCTACGCGTTCGGAGCCCCCGGCCATTCGTGGCAGGTCGCGGCCTCGACGGGAACGAGTATCGGCGAGAAGGCCATGACCGTCGCCGCCAAGACCCTCGCCGCCACGGGTCTCGATCTAATGACGCAGCCGACGCTCCTCGAGCAGGCCCGCGAATCCTTTCACGAGATCCGGGACCCGCTGACGTTCGAGAGCCTGCTCCCGACGGACGCCCGGCCGCCGGCTAGCATTCGAAAGTAATCGCTATCGCCAGCGCTCGAGCTTCGGGACCTTTCGCGAGAAGAGACCGGCGAGAAAGCCGGGGAACCCCGCTTCCTTCAGCTTCCCCTTCACCCGCTTCTGCATCTCGCTCGCGGTGATGTCGGGAAGGGTGAAGCGCCCGCCCTCATAGCAGTGCGAGCAGTACATCTCGCTTCTTGAGCCGTCCGCGGTCGTTCCTCCCCCGCGCTCGTCCCGGCTCAAAGGCATCCCGCAGGACTGACAATTCTTGAAGCTCTTCGCCGCCATGACGCCTCCTTGTTAGTTGCAACTCTAATCCATGTTGTCTTATCTTTGCAACCATGGGTCCGAGCTCCACCCGCACCACGCTATTCGGGATATTCGTCCTCGCGGGCCGGAGCCTCACCGCTGCCCAGGTCATCGCTCTTGCCCGTCCCCTCCGCATCTCCGCGACCAACGTGAAGAGCCACCTCACTCGCATGGTGGCGGAGGGCTCCCTTGAGCGCACGGGCCCGACGCGCGCGGCGCTCTACCGACCGTCATCTGACCAGGCCGTGGTCGTCGAGGGAATCGAAGCGCGTCTCGAGAGGGATCCCGAGGAGCCGTGGGACGGCGAGTGGATCGTTCTCGCGCTGAAGATGCCCGTCCCGCGAGGCGAGCGGGACCGGCTTCGTGCTTCGCTATGGTTCGACGGCTTCCGTCCGTGGGATGGGTCGACGTTCGTGCGACCTGCCTGGCCGAAGGCCTGGGCGCAAACGCGCGCTCGAGGGTATCTCGACCGGGCTCCCGGGATCGCGCTCCATGGCGCTCTCCTCAGCGACATTCCCGTCGACCGGGTCTACGATCTGGATGCCCTCGATCGCGAGGCCGGCAAGCTCGCGCGGCGGATTCGCGCGAAGTGTGCCCCCATAGGCTCACCCGCCCTCGCGTTCGCGTCGCGTCTCGAGATCGGTGGGCTCGTCGCCCGGCTCGTGGGACACGATCCAAGGCTTCCCGGATCCCTCTGGGGAAAGCGAAGGGGCATGCGCGAGCTGTCGCACCAGTTCGCGAGATTCGAAAAGCGCGCGGCTTCCCCCGCGCGGCGTTTTCTGGAGACCGTGCTGGAGTGAAAAGTTTCCTTGTTGACGTCGGACCGCGACTTCTCATAGAATTCGCGGCGTTCGCACCTCGCGGGCGGCCCCCAACCTGCCACGCGGCTAACCTCTCATTTTTCCTTTCATTTTGTTGCCGATGGAGCCCACTGCAAGGTGGGAACCGGGGCAGCCATTGTCCGATGTGGCATACCTTGTTGAGAGTGGACGATATGCCTACTCGGTAAGTCGGCTAACGCGCACGTCACGCGACTCCCCCAGGGATGATTTCCTAAGTCGGCCAACCAGGGGCTGTTCTGGGAATTCTATCGCCGGATAACGCAGGCGACCTTTGAGGGCATTGAAATTCGTCGGACCTGTCCTGAGCGAAGGGAACATGGTGATCGTCACTCGCGCGTACATCGCGGAAGACTTTGCCTACCAAGCAACGGTGATCACGGACCCCGATCCCAGTGCGGCGCAAGTGACGGTCTTCCTGGATTCCTTTACGATTACCTCTCCTCCAACAGTCACTGCACAGGACCTGCCGACGTCGGGCTTCAAAGATATAATCATGCAAGGCGCCATGGCGGACCCGAACTGCAAGGAGGAGTACTGGGTCACGAGGGTTGAAGCAGCGGGGAAGAGCATTACATTGAACGACGGATCTGTGTTGGAAATCTCCGATGCTGACGTTCCAGGAAGCGTCAAATGGTTGCGGGGCGAGGACGTCATGAATTGTGAGAACCTTCTCATCAACCTTAACCGCAAGAACATCGTCAGCGCTCAACGACAGGAATGACTCCCACTCTCGGCGCAAAGTAATGGTTTCGCGTCCACATCCTGAAGATGTTATCGTAAGCCCCTAGAAATAGTAATTTTCCCGGGTTTCGATCGCACCCTGCACGGCAGAGGTCGCTCCAGTTCGATATGGCCGAAGGCGCCGGTCGCGCCTGAGATGGCGCGCGAGCTGAGGTTCGAGAAAAGCATACCTCGGCAATTGGTCGAAGAAATGCTCGGCCATCGAGTCGACGACTCCGCGGGCATGCGCAGGACGCTGGCGGAACCTATTCGAACCGTCGAGACGTTATAATGGACTCAGTCATGGCCACTACCGCGCAGGTTTACGCGCACATCAGCAAGGACCCAGAGGTCTGTGGTGGAAAGGCCTGCATCGACGGGACTCGTATCCGTGTCATGGATATCGTCGGACTTCACCAGCACGGCTACGCGCCGGAAAAGATGCTGAACGTGTATTCCATTCCTCTGACTCTGGCCCAGGTCTATGCCGCCCTCACGTATTACTACGACCATCCAGAGGAAATCGAAGCTTCCTTCAAGGAAGATCAGGAAGTGGTGGCGAAGCTGAAGCGCCTGAACGCCAATCAGTAGTGGCCGGCCGCTTCCCTCTCTTCTCGGACGCTCACGTCCAACAATCGATAGTGGAAGGCCTCACCCGGCGGGGCTGGGACGTCGAACGGGCGATCGATGTTTTCCCCGAACGAACGAAAGACCCTGTCCTTCTGGAATACGCCGTAGCGTCCGGGCGAGTCTTCGTCACGAATGATTCCGGTATCATCCAAACCGTGAACGACTGGCTGGCCGCGAGACGGTCCATCAACGGAATGGTGTTCTGGGAAGAGCTGCTCTACTACGACATGAGTGCTGGAGACTTCATCCGTTCCTTCGAAGCTCTCGCTCAGGAAGACGAGCCGTTCCGGGTACCTATCCGATACATCAGTAAACCCTCGAAATAGCCACGCCGGTATCAGCGCCGAAGTGGCGGTACGCTCCCATCGACTGGGACTCGGCCGTGGATGGGACGTTTATCGGTCCCCTCCCTTGCTCTGGCTGAAGTTGGCTTTGCCGAAACCGTGGAACGCCCCTTCGGTCGCCGGCCGAGCGCTAGCATCCGACGTGGGGGTCGAGCTGGGTCGAGCGGTCGACCTCACGAAACTGGAGCGTGAAGTCCGCCGATCGTCGGCGGAGGAACCGAGCGCCTGGCCCAAGGCGCCGGTCCGGCCGGAGATGGCGCGCGAGCTGAAGGACGAGAAGTGTCTGCCTCGGGAGTTGGTCGAAGAAATGTCGGCCATCGAGTCGACGACTCCGCGGGCATGAGCAAGCGCTGGCGGAACCCCTTCGAACAGTCGAGACGCTATAATGGAATCAGTCATGGCCACTACCGCGCAGGTTTACGCGCACATCAGCAAGGACCCAGAGGTCTGTGGTGGAAAGGCCTGCATCGACGGGACTCGAATCAGGGTCATGGACATCGTCTGCTTGCACGAAGAGGGCCACACTCCGGAACAAATGCTCAACGTGTTCGCCACAGCCGCCCCTTTGACGCTCAGTCAGGTGCATGCTGCACTGACGTACCGCTACGACCACAAGGATGAGATCGAGGCTTCGTTCGTCGAGGACGAGAAAGTCGTTGCCGAGCACGATCGCAAACGCGCCGAGTACCTGAGCCGTCGCCGCTAGTGGCCGGTCGCTTTCCCCTTTTCTTCGACGCTTGCGTGCGTCAACAAGTCGTCGATGGAATGGTCCGCCGAAACTAGGATGTCCAGCGCGCGGTCGATCTATTCCCCGAGAGAACCAAAGACCCCGTCTTGTTCGAATATGCCGCATCGAGCAGCCGCGTCTTCGTGACGAACGACGAAGCGATTCAACGCACCGGTGAAACTTGGATCGGAGACGGACGTCCCTTCGCGGGTCTTATCTTCTGGCCGCAGGAACACATCAGGCGGATGAGCGATGGAGACATCATTCGGAAAATCGAGGACCTCGCCGAGCAAGACAGTCCCTTCGCGTACCCGATCGTCCGCATCAAACCAGGCGAGTAGCTTCGGGGGCGGCCGCTTATCTGTCCCCTCCCTTTCTCTGTCTGAAGTTGGCCTTGCCGAATCCGTGGGTGGCCTCGTGGGGGGCGGTGGTGCCGCCGGCGAGGCCGGACTCGTGGGTGCCGCCCTCGAGGATCGCGAGCTTGCCGCCTTCGACGAGCTTCTTCAATCCCGCGTGGTCGGCGTCCTCGTCGCGGATCTGGCCGGATTTGCTGGGGCCGAGGTGGAGGGATTTCCCTCGCGGTAGCGGCACCTTGAGGGGCGCGCGCGTCTTGTTGGTTACGGTTTTCATGGAGGACCTCTTCTCGGGGCTATTTTATCTCGGGCGGACAGAGAAATTCTTCGGCGTTCCAGGTCCACCTCGAGTACGCGGACTTTGAGCTTGTCGCCCACTTTCACCACTTCCGCCGGATCCTTCACGAAGCGGTTCGAGAGTTGGGAGATGTGGACCAGCCCGTCCTGGTGGACGCCTACGTCTACGAATGCTCCGAAGGCGGTGACGTTGGTGACGACGCCTTCGAGCTCCATGTCGGCCTCGAGATCTTCGAGGGTGCGCACGTCGGCGCGGAACTTCGGGGGTTCGAACGAGGCGCGCGGGTCGCGGCCCGGCTTCTTCAGCTCCTGGAGGATGTCGTTCAGCGTGAACTTGCCCACGTCGCCGGACTCGTACCTGGCGAGGTCGATTCCCTCGAGTGCTTCGCCGTTGCCCACGAGCTTCGCCACCGGGGCTCCGAGGTCTTTCGCCATCCGCTCGACCAGCGCATAGCGCTCCGGATGGACGGCGCTTCCGTCGAGAGGCTGCGGGCCGCCCTGAATGCGCAGGAAGCCGGCCGCTTGCTCAAAGGCGCGCGGGCCGAGGCCCGAAACTTTGCGCAGATTTTCGCGGGTCTTGAATAGACCCTTCTCGTTGCGATGGCGCACGATCTTTTTCGCGAGCGACGGGCCGATTCCCGCGACGTGGCTCAGAAGTGGACCGCTTGCGGTGTTCAGGTCGACGCCGACGGCGTTGACGCAGCTTTCGACCACCTCGTCGAGCTTCTTCGCGAGGAGCGGCTGGGAGACGTCGTGCTGATACTGGCCGACACCGATGCTCTTGGGGTCGACCTTCACGAGCTCCGCGAGAGGGTCCTGGAGGCGCCTTGCGATACTCACCGCGCCGCGCACCGTGAGGTCGAGGTCGGGAAACTCCTCGCGGGCGATGTCGCTCGCGGAGTAGACGCTCGCGCCGGACTCGCTGACGGAAACGCAAACGACGCCGGACGTCCCGAGCACGTCGCGGGCGAAGGCTTCCGTCTCGCGTCCGTGGGTGCCGTTGCCGACGGCGACGGCCCGCAGGGGGAACTTCGCCACGATCGCGCGCAGGGTTTCTGCCGCTTTCGCCATCGCGGCTTCGCCCTGCACGAGGTGGATCGTCGTGTGCTCGCGGAGTTTCCCCGTCTCGTCCACGACCGCGCACTTGCAGCCCGTCCTCTGTCCGGGGTCGATGCCCAGGACGGCCTTCGATCCGAAGGGGGCGGCGAGCAGGAGCTCCCTGAGGTTCTTGGCGAAGATCTCGATCGCCGCGGCGTCGGAGCGGCGCTTCAGCTCCGCCCCGGCGTCGGCCTCGACGGAGGGCAGGAGCAGGCGCTCGAGGGCATCGTCGATCGCAAGGCGCACTTGCGGGGTCCACGGCGATCCCTGCTTCAGCGGAACCTGGTTCTCGATGAACCGGAGATGGGGCGAGACCTCGAGATGAAGGTCCACGCGCAGGACTCCCTCCGCTTCGCCCCGGCGGATCGCAAGATACCGATGAGATGGAATCGCGTGCAGCGGCTCCTCGTAGCTGGCGTAGGTGTCGAACTTGGTCTTCTGGTCCCGGTACTCCTTCTTCTTCGCGACGCGGACGACGCCGTCGCGAAGATAAGCTTCGCGCAAGCGCTTCCGGATCTCCGCGTTCTCGGAGATCGTTTCGGCGCAGATATCCCGGGCGCCCGCGAGGGCGGTCTCGGCGTCGGGAACCTGTTTTTCGGGGTTCACAAAGGCTCGAGCGGCCTCCCGAGGCGCCGGTGTTCTCGGCTGAGCCCACATCTGCTCCGCCAGCGGCTCGAGTCCGCGCTCTCTGGCGATGGCGGCGCGCGTGCGGCGTTTGGGCTTGAAGGGGAGATAGAGGTCTTCGAGCTCGGCTTTCGTGCGGCACGACGCGATCGCCCGCGCGAGCTCGTCGGTGAGCTTTCCCTGCTCCGCGATTTCCGCGAGCACCGTCTCGCGCCGCGCCTCGAGCTCCGTCCAGTACGCATCCTGCTCTTCGATGACACGTATTTGGACCTCGTCGAGGCCGCCCGTCGCCTCCTTGCGATAGCGGGCGATGAACGGGACGGTGGCACCTTCCGAAAGGAGGCGCAGGACGGCGGCGACACCCTCCCGCGGCAACGAGAGGTCCGCGGAAAGACGCTCCGCTTTCACCACGCGGTGCCTTGGCCTACGATGAGCGGGTACATGAGGAGGAATATTTGAGCCAAAGAGAACATGCGCGACCTGCTTCCGAGGGCACGGGACCCGAGATCCCGGAACCGACCTACGCCGAGCGAGCTCGCACCCTCGTCCACATGGGTCGCGTTGGAGCACTGTCCACTCTCTCGCGGCGACAACCGGACTGGCCCTTCGGCTCCGTCATGCCGTATGGGCTCGACGGGCGCGGGAATCCCACCTTCCTCATCAGCACCATGGCAATGCACACCCAAAACCTCCTCGGGGATCCGCGCGCGAGCCTCCTCGTCACCGAGCCGGGCGCCGCCGAGGATCCTCTGGGAGCGGGCCGAGTGACGCTGATGGGACGGGTGGCGAAGACGACCAGCGCGCCGGTCCGCGAAGACTACCTTGCCCGGCACCCGAATTCGTCGTACTGGGTCGACTTCAAGGATTTCGCGTTTTTCCAGATGGAGATCATCGACGTGTACTTCGTCGGCGGCTTCGGGGTCATGGGCTGGGTCGAGGCAAAGGACTACGCGAGCGCCGAGCCCGACCCTCTCGCCGACGCGGCGCGGGGCATCCTCGATCATATGAACGAGGACCACGTCGACGCGATGCTGCTCCTCGCGCGCGGGATCGGCGGAGTCGAGGGAACCGACGCCAAGATGACCGCGGTGGATCGCCTGGGATTTCATCTGCGCGTCGAGACCGGAGACGGAATGCGCGGCTTGCGCATTCCCTTCTCCCGGGAGGCAAGATCCTCGGAGGAGACGCGGGCGATCCTCGTGGACATGGTCCGCCATCAGCGCCAGCACCAATAGGAGCTCACTGGGGACGCGCCGAGCGAATCGGTCTCCCCGGGAAAACGCCCTCGACGAGCTTCGAGTCCTGCACGACGAAAGTACCTCCGACCAGAACGTGCGCGATGCCGCGCGAGGGAAGGTCTCCCTTTTCGTAGGTGGAGAGGTCAAGGATCGTATCCGGATCGAAGACCGTGATGTCGGCGTCGGCGCCGATCTGGATGCGGCCTTTCTTCTTCATCTGAGGGGCCGCTCCGGCGAGGCGCTCGGCCGGCATCAACGTCATCTTCCGGAGGGCGGCCATCAGCGGGAGACTCTTCTTGTCTCGAGTGTAGCGGCCGAGGACGCGCGCGAACGTGCCCGCGCCCCTCGGGTGAGCCGGTCCGTTGAAGAACGGGATGCCGTCGCTCGCGACCATGACGTCGAGCTGCGCCGTGATCCACTCGTTCACCTCTTCCGAGCGGCCGCCGTGGATGATTACCCAGCCGCCCTCCTCGCGGAATCTTTGAAAGCTCTCGCGGGTCAGGCGCTCTCCCGTCAGCGGCCACTGTAGATTCTGGAAATCCTCGTCGGGTCGCTCCACCCAGGAGTCGAAGAGCGCGGATTCGAGGCGGGTCGAGCCCGCCGTGTAGGGATAGGCCTCGGTGGTGACGTCGAGACCCGCCGCGCGCGCTCCACGAATCATCGAAAGCGTCGTCTTTCCCAGATCCCCGGCGCTCGAGTTCATGTGGACGATGTGAAGAGAGGCGCTCGTCGCGGCCGCGTTCGCGATGCACTCTTGAAACGCTCCCAGCGTGCCGCCGGAGCCCTCGCCTCGCAGGTGAACGTAGATGGGGACGTTCTGCGCCCGAGCGACCTCGAAGAGCCTGAGAATTTCCTCGCGAGTCGCGCCTGGCGTGTAGGTGATGCCAAGGCCGAAGCCCAGGCCTCCCTCTTCGAGGCCACGCACCATGAGTCCTTCGAGCTTTCGCAGCTCCTCGTCGCTCGTCGCCTTATCCTCGTAGTCGGACACCTTCATGAGCCGCTGGCGGTTCGGGTCGGCGTCGTCTCCGAGGGCCCAGCTTCCGATGTCGATGTCGTGGAAAAGTTTGGCGCGGGCGGGAAGGTGGCCGACGGTGCCGCCGTAGTGGATCACCGCCTTTCCTTCCCGGGAGGCGAGCCATGCCCCGACCGGGTAGACCCCGATCTCCATCTCGAGCGCGGTCGTGACTCCGTCCTGCGCCTGGAGGCGGTTACTCACCGGGTCCTGTCCGTGCGCGTGGAGATCGATGAACCCCGGCGACACGACGAGCCCCGAGGCGTCGATGATGACCGTCCCCTCGAGAGGCTCTTCGCTGATGGCGACGATGGTTCCGCCGGTAATGCCCACGTTGCGCACCGCGTCGAGGCCGGTCTCCGGGTCCATCACCCGCCCGCCCCGGAGGACGAGGTCGATAGCGAGAAGGAAAAACATCGACAGGTTCATTTTCGTGCCACCCAGATTTGATGCGTTGACTTTTCCGTCAACCGGTTTTCTTCGAAGTCCCCGTGCACCGCCTCGACCTCGAAGCCCGCGTCTTCGAGGAGCCGATGGCTCTGCTCGGGGGTGATCCAGGACAAGTTGATACGCCGATAGCGGCGGCTCACGACGATTCCGCCGGAATCGATCTCGTCGGTCCAGACGACGATCCGGATTACCTGGTGCTCCATGTCGTGGGTCGACGCCTCCCAGAGGATATGGTCGCGGCCGGTTTCGGCGTTTCGGAACTCGGCCCGAAGATGAGGAACGCCCGGCTGGACGAAGCCCGGGTCGAAGATGAAATGGTCGAAGACGAACCGGCCGCCGTCCCGGAGCTGACTTCGAACCTGCTTCATCGCTCGCAGCTTGTCGTCATCGGTCAGGAGGTGCCCGATCGAGTGGAACGGGAGGACGATGAGATCCGCGGGCGCCGGGAGAACGAAGTCGCGGAAGTCCGCCTGGATCAGAGACAGGCGGCCTTCGACCCCTGCCTCGCGCACTCGCTTGCGGCATAGCTCGAGGATCGCGCTCGAAGAATCGACTCCGGTGATCGGCCTTCCCTGCTTCGCCACCTCGATACAGATGCGTCCGGTTCCGACCCCGAGCTCCACCACCGGACCGGGAGACTCCACGAGCTTTCGCAGATAGAAACCGTGGTTCTTCTGCGTGATGGGGGCACTCCCGCACCAGGCGTCGTAGATATCGGCGAAGTCGTCGTAAGGAACGCGGGTCATGCTAGAGTTCCGCCGGAGGATATCAAACGTGAGCGACAACGTGCGTGTTGTTTTCATCGACAACCCGCCGGTGAACGGCCTCGGCGCCGCGGTGCGGACGCATCTCATGACGGAGCTCGAGCGGGCACTTGCCGACAAGAGCGTGGACGCGATCGTCCTCTCGGGCAAGGGCAAGATGTTCAGCGCCGGCGCCGACATCCGGGAGTTCGGAAAGGAGCCGCCGCCCGGCACCCCTTCCCTTCCCGAGCTCATCGACACGGTCGAGCGATCGACCAAGCCCGTCGTCGCCGCGATCCACGGAGTGGCCGCGGGTGGAGCGCTGGAGCTCGCCCTCGGATGCCACGCGCGCATCGCCTCCTCCGACGCCCGCCTCGGTCTTCCCGAAGTGACCCTCGGGATCATCCCCGGGGCCGGTGGAACTCAAAGGCTTCCGCGACTCATCGGCATTCGAGAGGCCCTCGCGCTCGTCACCGAGGGGAAGCTCATTCCCGCCGCGAAGGCTCACGCCCTGGGCATCCTGGACGAGATCGCCTCGGGAGATCTGCTTTCGGCCGCGACCGCCCGCGCGAGCAGAACCTCTCTCCGGCGAACCTCGGAGCTCCCAGTGGCCGACGACCCCGCTGCTTTCGCGGAGGCGGAGAAAGCCGCCGCGAAGTCCCGGGGGTTGGAAGCGCCCCTCGCCGCGATTGAAGCGTTGAGGGCGGCGGTCAGCCTCCCCCTGGATCAGGGCTTTCGAAAAGAGCGCGAGATTTTTCTCAAGCTCCTGAGCTCGGACCAGTCGAAAGCGCTGCGCCACGTGTTCTTCGCGGAGCGCGAGGCCGCCAAGATCCCCGACGTGCCGCCGGACACCAAGGCGAAGGAGATCGGCACCGCCGGGGTCATTGGATGCGGGACCATGGGGGGCGGAATCGCGATGTGCTTCGCGAACGCGGGAATCCCGGTCGTGGTCGTCGAGGGCGACGGCTCCGCCCTCGAGCGCGGGCTCGAGAAGATTCGCGGTCTTTACGAGTCCAGCATGAGCAAGGGGCGCCTCTCGAAAGACGACTTCGACAAACGCCTGTCCCTCCTTTCGGGAACGACGGATTTCTCGCGGCTCTCCCAGGCCGACATCGTCGTCGAGGCGGTCTTCGAGGAGATGCTCGTCAAGAAGAACGTCTTCGAGAAGCTCGACTCCATTTGCAAGGAGGGCGCGATCCTGGCGACGAACACCTCCTCACTCGACGTGAACGAGATCGCGCGCTCGACCTCGAGGCCCGCGAGCGTCATCGGGACTCACTTCTTCAGCCCCGCGAACGTCATGAAGCTCATGGAGTGCGTGCGCGGAGCCGAGACGTCGAAGGAGACCATCGCCTCCGTTTTCCAGCTCGCGAAGAAGCTCGACAAGGTCGCCGTCCTCGTCTCCGTCTGCGACGGTTTCGTCGGAAACCGCATGCTCTACGCCTACCGGAGACAGGCGGACTTCCTTCTCGAGGACGGAGCGCTTCCGCATGAGGTCGACCAAGCGGTCGTCGAGCTCGGGCTTCCCATGGGGCCTTACGCCATGGCGGACCTCGCCGGGCTCGATATCGGCTGGGCCGTCCGAAAGAGCCAGGAAGCGACGCGGCCGAAGCACCTTCGTTATTCGACCATCCCCGATCGAATTTGCGAGCTCGGACGCTTCGGGCAGAAGACCGGAGCAGGCTTCTATCGCTACGAGAAAGAGAGCCGCACCCCCATCCCCGATCCCGCGATCGCGTCCCTCATCGAGGGAGTCTCCCGGGAGCTCGGCATCGAGCGCCGCTCGTTCACCAAGGATGAGATTGTCGAGCGCTGCGTCTACGCCCTCATCAATGAAGGCGCCAAGATCCTCGATGAGGGCATCGCTCTTCGAGCGAGCGACATCGACCTCGTCTGGATCCACGGCTATGGATTTCCCCGCTACCGCGGAGGCCCGATGTTCTACGCCGACACGATCGGAGTGAAGAAGGTCTACGACTCCGTGGCCCGGTTCCACGAGGACCAGGGCGAGTGGATGAAGCCGGCTCCGCTCCTCGAACGGCTGGCGCGCGAGGGTGGCACCTTCCAGCGCTGATTCACAAGGGACTTAGCCCGGCTGCGGGTGCTTGTCTCCCTGGTGCTTGAAGATGGCGCAAAGGAAATCCATGATGAGCCGCGCCGACATGCGGCTCGAGGTCTCGAAGACCTCGTATTCCGGGTCGACCTCGACGAACTCGTAGCCCACGATCTTCCCGCCCTTCTTGGCGATCTCCTGGAGCGCTTCTTTGGCCTGGTAATAGGTGATGCCGCCGGGAACGGGAGTGCCGGTCCCCGTGAGGAGCGAGGGGTCGATGACGTCGACGTCGAAGGTGATGTAGTAGTTCTCGGCCTGGGGGATGCTGGCGATGGCCTCCTTGATGCCCATGCGCAGCATGCGGAGCGCGGGGATCACCTGTACTCCCATCCTCTGGCCTTCCTCGAAGGTCCGGGTATTCGTCGTGAGGCCGCGGATCCCGAGAGAGGTCAGCCCCGAAATCCAGGAGAGCTCGATCGATCGCCGGAGCGGGTTTCCGTGGGCGAACCTCACGAATCCTCCGCCGTCGCTGAAGTCGAGGTGGGAGTCGA
This sequence comes from uncultured Acidobacteriota bacterium, assembly GCA_964553925.1. Taxonomy (GTDB): domain Bacteria; phylum Acidobacteriota; class Vicinamibacteria; order Marinacidobacterales; family SMYC01; genus DAISKN01. The sequence goes on from CAZKNR010000112.1 coordinate 20,058, forward strand.
AGTGGATGATGTGGATCTTGCCCTCGATGCCTTCGTAGCCTCGAAGGACGGGAAACGTAATGGAATGGTCGCCTCCGAGAACCACCGGGAGCGCGCCCTTGGCCAGGATCTTCTTCACCGTATCGGTGATGCGATCGAAGTTGGGCATGAAGTCGGCGGGCATGATGTTCACGTCGCCGACGTCGGCGCGGCTCACGTCGACCAGATACCGCTCTTGCTCCTCGTAGTCGTAATAGCCAGGCCACTTCTTCTCCCCCGGCGGAGGTGTCCCGCCGCCGCCCGTGACCCGGCGGAGGGCCGCGGGTCCGAAGCGGGTCCCGGGGCGAAACGTGGTGCCGAGGTCGAAGGGAACGCCGACGACCGCCACCTGGTGATTGAGCTTCTCGACGTCGTCGAGGGCCTCGGCCCCGTAGAACGTGGACGCTCGCGGGTGGCGGATGGGATCCCGGTACGGATCGAAGGGCTCCGCCGGTCTCGGCTGCTCTTGCGCCGATTGCGCGATCTTCGCGGCCCCCACGGCGGCGGGCGCCGCCAACAACGTTCGAAAGAACCCTCTTCGTCCGACGGTTGCCATTGAACTAACCTCCTCGATTCGTTTTGAAATACAGGACAGGCACGACAAGCATGTTGAGAAACGTCGACGTCACCATTCCGCCCAGGATCACGACCGCCATCGGCTGCTGGATCTCCTTGCCCGGCTCTCCCGCTCCGAGGGCGAGCGGGAGGAGCCCCGCTCCGGTGACGAGCGCGGTCATGAGGATGGGGCTCAGCCGCTCGAGGGAGCCTTCGACCACCGCCTCGCGAAAGCCGCGGCCCTCCCGCGTCAAAAGATGCTGGTAGTGGCTCACGAGCATGATCCCGTTGCGGGTGGCGATACCGAAAAGAGTGATGAACCCGATGAGCGAGCCGACCGAGAGCACCCCTCCGGCTGCCGCGGCGACGAGGACCCCGCCGATGAAGGCGAGAGGCAGATTCGCCATGACGAGCACCGACTCGCGCACGGTGCCGAGAGCGAGATACAGGAGCAGGAAGACTCCGGACACCGAGAGGAGCGACAGGAGAAGAATCTGGCGCCACGCCCTCTCCCGCGCCTCGAACTGGCCTCCGTAGCGGATCGAGTACCCAGGCGGGAGAACGACGAAGGACGAAATGGCGCGGCGGATGTCTTCGACGACCGAGGTCATGTCCCTGTCCGAAACGTTCGCCTGAATCACGATCCTCCGTTCGAGGTTCTCGCGGTGGATTGTATTCGGACCGCGATCGAGACGCACCTCGGCGACTTGCGATAGCGGCACGCGCGCGCCCGAGGGCGTCGCGATCGGGACCTCCCCGATCGCCTCCGGGGAGGCGCGCGACCCATCGTCCAGGCGCACGAAGACGTCGTAGAGTCCCGGAGCATCGAGCACCCGGGAAACCGCCCGACCGTAAAACGCGGTCTCGACCGCGTCGGCGACGCCTTGAGCAGTAAGTCCGAGGGCCGCCGCCGCGCGGCGATCGAGGTTCACCTGGAGCTGGGGTACCCCGACCTGCGGCTCGAGCGCGAGATCGACGAGGCCGGGGACGCCTTCGATCGCCGCCCGGATTCTCTCGCCCAGTGTCCGGAGAGTGACGAGATCGGGCCCGAAGAGCTTGATCGCGATCTGCGCCCTCGTACCTGAAAGAAGGTGGTCGATGCGGTGCGAGATGGGCTGCCCGACCTCGAACACCAGGCCGGGAACGGCCGCGAGCCTTGCCCGCGCCTCCTCCACGATCTCCTCATGAGAGCGATCGGAGCTTCCGAGCACTACCTCGAGCTCGCTCTGGCTGACGCCCGCGGCATGCTCGTCGCGCTCTCCCCGGCCTGTGCGTCTCGTCGTCGAGACCACTTCGGGAATCTCGTGAAGGGTCGCTTCTACCAGCGTGCCGATTCGGTTCGACTCCCCGAGAGACGTTCCCGGAGGAAGAAACATATTGATGTTGAGGGTGCCCTCCCGAAACGGCGGCAGGAAGTCCCCTCCCAGGAACGGAACCGCCGAGAGAGCGGCGATGAGAAGCGCCGCCGCGACGGAGAGGACCCGGCCCGGATGACGGAGAGCGCCTTCGAGGAGGCGGCGATAGCGAGGCTTCAGCCACGACACCACGAAGGAATCTCGGGCGGACAGCGACTCGATTCCGAAGCGTCCCAGAAGGAAATAGGAGAGAACCGGCGTTACGGTGAGGGCCACGAGAAGCGAGGCCGCGATCGCGAGCACGTAGGCGAGGCCCAGAGGCGCGAACATGCGTCCTTCGATCCCGCCGAGGCTGAAGAGCGGGACGAACACCAGGATGACGATCGCGGTGGCGTAGGCGATCGAGCCCCGGACCTCGCTCGAGGCCTCGAAGACGACTTTCAGAAGGGGCACCGGGGAGCCGCGCTCTCGGTTCTGGCGGAGGCGTCGGAAGACGTTCTCCACGTCCACGATGGCGTCGTCGACGAGCTCCCCTATGGCGATCGCGAGACCGCCCAGGGTCATGGTGTTGAGCCCGAGCCCGAAATAGCGGAGGGCGACGACCGCCGCCAGAAGAGACAGCGGGATCGCGGTCAGGGTGATGAGAGTCGTGCGGAAGCTCCAGAGAAAGAGAAAGAGCACGAGCACCACGAGAACCGCGGCCTCCAGGATCGACTCGCTCACGTTCGCTACCGCGCGGCGGATGAAGTCTGCCTGCTGGAACGCTTTGGTGTCGAGGCGGACGTCTCCCGGAAGTAAAGGCGCGAGCCCGGCGAGCGCGGCCTCGATCTCCCGGGTCAGCGAGAGCGTATTGGCCTCCGGCCCCTTTTGGATGGTGGCGACGACCGCGGGGGCTCCGTTGAAGCTCCCGTCGCCCCGCTTGAGAGCGGGACCTTCGCGGACGGTGGCGACGTTCTCGATAAGAATGGGTACGGAGTCGCGGACGGCCACGACCGAGGTTGCGAGGTCCACGACTGAACGTACTCGCGCGCGGCCTCGAATCAGGTACTCGGTGTGCGCCGCCTCGACGAACCCGCCGCCGGAGCTCGCATTCGAAGCCTCGGCGGCGGCGACGACGTCCTCGAGCGCGAGCTCGTAGTCCCGGAGCTTCGCCGGGTCGGCGAGCACTTGAAACTGGCGGGTCTCTCCTCCGATGAGAACTACCTGCGCCACACCGGGCACGGCGAGAAGACGAGGACGCACCACCCATTCGGCGAGAGAGCGCAGCTCCATCGGAGAGGTCTTTGTGCTCGTCATCGAGATGAGAAGAATCTCTCCCATCGTGGACGAGACCGGGCCGAGAAGCGGCGGAGAGACTCCCTGGGGGAGCCGAAGCTCGGGAAGCTTCTCCGCCACGAGCTGCCGCGCGCGGAAGACGTCGGTTCCGGGAGCGAACTCGACGTAGACCAGGGAGAGGCCGTAGGCGGACGCCGAGCGCACTCGCTCGACGCCGGGTCTTCCCATGACCGCGGTCTCGATGGGGAACGTGACAAGGAGCTCCACTTCCTCGGGGGCGAGTCCTTTCGACTCGGTCACGACGGTGACCGTGGGCACCGTGAGGTCGGGAAACACGTCGACCGGCATGCGCACAGCGACGAAACCGCCGTAGACGAGAAACAGAAGGGCCAGGGCGAGCACTACGAGGCGGTGCTCGAGAGACGAACGGATTAGAGCGTCGAGCATGCGGTTAGTGGGTATGAACCGCCGGAGCTCCGGGGTCGAGCTCGTGGAGGTAGATTTGCTGAGCTCCGCGGGTCACGAAGCGATCCCCGGGCTCCAAGCCCTCGAGGACGACCCTAGTCGCGCCCATCCCTTCCGCGAGCTTCACCTCCCGCCTCTCGAACTCCTCGCCCGAACGAAAGACGTAGACGAAGCTGCGGCCTTCTACATCGACGAGTGCCTCCCCGGGAACGAGGATGCCTTCGAAGCCTTCTTCAGTCTCGAGGCTGACGTTCGCTTGCATGCCGATGCGGAGCGCCCGGTCACCGTTGTCGACCTCGAGGAGGACGGTCGCCGCTCGGCTTTTCTCGTCGACGACCGCGCCGACGTCTACGAGCTTCCCCTCGAACGTTCGCTCGGGGTCGGCGGGAGTGGTGAAAGACGCGCGCCCCGCGCCCTCGATCCGCCCGAGGTCGCGCTCGAAGACCGGCGCTTCGACCCAGACGCGCTCGAGGGCCACGATCTCGAGGATCGGCTCTCCGGCACGCACCTGCTCGCCGATCTGCTTGTGAAGCGCGACTACCGTTCCCGAGAGCGGCGCTTTCACTTCGTAGTCGGTCATCGATTCCCTCGTCTCTGGAAGATCGCCGATGACGATGGCCGCGAGCGCCTCGAGCTGGCGTTTGGCGGAGTCGTAGTCGGTCTCCGCCACCTTGAGCTCGTGCTGCGCCCTCTGATACTGGTTCAGGGAATAGGCTTTCCTATCGAAGAGGCGCTGAGCGTGATCCACCTCCAGGATCGCGAGAAGCATTCGGGCCCGAGCCTCGTGGGTCCTCTCGGTGAGGCGTCGTTTCTCCGCTTCGAGCCGGGCTTTCTCGATTTGAAGCATCGCCCGGGCGGTCGCGAGCGACTGTGCTTCGGGACTGTCGAGGACCCGCGCGATGAGGGAGTCCTTGGCCACTCGTTGTCCCACGCGGGGGAGGCCCTCCCCCGCGAGGATCCCGGAGATCGAGGAGGCTACGACGGCGTAGTGCCGGAACGCGGGCACCACCCGGCCTGTGGATTCCACTTTGCGGCGGAAGCTCCCCTTCTCGGCGACCGCGAGCTTCAGGCGGATCGCCCATTGCTGCTCCATGCGGAAGGGCACCGTCCCGCCGGCGGGCCGGTTCGCGGACGCCGGCTCGGGATCGACCGGAGCACCCCGCGAGATCCTTAGAGCGAAGAGACCCGACGCGAGCGCGATGAGCGCCGCCCACACGGCCCAAGGCCTCGGGGTCTTCGGAGGAGCTATGGTCACGACAGGAAATCCTCGCGTCCAAGGAGCCGGCGAAGACGGAGCCGGCTCGTTTCCGCCCGGTGCAGCGCCTCGCCGTATCGCAGCCGGATTTCGCGGCAGGTCCTCCTCGCCTCAATGACAGAAAGGAGCGGCGTCTTGAGCTGTTCGTACAAGAGCTCCTCGATCGCGGCGCTCTCTTCGCACGGACCGAGAAGGCGCAGGCGAAACGTCTGAATCTCCTCGCGCGCAGCCTCGTACTCTTGCGCGGCGTCGTCCAGCCCCTTTCCGGCGACGCCGGGAGGCAGCGGAGGGAAGCTGGGCTCAGGACCCTCTTCCAGGTCGGGGAGGTCGCTTTCAGGAAAGAGGATCGCGAGACGTCGCCGCGCGGACTCGAGCTCGCGCTTCGACTCGGAGACCCCGAGATCGAGAAGACCCCCCTCCAACCGCGCCTGAATGAGGGCGCGCTCGGGTACGACCCCCTCTCCGAACCGGGCCTCGTTCATCGCGATGATGCGCTGCCAGCTCCGGCGCTCGGAAGAGAAGACCTCGTGCCGATTCATGGCGAGCCGCGCATCGAGGATCGAAAGGCGGGCCTCGAACGAGAGGACGGAGAGCAACAACGCGAAAATCATTCCGCCACCGAGAGACCCGAAATCCTCATGGTCTCGTCGAGAGCCCCGGTCCTTACCTGGAACTCCAGGTCGACGGCTCCCGGGGCCGAGGGGGTGAGCTCCGCGAGGTAGATCCCGGTGACACTCCCCGGCCGCGCCCGGGCCTCGGCGATGAGCTTCGACCCCGAGAGGAGCTTCAAGCGGATATCGGCTCCGGCAACCGGCATCCCTTCGACGAGGTCCGTGAGATGGATCCAGAACTGGCTCGGGCGGCGCGCCTGGAGCGGTTCGTACTCGAAGAAGTTCTCGATGAGCTCGGTGAACTCGGTCCGAGACATTCGAGACAGGGGCTCGACGCTCGGAAACGCTTCTTCACCGTCGCCTCCGCAACCCGCGGTCATCGCCAACGCCAGGAAGAGCGCTCGCACCGGCCGCGAAGCTATCAAGCGCCCCCGGGGAATGTCAAAGGACGCGGGAACGAAGTACCAACCGACTCTCCTCAACGGGCGGCCGGTTCCGATCCTGATGTCGGTCAGCCTTCGCTTCGAGCTCGGCCGCTGAGGCGCGGAAACGCGAGGGCGCGCTCCTGCGCGCGAGGCAGGAGGTCGCCTCCTTCCTGATGGAAGACGTCGAGACGGATGCCGGCGATTCGGTAGCCGGCATCCGTTCGTCGGAGCGCGATCCGGTAGTGTCCCGCGACCATCCATACCGACTCCTCGAGGTAGTGATAGGCGCGGACATGGGTCTCGGCGTCCGCGCCGTCGTCGCCTTTTTCTACGATGCGGATGGGTCCGAGGAGGTGCTGGGTCGCGTCGAACCCGGGAACGATGCCCTTCCAGGACTCGACGACCTCTTCGCTCGTGAGAGTGCTCGCCTCGCCCCCGAAGAGCGTCCGGTAGTCGATCTCGACTCTATCGTCGAGCGCGGCTTCGACCGCGTCCCAGTCAAGGGCATCGATGGCGTGGAACAAATCGAGGACCGTCGATTCCATGGTCTATAGTATCGGGGAATTGAACCGAAGGGAGGCCATTCGCCGGGAAGTCGAGCGCGCCCGGGATGAGATCGCCGGTTTCACGGCGGAGCTCGTCCGGGTCCCGAGCGTCAATCCGCCGGGGGATGCCTATCGAGAAGCAGCGGAAACGCTCGGCCGGAAACTCGGGGGGTTCGGATTCGAGGTCGAGTATCTCGTGGCCGAGGGTTATCCCGAGCACTCGGAGGCGCACCCGCGGGTGAACGTCGTCGGACTTCGCCGCGGCAAAACCCCGCGTCCGCTCGTGCACTTGAACGGCCACCTCGACGTCGTTCCCGCGGGCGACGGATGGACCATGGATCCCTTTGCGGGCATCGTCCGGGACGGGCGCATCTACGGCCGCGGCACGGCCGACATGAAGGCGGGAATCGCGGCCGCGGTGTACGCCGCGGAATGCGTGAAGCGCGCGGGGGTCGAGCTCGGCGGGAGCGTCGAGGTGAGCGGCACCATCGACGAGGAGAGCGGCGGCTTCGCGGGTATGGCCTTTCTCTGCGAAACGGGCCGCCTCACCCGCGACCGCGCCGACCATGTCATCATCCCCGAGCCGCTGGGCGTCGATCGGATTTGCGTGGGCCATCGGGGCGTCTACTGGTTCGAGGTCACGGCGCACGGGCGGGTCGCCCACGGCAGCATGCCGTTTCTGGGGGTGAGCGCCATCGAGCGCATGAGCCGCCTTCTCGAGTCCGTGCGGACGGAGCTCATACCCGCCCTCACCCGGCGCGTGACGCGCGTGCCGGTAGTGCCCGAAGGCGCGCGGAGGGCAACTCTCAACGTGAATTCCATCCTTGGAGGCCAGGCGGGCAAGACCCCGCAGACTCCTTGCGTTGCCGACCGCTGCTCCGCGGTCTTCGATCGAAGGTTTCTTCTCGAAGAAGGCTTCGAGGCGACGAAACGAGAGGTCGAGGCTCTCCTGGAGAAGCTGGGCGAGGGGTACGAGCTCCACGACATGATGGTGGTCCACCCGGTCCAGACCCCGGAGAGCTCGCCCCTGATCGCGGCCCTCGAGAGGACGATCCCGGAGGTCCTCGGCCGCAAGGCAACCCGGATCGCGAGCCCCGGCACCTACGATCACAAACACGTGACTCGGATCGGCGGCATAGAGGACTGTGTCGCCTACGGGCCCGGGATCCTGGAGCTAGCGCATCAGATCGACGAGTACTGCGAGATCGAAGACCTCGTCCGGTCGACGGAGGTGCTGGCGTTGACGCTATTCGATCTCCTCGGGGAGCGCTGATCTGGGCTTCGATTGCTGTACACCCCGAAGAACAAGTAACTCATGGCAATGAGAAACCAGAACGCCCAGGGAAAGGGAACTGTCGCCTGGGTAAGCTGGACGGCCGTGCTCAGCAGCACTGGTGGTGTGATGGACAGGATTGCCACGCTCATTGCCGCCTGATACGAGAGTTGGACCTGCAGAATCCGGGCAAAGACGAATCCGATCCCCGCGTAGATCAGAATCTGGATGACGCGATAGAAGTAAGATCCTGCCAGCGCGAAGGGAAACAGAATGAATCCAAGCCAGTTGGCAAGCCAGCTCAGCCAACCCTGCATCCTCTTTTGATCCACGGCAAAATCGCCAATGGTGTTCAATCGATAGACCCGGATCTCGCGCGGGTTGTTCTCCACGATGGCTTCCGTTTTCGTGAGCAGAACGCGGGCGCCAGCTTGCTCCAGTGTCGTAACCGTGCCGGTCGTGTCGATCACGACAAGCACTTTACCTGTGGTTTCATCTTTCAGGAAGTATGGCTGCTCCACTTCAGCGGAGAGCTCACCGTTCTTCACCGACAGCGGCGGAATCTGCGCGACGATCGCGGGCGCGTCGTTCGCAACCCACCGACCGAAGCGATAGTGAAGCACGGCCACCGTAACGAGCCAGACGATCCCGAGGACAACTGCGAGGTATCCGAATGCGAATGCTCTCCAATGCGCGGCGGCGTCCCGGTAGAGCTCGGCCGAGAAGAAGGACATGCCCAGCGCGCTGAGCGGTCCGTAGCGTCTCCGCGAGCGGGGCACGCCCGGGTGCGCGGGGCGATGGTAAGGATGATCTCGGGATCCTCTTGGAGTCGATGACGGGCTCACAGTTGGCCTCCTTCGACCTCCTCGATGGTCTCACTTAGATCCACGGACCCGCAAGCGCCAATATTGCCGAACCGAGCTGAAGTGCGTGCTAATCTGGGGTCGTATCCAAGCGCGCCCAAAGCAGGAGTATCGATGAGCGAGACGGAAAAGAATCCGCGGATCCTGCCGCTCGTCTTGACGGTGCTGTTCCTCCTCGTCGCCGCCGGCCTCGGGTACCTGGGGCTGAGGGTACTGGATAGGCTCGACGCGATCGAGAGCGAGGTGACGACCCTCGGGGAAGAGGCCTCGCGAGCGGCCACCGCTTCGACCGAGGCCCTCGAGCAAGCGCGACTGGCGGAAGAATCGGCGCGCGCGGCAGCCGAAGGCAGGGAGCTCGCGGAGAAGGACAGTCTTCGCGCGCAGGAGACCGCGGCCACGGCGTACGGGGATGCGGCGAGGGCGCAGGACCAGGCTCAGAGCGCTCGCGAAGAAGCCGATGCGGCCAAAGCGGAAGCGGAGCAGATCCGTCGAGAGGCGGAGGCCGAGCTCACCCGCCTCGAGGAAGCGCTCGGGAAAGTGGTCGAGACCCGAAGGACGGCGCTCGGCCTGGTGTTGAACCTGGGCGAGGATTCGATCAAATTCGACTTCGACAAAGCGGAGCTGAAACCGAAGGAGCGCGAGCTCTTGAGCCGGATCGCCGGCATCCTCCTCACTTCGTCGGACTGCACCGTGAGCGTGAACGGCCACACCGACGACGTCGGGACCGAGGACTACAATCAGAAGCTCTCGGAGCGCCGGGCGGAAGTCGTGCACCGGTATCTCCAGGAGGCCGGCGTCCCCGGCGAGATCATGACGGTCACCGGCTGGGGGAAAACCAAGCCTCGCGTCGAAGGCACTTCCGAGGGGGCGCGAGCGAAGAATCGCCGGGTCGAGCTCGGGATCGTGAACAGCCGGGTGAACTATCGCCCGGCGGCCTTCGACAACCGGTAGAGCTCCGCCAGAAGATCGGCCATCCGCGGGTAGCGCGCTTCGGGAGGCTTTCGCATCGCTTTCTGGATGATGGCCTCGAGCTCCGGAGGCATCTTCGGGTTGACGACACGCGGGGCCTTGGGCTCTTCCTGAATGTGCTTCATCGCGATGGCGATGGGCGACTCGCCGCGGAAAGGAAGGGCGCCGGAGAACATCTCGTAGAGCACGACTCCGAAGGAGTAGACGTCGCTCCGGTAATCCAGGTCCGCCTTCCCCATCGCCTGCTCGGGAGACATGTAGTCCGGGGTCCCCATAATGATGCCCGTCTGGGTCATCCCCGACCCCTCCGATCTCGTGGTATCTCGCACGATGCCGAAATCCATGATCTTCACGTCGCTCTGAGGAGTGAGCATGATGTTGTGGGGCTTCACGTCCCGGTGCACGACCCCCATGTCGTGCGCGGCGACGAGACCGGCCGCGGCCTGCTTCGCGATCTGAAGCCCAACTCCTAGCGGAAGAGCACCTTTCGATCGGAAAAGCTGCTTCAGGGTCATCCCCTGGATGAGCTCCATGCTGATGAACTGTATGCCGTCGGCATCGCCGAAATCATAGGTCCGGACGACGTTTCGATGGGCGATGCGGCGGGCGACCCGGATCTCGGTCTTGAATCGCTCCAGGATCTGGGGATCCATAGAGGCGATCTCCGGCCTCAGGATCTTCAGGGCTACGGGCTCGTCGAGGTCGCGGTCGTGGGCCTGGAACACCATGCCCATGCCTCCGCTTCCGAGGACCCGGCGAATCTCGTAGCGTCGTCCGAGGACCGTCCCGGGCTCGAGCGAGGAGAGCGTGAGAGCGGGCTTTTCGGGCTTTTCGGGCTTTTCGCTTAGGCCGTCGACGAGCGTCGCGGCGCTGGTTACCGACGCGCCCGATGCCGTCCGGGCTGACGCGATCTGCTGCTGGCGGATGGTTCCCGTCGAGAGGCTATAGACCGGCACCGCTTCTTCGATGCCCTGGAGCTTCAGGGGCGGAAGCGCCTCGGCCGACGCGCGATCCTGAACTTTGGCGTAGGCCTCCTGCGACAGGAGAACGTCGCCGGCAAGCGCCTCGTCGGCGAGCCTCCCCGCGACGTGCACCGCGCGGCCGAGGAGGCTGTAGTCGAGGCGGCTCGCACTTCCCACGGCGCCGAAGACCGCGTCTCCGGTGGAGACGCCGATGCCGGGGACGAGCGCCCCTTTGTCCTCGTCGGAGTCGAGCAGATGCTGGATCGAGATAGCGCAGCGAATCGCCGGCCATACCTTGTCCTCGCCTTTGAAGACGGCCATCATCCGATCGCCCACGAACTTATCCACCTGGCCGCCGTAGCGCTCCACCAGCTCCGCTTGACGGCTGAGCGAGTGGTTCACGCTTCGAAGGACCTCCTTGGGATCCTCGTTTCCCTCTTTGAAAGCGGCGTGCGCCTTGAGGTCCGAGAACAGTACGGTGACGGGGCGTCGTTCCCCCGTGCCCGCGCCACCCGGATCGGTCTTCTGGATCATCTCCGCCGCCGACTTGGAGAGGAACTTCTCCATGATCTGTTTTTCGCGGAGCTCGCCGAGGAGAGACCGGAACGCCGACGCCAAAGCTCCGATCTCGCCTCCCGACGGCGCTTCCACGTCGCTCGAGTAGTCGCCTTCCCGGATCCGATCGGTGACGGTGACCAGCTTCCGCAGGGGCCGCGCGATGCCGCTCGCGAGAAAATGGCTAGCTCCGACGGCGACGGCGACGCCGAGAAGTCCCACGAGGAGGACGCTTCTCTGGAAGCTGCGAAATGCGGCGAGCTCCCGGTCGCGCGACCGGAGCGCGGCGAAGAGGCCGACGGGCTCTTCGTTTTCATTGGGGGCTGTCGTGAGCGGCGCGAAGATCGCCTGGAACGTTTCGCCTTGAAGCGGCAGCCTTACGTCCTCGGACTCCGCGGGCATCGACGCCGTGGATAACCAGTCCCGGAGAGCGGTGGTGCTCTCGGCGAGCGTAGTGCCGGTCTCTCGGTAACCGGCTTCGGTCTTCGCGAAGAACACGACCTCGCACTCGGCGAAACGCTTGATGTCCGCGGCGAGCTCGTCGTCGATCTCATAACCGGTGACGACGGCGCCGAGAATCTCCTCGCCCACGCCGAAAGGAACCGATACCGCGTGGTAGAGACGGTCCTCTTCTCTCCAGACACCGCCGAAGCTTTCCCCCTCGATGGCCTTTCCCACGAGCGGGGTTCCGGACAGGTCGACGCCGGCGAGCTCGGGACGGTCGGTGCGGGCGACCACCCTTCCGTCGGCGCCGGTGACGATCATGAAATCGCTCCCCACCTGCTCGACCATGGTTTGAGCCGAGTCGAGAGTCGTGGCGGCGTCCATCTCGACGACCGCGGCTTTGAAGTAGGGGCTCTCGACGATGACCGAGTTGATGAGCTGGAGCTTCTCGAGGCGGTCGGCCTCGAGGTTCTCGTAGAGCTCGCGGGTGGAGGTGAGGGCAGCTCTCAGGGAGTCCTGGGCGAGCTGGCTCGCGCGCTGATAGGAGAACCAGAGAAGAGCGCTCGTGAGGCCCACCACCAGCAGGAGCGAGACCAGGAAGATCTTGGCCTGGAGGCCGAGCTTCGACCAGAAGGAATCAGTACTTTTCACGCTTGTAGGGTTTTCCAAACTTGTTCAGGTGGGGGCGCTTTCTGAACCCGCTCACGTCGATCTGAACCACGAGGCCCGTCGCCCCGGACTCGGTGACGATCAGCGGTTGTGCCGCCTCCCCTTCCTCGTGCCAGGCCCTCAAGCGGTAGCTGCCGGGGGGAACGCCGTCGATGAGGAACCCGCCGTCCGGGGTGGTCCAGGCGAAGTACGGGTTTTCCATGACATGAAGAAGCGCGCTCATCTGCGGATGGATGTTGCAGTAGACGCGAACCAGCCCCGGCGACGCAAACGTGAAATCCTTCTTCGCTCCGTTCTTGTAGAGCCCGAGATCGAAGCGGTTCCCCTTCGAGAGGGAAAAGACGTTGTGCATGATGTCGTCGTGGTTGGGGAAGCTCACGGACCCATTCAACGGCACGACTTCGACGTGGGGCTCGAACGTCTTTTCGCGAGAGCCGATGGCAACCGGGACCTGCCGGATGGAGGCGGGGATCTCCGCCCGGAGGCCCTCGAGGTACACCAGGACATCCCGCACCACGGCACGCTTCGCGCTCCCCTTCTCCAGCACCTCGACTTTTCCCGAGACCGGGGCGGCGGAGGCAATGCCGGAGATGAGAATCGACGTTGTCAGAACAGCAAATGGTCGCAGCATGGCTCGAATCACCCAACAAACGAGCTTCATGGTAACATTTTTTCCATGCGCTGGTTTCTACTGCCTCTCTCGTTCACGCTCATCGCCGCTTTCACCGCCGCCGCTCAGGAAGAAGAAAAAGAAGAGGAGCCTTTCGAGGAATCTCAGGGCATCCAGTTTCGGGTGTCGGGAGAGGTGAAAGGCCACGTCCGCTGGTCCGAGGAAGACAGTTTCGGCCGACCCGCGTTTCCCCCGAGCTTCGTGCCCGAGGGACGGGATCGGGTGGAGCTCCGAACCGTTTCCTCCGGCCCGTCGATCGAGATCAGCAAGGCCACCCTTTTCTTCGACGTCGATTTCCCCCGCAGCGTCTACGGCCGGGTGAAGATCGATTTCATCGACCTCTACGACCGCAACCCCACGAGCGGCGACCACAACGTCGACGTGGACGAAGCCTATCTTCGTTTCGGGAAGAAGTACGAATCTCTCGAGCCCATGACGGAAAGCCACATGTACGCGCTTTTCGGTAAGGCGCCCAAGTTCGAGCGCCAGTTATTCCGACGGCTCGAGAGCTACGGGCTGGTGCAGACCGCCTTCAATCGGTTCAACGACCTCCAGCTGCAGCTCGGCGGAAGCATCGGAAAGCACCTCTACTACCGCACGCAGGTGAGCAATGGAAACCCGACGTTTTTCCGCGATCCCAACGTGCTCGCGGGAGACAACGGGGTGGTGCCTCCGCCCGAGCCCGACATCACCTTCGACTCCGGCTTTCCCATTTTCTACCACGCCGAAGTCGAGGAAGTGGCCTTCGACGAGAACTTCGAGGGCGGATTCGGCGCCGGCGTTCGCTTCGCTTCCGAGCAACAGCAGTGGGGCGTCGATGTCCTCGGCTTCTACTACCGCACGAGACTCTCGGATGCGGCGAAGCTTCACGGGACATTCTACGAGGGCGACCTCGATATCCTCGATGGCGCCGGAGTAAGCCTACCGATCTCGGGCAACGAGCGCACCGAGTGGGGCTTCAACGTCGACGGCCAGTACGGAAATCTCGGAGTCTTCCTGCAGTACGTCGACGAGGAGGCCGCGTCCCTTCCGCGGACGGGGATCGAGGTGGAGGCCGGCTACAACCTCGTCCTCGGCGATCGCGGCGATCCGGGAGCGCTCTTCACTGTCGTGCAACCGGTGGTGCGATACAGCCGGCTCGACAACAGTTTCCTGGCACCTCCGGGCTTCGCCGCGCCCAGCGTCGTCTGGGACTGGACGAAGATCGATGTCGGCGCGCGCATCACCATTCTCCAGAACGTCGACGTCACCGTGGAATACGCCTACCACGACATCGAGGCGAGCCAGCAGATCGACCACGACGAGTTCCTCACCACACTGCGGTTCCGTTTCCCCTGAACGCTACCAAAAGTAGCGGCTCTCAGGCCGCCTCCGGGAGTCCGGGAAATGCACAAGTCGTTCGCAGGCTGGATGATAAGCGGCCATCCTCGGCATTTGGCCTTCTTCTTGCAATACCTACAGGTAACAGGAGGTGGACCATGATGCACGTTGACGTTCTCCATCCGAGCGAGACGAACGCGCGCGCCGTCTACCTGGAAGCTGAAGTCGGCGGCGTCAATCCCAAGACCAAGGTGAGGGCGGTGTTCCGCGACCGGGACGGCGATCGAGAGACGAGCCGGGTCTTCGACACCCTCGAGGAAGCTCTCGCCTACGCGCAGACGCTGTGTCCGCGGGCGGCGTGAGCCTCGGTTGCCGTGGGATTCGTTCCGCGGCAGAGTAGGGAGGAAAATTCCTACCGGGGGGCGACCATGGCCGCAGAAACCGAAGACACCGTTGAGTTCCTGGCGACCACTCGGCTCGGTGAGAAGGGGCAGCTGACGATCCCCAAAGAGTACCGTCAGGCGTTGGCCCTCGATCCGGGCTCACCCATCGCCGTCGTTCGGATCGGAAACGCCCTCCTTTTGATCCCGGAGGAGGCTCGTTTCCATGACCTGTGCGACCGCGTGGCGCGCGCGTTCTCGAGTCATGGGATGACGGCTGCGGAGGTAGTGTCCACATTGCCGGAGGCGCGCGAGCGCGTCTATGAACGGCTCTACCCCGATCTCGCGAAGCGGAAGAGCCGTAAGGCGAAGGCCTCGAGAGCGAAACGCGGATGACGAGAGCCGTCCGGCTCCGTCTCTTTCTCGAACTCGAACGTAGTCACTGGCGGGATCCTCTTACCCACAACCGCAAGCACTTCTCTCCCGCGGTAGCGCGGAAGACGCGACTTCGGACCTCCACTCCAGTCGACTTCTTCCCACTTCCTGGCTTCGTCTGACGGCATAGCCGAATCGGCAAGCCAACTCTCGATCCGCTATGATGTCGGGCCGTGCGCGGCACGGCCATCGTCGTCGGGCTGCAAGTAAGAGGAGAATCATGAATATTCTTGCTACGGTCGCGCTCATAGCACTCCTTCTGCGGAGCGAGGACCTTTACAAGCTCCGCTCCGTGGGGTCGGTACAGCTCTCGCCCGACGGCTCGTCGGTCGCCTACTCCGTCGTCCACAACGGTCGAGAGGGTCGCCCCTACCGCCAGCTCTGGGTCGCGGGCCTCGAGGGCGGAAGGCACAGCCGGATCGGAGGCGACGGCGATCGCGGGCGGGAGTCCGTCTGGTCGCCGGACGGGCGCCTCATCGCTTTCACCGGCAGGATCTCGGGCAAGGACGGCCTGCACGTCGTGAGGCCCGACGGATCGGGAGCGCGATTTCTCGCGGAGACGATCGGAACCAACAGCCCGCTCACTTACGAGGGGAGCTCGATCGCTTGGTCGCCGGACTCGAAAACGATCGCCTTCGTGACGACGACGCCGGGTCCCGAGACCGAGCTCGCCAACGGCGATCCCATGGTGATCACGCGGTACCTGTACAGGCCGGACTACTGGGAAGGCTCGACGAGGTTCAACGACAATCGAAGGCGGCACATCTTTCTCGCGAACGTCGAGTCGGGCGCCTTGCGCCAGCTCACCCCCGACGGGATATATGAAGAGCACTCGATCGATTGGTCCCCTCGCGGAGACGAGATCGTCTTCGTCACGAACCGTGAGCCCGATCCTGACCTCTTTTACAACGCCGACGTCTTCGCCGTTCGCGTTGCGGACGGCGGGATCCGAAGGCTGACGGCAACGGAATCCGCCGAGTTCAAGCCCCGATGGTCCCCCGACGGAGATCACGTGGCGTTCATGGGAACGAGGCGCGGGCTGACCGATCTCGAGACCGACATGGAGGACACCCACGTCTGGTTGATGGACCGGGAGGGTGGGAACCGTCGCGAGCTGGGCTCGGTCATCGACAACCGCCAGGGGTCGCCCACGTGGTCCCCCGACGGGCGCTTCCTTTACTTCAGCGTGGAGGAGCGCGGCCACGAGCGTCTCTACCGGATGCCGGCCTCGGGCGGAGCTCCGGAGGTCGTCGTGAGCGAGCCCGGCCGCGTCCTCGACTGGTCCATCGCCAGAAACGGCGCCGTCGCCTACGCGTTCCAGGGCATCGACGACATGGCACAGCTCTTCCTGGAGGAAACGCCGGAGCCGCGGCAGCTCACCGATCTCAACGAGGAGGCGCTCGCCGGTGCCGAGATCGCGCCGGTCGAGTCGCTCACGTTCGTGAGCAACGACTTTCGCTTCGACGTGGAAGCGTTTTTGACGAAGCCGCTCGGAATGACGCCGGACTCGAAGCACCCGCTCATCGTGATGATCCACGGCGGGCCGCACGGCCAGCAAGGCCCGGCGTTCAACTTCAAGTCACAGTTCTACGCCGCGCGCGGCTGGGCGACCCTCCAGGTGAACTATCGCGGCTCGACCGGCTACGGTCAGAAGTTCGCCGACGCCGTCTTCGGGGACCAGAACGGAAACGAGGCTCAGGACGTGCTGTACGGGGTCTTCGCCGCCATGAGGCGCAATCCCTGGATCGATCGCGGAAGGCTCGCGGTCGAAGGGGGAAGCTATGGAGGCCAGCTCAGCTCGTGGCTCGTCACCCAGACCCACATCTTCCGGGCCGCGATTCCCCTAGCGCCCATCATTAATAATCTCAGTTACAACTACATGACGTACTACAACATGTACGAGCAGATGGAGTGGGGCCAGATGCCGCACCAGGGAAACCTGATGGACGTGCTATGGGAGCGCTCGGTGCTGAAACACGTGGCGAAGGTGAAGACTCCGACGATGCTGGTCCACGGCGAGAACGACAACGACGTTCCCATCGCCGAGTCCGAGCAGTTCTACGTCGCTCTGAAGGATGTAGGCGTAGAGGCGGTCCTCGTGCGCTACCCGAGAGAAGGCCACGGCCTCGCCGAGCCCAAGCACATCGTGGATCTCATGGAGCGGAGCGTCCGCTGGTACGAGAAGCACTTCGGCCCGGCGAGGCCTTCGAATTAGCGGTTCGGCTGAGGGGTCACCCGAAGGTAGGGTTTGATCTCCTTCCAACCCTTGGGGAACTTGCCCTTCGCCTCCTCGTTCGAGACCGCGGGCACGATGATGACGTCCTCACCGTCCTTCCAGTTGACGGGAGTCGCCACCTGATAGTTCGCGGTGAGCTGGAGCGAGTCGATGACCCGGAGGATCTCGTCGAAGTTGCGCCCGGTGCTCGCGGGGTAGGTGATGGTCAGCTTGACCTTCTTGTCGGGGCCGATGACGAAGACCGAGCGAACGGTAAACGTCTCGCTGGCGTTCGGATGGATCATATCGTAGAGACCGGAGACCTTGCGCTCGTGATCGTCGATGAGGGGGAAGTTCAGCTTCGCCCCCTGGGTCTCCTCGATGTCCTTGGCCCATTTGGTATGGTCCTCGATCTTGTCCACCGAGAGCCCGATGACCTTCACGTTCCTCTTGTCGAACTGGGGTTTCAGCTTCGCGACGGCGCCGAGCTCCGTGGTACAGACCGGAGTGAAGTCCTTGGGATGGGAGAACAGGATCGCCCAGCTGCTCCCGATCCAGTCGTGGAACTTGATCGGACCGTCGGTCGTCTGAACGTCGAAATCCGGTGCGGGGTCGCCGAGACGGATAGCCATGTTTTAGAACCTCCTTATTAATGTAGATCCGCAGATTCGCCAGTTTACACGCAACTGTCAAGTAAGATTCAGTAAAGCCATGCAAGACGAACCTCGATTTCACGGCTGGGTCTGGGTCACGTATGTCTTCCTGTTCGGAGCCGCCGTCCCCTGGTACATGCCGGCTTCGGCTTCTCGCCCCGCCTGGCCGGGTTTCCCGCTATGGGTCACGGTGTCTCTCGGGGCAACCGTCGCCATCGCGTTCTTCACCGCTTTCGTGATCCACCGCTACTGGGACGAGGACGAGCCGTGAGCGAAGTCCCTCTAGGCCCGGGAGGGCTCGCGTTCATCGGCCTCTACCTCGTCTCGATGCTCGTCATCGGCTACATCGCGAAACGGGCGCAGCGAGACGAATCGCTCAGCGACTTCTATCTCGCGGGAAGAAGCCTCGGGACCGTCGTTCTCCTCCTCACGCTCTACGCCACCCAGTACAGCGGCAACACCGTCCTCGGCTATCCCGGCGAGGCCTATCGGCTGGGCTTCGCCTGGATCATGAGCGTCTCCTTCATGATGTCGATCGTGGTGGCCTATCTCCTGTTCGCGCCCGCGCTCCATCGCCTCTCCAAGCGCGAGGGCTTCGTGACTCCGGGAGACTTCCTCGATTACCGCTTCGGCTCGCCCGCGCTCTCCTACGTCGCCAACGCCGTCCTCGTGGTATCGATCTCCAATTACCTGCTGGCGCAGTTCATGGCGATGGGCCACATGGTCGCCGGCTTCTCGGGAAACGCCATCCCCTATTGGGTGGGAGTGGTCGTCCTGGTCCTGGTGATCGTGATCTACGAAACCCTGGGCGGCCTCCGCGCGGTCGCCTGGACGGACTTCATTCAGGGTGTGCTTCTCTTCCTCGGAGTCGTGGGATTGCTCTTCTGGGCGGCGCCGACCCCGTCCCACTGGCGCTCGTTGACCGATTGGCTGGGCACCCACGATCCGGCGAAGACGGCCGTTCCCGGTGCCGCCGTCAGCCTCCGCTGGCTCAGCACCGTCGTCCTGGTCGGTTTCTCCGGCGCCATCTACCCTCAGGCGATCCAACGGATCTACGCCGCGAAGAGCGCGGGAGCCCTGAAGCGATCCCTCCAGTTCATGATCTTCATGCCCCTCGTGACCATCGTCCCCGTCGTTCTCACCGGTCTCGTCGGCTTCCGGCGCTTCTCCGGTCTCGAAGGGGTCGAGGCGGACCAGATCCTGCCGATGCTCCTCCGGGACTGGGCAGTGCAGTCGCTGACGAGCTACGCCCTCTCGGTTCTGGTGCTCGCGGGCGCGCTCGCCGCCATCATGTCCACTGCGGACTCGGTGCTCCTGAGCCTCTCCTCGATCCTGGCCAAGGACTTTCTAGGCAAGACCACGCTCCGAAACGCGCCCGAAGCGCGGCTCACCCATGCGGGGAAGCTTCTTTCCTGGGCGGCGACGGGGTTTCTCGCCTGGCTCGCGACTTCCCCCCGAATCACCCTCTGGGGGCTCATCGAGCTGAAGTTCGAGCTCTTGATCCAGGTCGCCCCGGCGATCATTCTCGGTGTCATCTGGCCGAGGTTGGAGTCGAAAGCGACGCTCGCGGGACTCGTCGTCGGGACGCTCGTCGCGGGGAGCCTCGCGCTATCGGGAGTCGACGATGTAGCCGGGATTCAGGCGGGGCTTTTCGCGCTCGGACTCAACCTGGCATTGTCCGTAGGACTTTCGTTTCGGAAGGGGGAATCATGATCGAATCAGTCGCGTTGGTCGTTGCTCTAGCCGCCGCTCAAACCTGGAGAGTCCCGCCCGAGACCGAGCGGTGCCCGTCCAAATGGGGCGCAGCCGACGAGCGCGGCTCGGCGAATCACATGGGCCCTCTGTCCGTGCTGCGCGCCCGGGAGCTCATCCGGACGGGCGAGGTGATCGAGCTCGCCCACGTGCTCAGCTCCGACATGCCGCTCTCCGGCACCAGGCGTTTCGATCTCCACACCAAACGCACCACGATGAACCCGCAGTCGAACCGGCGCGGCTCGAACGAGGAGATGGTGATCGCGGAGATCGGACAAGTGGGAACGCAGTTCGACGGCTTCGCGCACCAGACGCACGAGGACCGCTGGTACAACTGCATTCCGGTGAGTGAGAACGCGACCCGGGGCGGATTCACCCGGCTCGGCATCGAGAAGGTCGGGATGCTGATGACCCGCGGGGTCCTCCTCGACATCGCCGCCCTCAAGGGAGTGCCGGTGCTTCCCGATAACTACGAGATTACCGTCGCCGACCTCGAGGCAGCGCTCTCGCGACAGAACTTGAAGCTCATGCCCGGAGACGCCGTTCTGATCCACACCGGCTGGGGAACGCTCTGGGCGAAGGACAACGCGCGCTATGTGAAAAGCTGCCCCGGAATCGGCATCGCCGCTGCCGAGTGGCTCGCCCGGCAGGACCCGATGCTCCTCGGCTCCGACAACTCGCCCGTCGAAATCGCTCCTAACCCCGACCCGGAGCTCTCGCTCCCGGTGCATCAGGTCGCTCTCGTGGTGAACGGCATTCACCTCCTCGAGAACATGAAGCTCGACGAGCTCGCGGTGAAGGGAGTCCACGAGTTCGCGTTCGTGATACAGCCCTTGAAGCTCAAGGGCGGGACGGGATCGACGGTCTCCCCGACGGCGATAAGGTAGTCACCCAATCGTGGAGACGCTTCCTGGAGGAAAGCCTTCCACCGAGGGTCCACGTCGTCCTGAAAAGACTCGAAGGCGTAGGAGGCTAGGCAGGCTAGGCAGGCTAGGCCCGAGCGGACGAGCGCCTGAAGAACCAGAGGACCACCAGGAAGAAGACGACGGAGAGACCGAGGTTCCTCAATCCCGCCGTCCAAGGGGAAGGAAGTACCGTGCCCTGGGGATTCCGATTGGCGACCTTCTGCAACTCGACCAAAATATCGACGGGAACCGCGAAGTTCAGGTTCATCGAGTCGTCGAACCCGCTTGCCACGACCCCGATGACTTCTCCCGACAGGTCCACCACCGGCGAGCCGCTCGATCCGAAGGAAATGGGAGCCGAGATCTGGAGATGCGGGACTTCCAGGCCGCGGTCATCGAGCTCCCCGGCGTCGCGAACGGCAGAGACGATTCCCTCGGACAGAGTGAAATCGAGGCCCAGCGGGTTTCCCAGAACCACGACCCTCTCTCCGGTCTCGATCGATGAAGAGTGTCCGAGCGTCAGCGGGACGTACTCGCCGGCCTCGACACGGATCACCGCGAGATCGTTCTCCTCATCGGTCGCCACGATGGCTTCCACACGAACCGTTCTGCCGTCGTGGGCTCTCGCCACGATCGAGCGGGCGCCTTCGATGACGTGGTGGTTCGTCGCGATCTGCCCGTCTTTGGAGATGAAGAAGCCCGTGCCCGTAGAAGTGGGATCGCCGAAAACCGCATCTACCTCGAGCACCACGACGGACGCCTGTAGTTTTTCCGCGAGCTCGGTCAATTCCGGTGATGCCTGTGATGCCTGTGATGCGTCTGAAAGAAGCGCAGCAACAGGCAGGAATGCCCGGAGAAACTGGAGCCGCATCGTGCTGGACCTGACACTTTCATTTTAGTCCTGCTCACGAAGTCCCGCCACACCTGAGAGGCTGTTCGCCCAGAACCGTTCCCAGTCGGCGAAGCGGTTGAGACGCTCGACCCTGGCGGTTATGCTCCCCGTTCGATGGAATTGCGCGCTTCGGCCGGCCCCCGTCGATGGATTTTCTGGATCTTCGGAGCCGCGCTCTACTCCGCGTCCAGTTACGTCCTTCTGATCCTCGCGTTTCGCCAGATCGACGGCTTCCGGGTGGAGCTTGGGGGAAGCGACGAAGCCTTTCGGCCCGCCGGAGACGAGGCCTGGAGCCGCAGTTACCCCGACCACGGTCCATATCGCATCCGGCGCGGGCAGAAGCGCATGACCGACTTTCTCGCGCGCATGGCCCACGACGGGGCTGCCCTTGTGATTCCGGCGCGGATCGACCGGGGCGGCGCCGAGCTTCTGATACGAGGACATCGCTACGGTCAGCCGGGTTTTGTCCACGTGCTGGCCGGAGGTGTCCGGTTGAAAACCATCGTATTTCGCGAGGACTCATACCCGTGGGATGTCGAGCGGATGAAGGTCCCCGAGATCCTCACCGGCAGCCCCCTTCGGATCGACTTTCTCGGAGCCGCCACGGACGAGACCGTGGACCTTCCGCCGGGAGCGGTGCTCGGGCTCGACTGGATCGAGCTCCGGCCTCTCGACTCCTCCGCGAGATTCGTTCCCACACTCAGGCAGTGGCTCTTGGCTTCGATTCTTCCGGCCTTCGTCGTCCTTAGCTTGTATTGGGCAGGCATTCGATGGGCTTTCCCCGCTGGCCTGGGCAGCTTGGCGGTTCTTCTCACCGCTCACGCTTACGCTCCCGCACCCACCGTGGCCGCGACCGAGCACCTCTGGGTGATCCTGCCAACGTCGGTGCTGTTCTGGGTGGTGCTTCGCTGCATTCTCAAGATCGATCCGCTGCGAGCCCGGCGCCTCACCAGCCTTGGCTCGCTCACGATTCTCGCCCATGCCCCGGTGATCTTCTTTCCCAACCACCAGCCTCCCGACCTCAGGCCCCACCTGGGCCAGGTCGCACGGCTCGAGACCTTCGACCTCGGCCAGTTTTGGGAGTTCTCGTCGACGACGCCGGTAGCGGGCCGGAACAAGCCGGCGACCGGTTTCGACCAGGACTACGTCGCCCCCTATCCTCCATGGATCTACTTCCTCGTCTACGCTCTCCGGCCGGTTCTGGACAATCCGCGGTTTTGGATGGAATGGCTCGGTCTGGTCGCGGCGGGCGGGATCGTCCTTCTAACCGAGGGACTCGCCCGGAGCCTCGCCGCCGACGCGAGAACCGCGGTCTACGCGGCCTCGCTGATGGTCGTCGAGATAGCGACGTGGCATCACGCCTCACGGGCCCACACGCCCACCATGCTGGGGCAGCTCTCGTTTCTCGCCGTCGTCGCCTATTTGGTGTCCCACCACCACGAGATGAAGAGCCCGCGAGCTCTTTTGGGTCTCGGCCTCCTCTCGTTTCTTGCGTGCATCGCCTACCCGGGCTCACTCATCCACTGGGCGATCTTCCTCCCTTGTTTTCTGGCCGTCGAGCTCGCCCTGAGCCGACGGCTTCTTCCGTCCCGGGAGGTCGCGCGCGCACTCGCCTCCGGCGCCGCAGGCGGGGTCTTTTCACTCGCGACGTTCTACTATCCCTTCGTCTGGGCTGCGATCGCGGGGAGAGCCACTCGTCAAGCGATTCTACTGAGGGAGGTTTTCCAGCCGAAAGCCAGCTTTTTCTTTCTCCGCAACCAGATGCGTGATACGGTGCAAATCCTGGGCTTCGGCTATCCCTTCTGGCTGTTGCTCGGGCTTCCAGCCCTCTTCCGATCCCGAGTGTGGACGAGAGGACACTTCGCTCGGACCGTCGTTTTCTCCTGGGTGGCGGCGTACGTCGTGCACCTGGTCCTCAAGGACCCGGCTTTCTTTCCGCAGTTCTTTCTCTACGTGAAGGAAGAGCTGATGTTCGCTCCACTGGCATGCATCCTGGGGGGGTCGACTCTCGCCTGGCTGGACAGAAGGGGTCGGCTCGGGCGTATCGCTGCGGTGGCCGTTGTGCTCCTTTGCCTGGGTCTCTATGTCCCCGACTTCCACTACAACGCCGATGCGGTATCGGCGATGCTGTCGCGCGAGGAATGACCTCTGTAGAAGACCGATGGCGTCTTGGCCAGCGCGGCCTGCTACCGGTAAGTCAATCGAAGATGGTAGATTACGGTTCATGCCCTGGCTTGAGCGGCGGAGACTGCATCGCCACCGAGATCGTTCTCAATCCGGACAAAGAGTATGAGATCGTCGACGGCCGCCCACAGGAGAAAGAAATGGGCGGAGCCAGGCACGGAGGTGTGGACACGCGACTGATCCAGCGGCTCACCAACTTCGTCGAGGCTGGTGGCCTTGGCTGGGTCTACGATGCAGATACAACCTTCAGGATCGGCCGAAACGAGAGGCTCCCTGACGTGTCCTTCGTCGCCGCCGCCCGAATACCCTCCGCGGGTGAGCCGGAGGGGCCCTGACCTATCGCGCCCGACTTGGCCGTCGAGATCATCTCACCGAACGATCTTTACGACGCGGTGCGCGGTAAGGTGCATGAATGCCTGGAAGCCGGTGGGCGCCAGGTGTGGGTCATCTCGCCCGAGAAGAAGGCCGTCACCATCTACAAGAGTCGGACCGAGGTCGTCGTGCTGGAAGCGAAAGACGACTTGACCGGCGGCGACGTCTTCCCAGGCTTCCGCTGTCCCGTAACAGAGTTATTTCAGATCCCCTCTCCTCGTTGACTCCGGAAGCTCGAAGCCGGAAGGCCGTGACCGTGACGCCGAGCGGATCGCATCGCGCGGAATCGCTGAGTGACATCCTGCTGACACTTTCCGAACCCGCGAGCGCAATGCGTCGAGATCTCTTGGAGTCGAGCGTCGCTCCGCCAGAAGTCTTCCGCAAATTCGGCTGCCAAGTCTAGATCCCCATCACCGTACCGAGCGGGCAATCGAATCGAAAGACGCGTGAGCTCATCCAGTGTTTTTTCGGGCTACGATCTTTTTCTGCATGGTAGCTGTGGATGCCGTAGTCACAGGTCGCGACCGCCTTCGTGGATAATCCCGGCGCCGCCATCGGGTCCTGGGCCTACCGGAACCGGTCAGTTGAACGACCAGCCGATGGAGGTGGTGATCCCGAAGTCGTTTCGTCGTGAGGTCTCGCTCGGCGGGTCGCTGTCGAAGCTCTCATAGACGGTGAGAGACCAGTACAGGTCGCGGAAAATCTCGACTCGGGCCTTGCCGTTCGCCTGCAGGCGGTAGCGGCCTTTGGTCAAGAGATTGGGGAGGACGACGAAGCCCGCGCTGAGATCGAGCTCGGGACTGTCGAAGCGAAAGGTGTCGAGGCCAATCCCGGCCACAAGCTCCGCGTTGGTATCGTAATCCGTCCGATCCTGATACTTCTCTCTCGAGAAGGCGGCCCCTCCCAGCAAAGTGACGTTGGATCGGTTCGTCTGGACGAGCTTCCGCCCCACGCCCCCTCCCACGAGACCTCGGACGTCGAGGCTCTGGCTCTCGTTCTTTTCCACCTGTCCGAGGACGGCGGTGAACCAGCGTTTCTCGAAATAGCGATACGACTGCACCCTCAGGTCCTGCCGGTTGATGTCCTCCGCTCCGGTCTGCTGTTTGATGTTCGAGGAGAACGATACCTCGGACTCGCGCCGGGGGGTTCGATGGCTGAGCGTGGCCGAAGCCGACCAGGTGGTGGCGGAGTTCGCCTGGGTGAAATCGTAGCCGGCGTCCACCGATCCCTTCATACGGCTCCAGATCGTCGCCTCGATCGGCACCATCTCCACCACCCGGACCACGTCGACGTCCTCCTGGTCCGGTCCACTGGCCACGGCGATCCTGCCGAGCTCGGGCGGAAGGTCGAACCGGCCGATGCGGCGGGCGCCGTTGTCGAGAACGATCTGGTAGCGGAAGGTGCTTTGAAGGCCGACGACGTGGCTCCATTTGACGGTAATCGTGCCCGAGGCATCGGTCGAGATAGTGAGCTTTCCCCGCTGGAGCTTCTTGATCTCGCAGGTGATTCGATTGCCATTGTCGAGAACGACGACGTCGGTCTTGGGCCGCGCCAAGGCAGGCGCCGCCACGAGCGCGATCATTCCGATGGCGGCGCCAAAGCGCATCACGTTTCTCAGTGCCGTGGGGCCCCACCCCCACGGCTCGGCCACTCCGGCGCTCCGCGCCGTGCTCGCTCCGCTCGCGCAGGGTGCGTATGCGTTATGAGCACCCTGCTTAAAATCCGGCGCCGACGGCGATGCTCAGGCGGTTCAGCGAAATTTCCTCCTCGGTCATGATCAGGGCGCCTCAACCGCGGCGTGCTGGCGCAGCCAGTAGGACTTCGGGTGGAGCTCGGCCATGAGCACCGTCGCCGCGCGCCCGAACTCACTCTCGCGGAACCGCTGGAAGGACTCGCGATCGCTCCACTCCGTGAGGGTGACCAGACTGCTCCCGTCCTCGGAGAGGAAGACGCGGGCGCGCCGGAAGCCCGGGAGCTGCCGGACCTGCTCCGAGGCCAGTCGCAAGAGGTTGTCGGCCTGACGGGCCTGCGCGTCTGCGGTCGTCGGGTAGATCACGAGAGCCATGAAGGGTTCGGATGCGTCCATTCTGTTCTCCTTGGGTGCATTCTAGTGGAACATTCGTCGTCGCGCGGGCCATGAAGAGGGCGGCCCACTCCCTTGCCCGATACAGTAGTACGGGAGCAGATTGAACGCCGTCGCGATCGCGCCCAGTTCATAGAGGTCACGCCGCGTCAGATAGCCGCTGCCCGCATTCCGCCCCGCATTTGGAGAACCTCCATCCTTGAAAGAGAATCTCGCACACTGGGGCCGAGGCGGCAAGACCTGAAATGATTCGGGAGACTGACCCGCGAAGCGCCCGGGCGCTCGCCGACGCGCTTCCGACAAGGAGTGGCTCGTGCGGGCGTCCGCGGTCAGCGCCATCGCCAAGCGCGGAGACCCGGAACTCCTCGCAGCCATCATTCCGCTCCTGGATGACGAGGAGGATACGGTTCGGTTCAATGCGGCAGCGGTGGTGGTGAAGCTGAGCGCAGAAGCGTCGGCGCGGAAGTAGTGTGCCAGATTACCTCCGTCCGGTGGCGTGCTTCTGTAGAAAGACGGCCACTTCGGACTTTGTGATCCTGCCCTCCGCAACTCCCAGCACGAGTTCGGTTAGATCGTCCTCACTCGAATCGATCTCGGCGTCGTTCATCAGGAGGAAAGTGAGCGAGGCAGCGAGAGCCGTCCTCTTATCTCCATCGATGAAGGGATAGTTTTGGGCTAGGTAGAACAGATAGGCAGCCGCCTTCTCGGACAGACTTTGGTGAAGAATGGCACCTCCATAGGTGGCCGAAGGTGTTCCCAGGGCGGAAGAAAGGAGACCTCGATCTCGGATACCGGGGCGCCCTCCGTATCTTCGGATCTGATCGCTGTGAAGGGCGAGTACCTCGTCCAGCGTCAGGAAGACCGGCTCCATCAATCGGCCAGGCGGCGAAACACACCGGCATAGCGGCGATTGATCTCCTCCACGGCTGCCTTGAATCGAGCTCGGCGCTTCTTGCCTCGAATCGGAGAGATGACGATCACGTCCCCATCGGTCGAAACCTCGAGCGGTGTCGAGGCGTCGATGTGGGTCGCCTCCAGGATTGGCCGATCGAGAACCAGCGCCAGGCTGTTACCGGTCTTGGTCAGGCGCTTCACCATGGGCACACGTCGTACGGACATAGTATCATATCTGTACGTACTCCGTGGCGTAAGATATCCGAGCGGAGCGGTTCTCGAACTACCGCGATCTGGACCGGGTGCGACGCCCCGGGCCGCTGCGCGCCTCCGCCGCGTCCTTGCGGGCGAAACGCTCACGCACGGATGCCAGCGACAGGGTGCTCCCTTTCCTGCGCCGCTCCTCGAGCATCTTCCAGAAGCTCGGGTCGGCCGCGGTCAAGACGTCCTCGATCTCGTACCCCTCGCAGCCGATCAAAATGCACGCGGGCTTGCCGTGCCTGGTGATCACGACCCTCTGTTCCTGGCTGTCCGCAATCGTGCCGCTCAGAGTGGCTTTCGCCTCTCGCACGCTGATGAACTTCATGGGCGATTCCCTCCTAGAGTATTTCCTCGGTGGACCGGTGCGCTGGCTTCTTCCTCACCGCGCGCACAATCACGATTCGGTTCGCTTCGACGACGTCGTAGAACACACGGAAGTCTCCGACACTGAGCTGCCACACCGGACCGAGTTGATCCCACGGAGCCTCGAAAGCCTCCAAGATCTTCTTCCCTCCGGTCACCGTGTTAGGCCCCTGAGTCAGCTGCTCCTCGATCTCGTCGAGAATTCGGCTGCGGTCGTACCGTCGCAGAGCCTCGAGCTCGGCGAACGCTGCCTCATGGATCTCGACCGCAAACATTCGAGACCTCTATTGTAGTCTTTTTAGTAACTGCTGCAACCCTTTTTGTGGTCACATCGAAGACACGCCCACATTGGGTCCGAACGAGGCTGGGGCACATATGCGCCGCGCCTACCTGCAGCGGCTCGGAATAAGTGGCGCCTTCAAGGCGCCGACCCTACGAAACGTCGCCATGACCGCCCCCTACATGCACGAGAGGAGATCCGCCATCGCGACGGCATCACCCCTGCACCCGGGCTCTACTTGCTCGGGCTTCGGTTTCTCCGCCGCCGCCAGTCGAACTTCATCGACGGCGTCGGTCAGGACGCCTTGGAGCTGGCCGAGCACATCTCCCGGCGGCTGGCCGCTTGAGACCAAAGGGGCATTCGAAATCAGAGGGTCACTACAGCGAGACTCGGGTCGCCTCCGAAGCCTCGGACGAGAAGCACCGTCTGTCCCTCGACCCCGAGGCCGAGATCCCGAGCGACGCGCCTCGCCAGATCCTCTGGACGGTCGAACTCCCTCTCTTCCACCAGCCGGGGAATGATGCCCCAGAGAACGGCTGTCTTCCGGCAGGTGCTCGAGTCGGGCGAGGTCGCGACGATGGGGGAAGCGGGTCGCGAGGCGCTCATGACCTGAGCGGTGCGGCCGCTCTTCGAGATCACCACGATCGCCCGCGTCTGGATGTCCCGCGAAAGCTGGGCCATCGCTCTCGCGAGAGCGTCCTCCGCATGCATGGGGGTCGCGGAGTCGGGTGCTTCGTCGGGGGGCTTCGAGAGAACCCGGAAGCCTCCCGCGTGCCAAAGGTAGGCCTCGGTCTCGCGAGCGATGGTATCCATCATCTCGACCGCCTCGACGGGGTACTTGCCGGTCGCGGACTCCGCCGAGAGCATAACCGCATCCGCGCCGCTTCGGACGGCGAGGGCCACGTCGGAGACCTCGGCTCGAGTGGGACGCGGCTTTTCGACCATCGACTCCAGCATCTGCGTCGCCACGATCACCGGCTTCGCCTTCGCCCGCGCGCGGTCGGTGAGCTGGATCTGGATCAGAGGCACTTTCTGCGGTGGCATTTCGACCCCGAGGTCTCCGCGCGCGACCATGATTCCGTCCGCCGCGTCCAGAATGGCGTCGATATCCTCGAGCGCCTCCGGCCTCTCGATCTTGGCGATGATCGACGCGCGGCCTTCGCTCTCCGTAACCAGGCTCCTCAGCTCCTCGATGTCGGCCGCGCGGCGCACGAACGAAAGAGCGAGGAAATCGACCCCGAGCCCGAGAGCGAACCGCGCATCCTTCCGGTCCTTCTCGGTGAGCGACGGTGTCGAAAGAGCGACGCCGGGGAGATTCATTCCCTTGCGGCTCTTGAGCTCTCCCCCCGCCTCGACCTCGCAAAAAACCTCGGTCCCCTCGACGCGGAGGACGCGGAGCGCGAGGGCGCCGTCGTCGAGGAGGATGCGATCCCCCTCCTTGACGTCCCGGGCGAGGGCTTCGTATCGAGAAGGGATGAGAGCCGCCTCGCCGGGAACGTCCCTTGTCGTGACCGTCACTCTCTGGCCCTTCTCGAGGAGGATGCTTCCTCCGGGAAAATCTCTCACCCGGATCTTGGGGCCGCTCAGATCGGCGAGGACCGCGGTCGGTTGCCGCCTCGATTCGGCGACCGCGCGCACGCGGGCGTAGGTAGCGGCGTGGCTTTCCTCCGTGCCGTGCGAGAAGTTCAGGCGGAAGACATCCACTCCCGCCTCGATGAGCCGTGTAAGCATCGCCTCATCGCTCGAGCTCGGTCCCAGGGTTGCGACGATCTTCGTCCGGCGGTATTTGAGGGGCACGATTCGAGTGTCGATGGGCATTCGTTCATTTTCTCATGATCGCTCGGAGCCATGGCAGGATCTCGCCGATCAGAGGCTCCGGGGCGTCGTGATCCTCGAGACTCTCGAGCGCCCGAGGAGGCGCAGTGAACCGGACCTAGAGAGCATCGCTCCCGCGTCGAATGGAAAGCGTCACAAGCTCGCCCCCATCGAGCCGGCGCAGGACGTCCTGTCCGATGAAAGGCTTCTCGAAACTCAGGCCGTTCATGGCGGCGACGACGTCGCCGTCTTCGAGTCCTGCTCCCGCGGCCTCCGACCCTTCAAACGAGGAGCCCGAACTACGAGCCCGTTCTCGGAATCTTCGTCTTCTCAAGCTGGAAGTGTCGGCGCGGAAATCTTCCTAACGGCCCATCTGTATTCGTCCATTAATCAGATTCTGAATCTGTTCAAGGCCCAGAGCGGCAGATAACCTCTCGTAGTAGCGAGATACCGCTATGGACCGAAACACCACATCCTCGAGAGAGTTCGCCCTCATCGGAGTGCCGTCGAGCGCAGGGGCTCGACGGGCGGGACACGAGCGGGCCCCGAGGGCGCTCCGGGCGGCCGGCCTCATCGACTCTCTCCAAGAGAGAGGCGTCGACGTTATCGACCGAGGCGATCTCCCCGAGGTCGCGTTCCGCCCCGACCCGGAGAACCCGAGAAAGCAGAACCTCGGCGAGGTTGCTCGCGTGGCGCAAGACGTCGCCGTCGAGCTGCGGCGAGCGAGAGGCAACGGAACCTGTCCCGTCGTTCTCGGTGGGGACTGCACGATCACCCTCGGCGTCGTTGCTGGCCTCCTCGGACAGGGCTCGAGCCTGGGTCTCCTCTACCTCGACGGCGACCTGGACCTGAACACCCCCGAGACGACGCCTTCGGGGATCTTTGACGGCATGGTCACGGCGCATCTCGTCGGCAGAGGAGCCCAGGAGCTCGCTCTCATCGGCCCTGAGTACCCGCTGCTCCAGGAGTCCCATCTGGTGTATTTCGGCTATAACGTGAGTGCCGGCGGCATCGACCCGCCGGAGCTTTCAGCTCTTGAACGGAGTGCCGCGTTGCGATTTCCTGTCGAAACAGTCCGGGAGGATCCGATCGCGGCGGCGAACAAGGCGCTCGAAGCACTCGAAGGCCGGGTGGAACGGATCCTCGTTCACTTCGACCTGGACGTCGCCGACACGTCGGCGGTGGACGTGGCTCACTCGAACGGGCTTGCTCTCGAAACCACCGTCGAAGTACTGAAGGTCTTCATGCAGAGCCCGAAGTGCGCCGGTCTGGTGGTGACCGAGTTCAACCCTGTGCTGGACGTCGACGGCTCTGTAGCTCGCCGCCTGGCGACTCACCTCGCCGAGACGCTGAGCGCCGCTCGGCATCCACGATGAATCCCGCACCGGCTCTGGTGCTCGGCATCGATCTCGGCTCGAGCGGGCCCAAGGCCGCCCTGGTACGAAGCGACGGGAGGCTCGTCTCCACGGCGAGCCGTAGAGTGGACATCTTCCGGCTCCCCGACGGCAGCGCGGAACAGGGGGCGGAACGGATCTGGCGAGCGGTCCTCGACGCTGCGGTTGAGGTCATGAGCGGGTCGAAGACCGGCGGCGGCAGAGTGGCGGGAGTCGCGGTGACCAGCCAGTTCTCGTCCATCGTTCCGGTGGACCGCCAGGGCCTGCCGCTCATGAACCTCATCCTCTGGATGGATCGTCGCGGTGCTTCGTATGCGCGACAGATCTACCAGCGACACCCGGACGCGCTCGAGACCTGGATCGAGATCCACGGCCGCAGACCCTCGCCTTCCGGCGGCGACTCCCTCGCCCACATCCTCTTCGTTCAGAAGGAACGACCGGAGGTCTACGCCGCCACGCACGCGTTCCTGGAACCAATGGACTATCTCACCATGAGGCTGACCGGCGAGTGTACGGCCAACCTCTGCACCGCATTTTCCACCCTTTTGACGGACAACCGTGACCTCGACCTGCCGCGCTATCACCCTCGGCTGCTGGAGATGGCGGGAGTGGACGGCGACAAGCTTCCACCTCTCGTTGCGATCGGAAGCCGGATCGGTACGCTGCGCGGGGAAGTCGCCGCGGAGCTGGGGCTGCCCGCTACGGCGGCAGTGTTCTCAGGCACCAACGACACCCAGGCCGCATCAGTCGCGGCCGGAAGCTTCCGACCCGGACAGGGCGGGATCAACATCGGATCCACAGCCCAAATCCTTGCGAGCACAGAGGGAAAACGGACCGACCTCCGAAAAAACCTCTTCACCATGCCGAGCCCCATCCGAGGGCGGCGCCTGGTTCTAGCCGAGAACGGTGTCGC
>CAZKNR010000113.1:0-3467 GCA_964553925.1 uncultured Acidobacteriota bacterium
CTGGAAGAGCTCGTCGCCGGAGGTACTGGAACCGCAGCAGACGACACCGAGCTTGCCGCCCTGCGCGACCTCGTCCAGCTGACGCCCCCCGACCCCGAGACCACGACCCAAGCCGCGAGAGAGCTCCGCGATGCGCTCGAAGAGCGCGCAGCCCTCGCCGGGACGGACACCGAGAAGGCGCGCCGTTTCGCCGACATCCTCGAGAAAGCCCTCGAGATTCACGAGCACCACGGAGACGGTGATTGCCCCGTCTGCGGTCGCTCCTCTGCTCTAACGGAACCGTGGCGGAAGCGTGCCGAAGAGGAGATCCAAACGCTCCGCGAAAAAGCCGCGGCCGCGGATGGTGCCGTCCGACGTCTCGTGGACGCGGAGCGACGAGCGCGCGACCCCATCAAGCCGCCGCCGGCCGTTCTGAATCGTATCGAGCTCCCGCATTCCGAGACCGTCCAGAAGTGTTGGGAGGACTGGCGCCAAGCAAGCCAAACCTCCGGCGCCTCCCTCGCTGACGCCCTCGA
Organism: uncultured Acidobacteriota bacterium; assembly: GCA_964553925.1. Lineage (GTDB taxonomy): Bacteria > Acidobacteriota > Vicinamibacteria > Marinacidobacterales > SMYC01 > DAISKN01. The sequence goes on from CAZKNR010000113.1 coordinate 516, forward strand.
GCGAACGACCCCCGCTCTCTCGACGGCCATCGAGGAGCTTCGCAAGGAAGCTCGGGGTGAGCTCCAAAAACGCGAGGACGTATGGCGCCCGATCGCCCTCTCGCTCGCCGCCTGGCTTCCGGAAGCAAAGAAAATGCTCTCAGAGGCCGACGTCATCAGCCATTTGAAATCTGCGGAGGATTGGATTCGCACGACCGCGACCACGATTCGAAACGAGCGTTTCCTCCCGATCAAACAGCAAGTGAGAGGAATCTGGGATCTCCTCCGAACCCGAAGCCACGTCGAGCTCGAGGACATCACCTTCGAGGGCAAGTCGACATCCAGGCACGTGAGCCTCGACGTTACCGTGGACGGAACCCAGGGAGCCGCGCTCGGCGTCATGAGCCAGGGCGAGCTCCACTCCTTAGCACTCGCGCTCTTCCTACCTCGAGCCACGGTCGAAACCAGCCCGTTCCGCTTCCTCGTCATCGATGACCCCGTGCAATCCATGGACCCGGCGCGCGTCGACGGCCTCGCTCGGGTCCTCGACCAGTTTGCGAAAGGCCGTCAGGTCGTCGTCTTCACTCACGACGATCGCCTTCCCGAGGCGGCGAGACGCCTCGGCATCCAGGCCAAGATTATCGAGGTCCTGCGGGGCGAAGGCTCCTTGGTGGAGCTTCGGGAAGTTCGAAGCCCCGTCCAGCAGTATTTGGAAGACGCGTTCGCCCTCGCGCGCACCAAGGACCTCCCCAAGATCGTCGTCGAGCGGGTGATTCCGGGACTCTGCCGGCAAAGCCTCGAGGCCGCCTGTGTGGAGGTCGTTCGTCGGCGACGACTCGAGCGAGGCGAGCCACACCATGACGTCGAGACGCTTCTCCGTACGCACACGAAGCTCGTCCCGCGACTCGCTCTTGCCCTCCACGACGACCCCGAGCGCGGCGGCGACGTCTATGCGAGCATCAAGAACCGCTTCGGCCCGTGGAGCGTCGACGTCGTCAAGGAGTGCAACGCCGGCTCCCACAAAGGTCTCCTCGCCGACGACACTCTGAAGTTCGTCCGCAACGTCGACACGATCGCGAAGGGGATTCTCGCACTCTCATGATTCCCGTCACCGATTACACTCCAGAGGATCTCCTTGACGCCGCCCGCACGCTCCTCGCCCGACCCGACCGACGAACCAGCGGCGTCTGGCCCCGAGCCGCCGCGCATCTCTTGCGCCAGGCGCTCGAAGAGACCCTGGATGAGTTCTGGAAGGCCCGCGTCCCCGTGCTCATGTCCACTTCGATGCGTGTCCAGTTGACCTCGTTGCCAACGTTTCTGGCCAATTCGGACGCCGCCGCGAACGCCGCCTACACCTGGGCGTGCCTCAGCAACGCGTGCCATCACCATCCCTACGAGCTCGCGCCTTCGGACACCGAGCTCAGGGCCTGGATCGAAGAGATTGAGCGGGTACGGGAGGAGATCGTTCACGCGCTATCCAGACGAGAGCCACCGGTACCCTGACCATGCCGCTAAGCCTGCTCGCCCTCCCGAACCCTACACCGTATGACCCGGCGGAGGAGCCACCGGGGAGTATTGATCCCCTCGGTAGCCGGGCGCGAGGGTGCAGAATTGCCGGCCGCCGCTCGGCTGCTAGAAATTCACCTCGTCGAGATGGGGTCGGTTGCGCAGGAACCGATACCAGTCGCTGTCGGTGACTCCTACCCAGGCCTTCATGCCTTTGTCATCAGTCCCAATTCGACCGTGCGGGGGTCGCATTCAAACTAGCTTTCTGGCTTCTTTTCCGATCTCGTTCGAATTCTTGCCTCGTCGACGATCGCGAGCCGACCGTGAAGGCGTTCCAAGAGCCCGGACTCAATCAACCGGCGCGCCGGCTTTTCCAGAACCCGCCACCTCTGATCCTGCAGTCGAAAAACGACGATGCCGCCGTGGCTTCCTGGCGGGTGCTTTCGAATATCCGCAAAATCCAGGTCGTAAGTCATGAAGAGCCGCCCCTCTTGCTTGACGGCGGCCGTTACGACCGGATCCTTGGCTCCCCCCAGATTCTCCTCGAGTGCCGTCGCCACATCGTACTTCGCAGAACGTAGCAAGTCCGCCAGTCCCTCCGGCAGATTCTCGTCCAGCTTGATCCTCATCCAGTCGTCTCTGTATGAATGGGATGCTGCTCCTCCTCGTGTGCCAGCCAGGCTGCGTACCCAATGGCCGCCCGAATGTCACTTTCCTTGATCGTCGGGTACTGGCGGAGTATCTCCTCGTGAGTGTCACCGGCCTTCAAGTAGTCCAGGATGATAGAAACCATGATCCGCGTTCCCCGAATCGTGGGTTTTCCATGACACACATCCGGATCGATTGTGATACGTTCCTGCCAATCAAGCTTCATATGTTTGGCTCCAGTGTGTCGACTCCAGGAGTCAACCTCAGAGCAATCATAGGCTTGCCTTCATGCCTTTGTCACCAACCCCGACTCGATGAGGCCGCGCCACTGGTGGACCAACCGGGTCGCGAGGCCGGGGTCGTCGACCAGGACGCCCATCTCGATGTTGCGGATCTGGCCGCGGTCGGTGAAGTTGGCGGAGGTCACCAAGGCTCTCGCTTCGTCGACGACGATGCATTTGGCGTGGAGGCTGAACCGGGCTTGCGGTTCGGCCGTACGGGGGTCGCAGTAGATCGCTGGGAGCGGGTCGCCGAAGGGCCAGTTCTTCTCGAGGAAGCCTTCAGCGGAGTCCACGAACATCGTGGTCTCGACGCCTCTCTCGACCATGACCTTGTGAAGAGGGGCGAAGATATCTTTCCCGTGGTCGAAGGCGTAGCCGCCGATGAGGACGCTCTTCTGGGCGTTCTCAAAGAGCTCTCGCACGACGACGAGGGCCCGGTCGAGGTACCGATTGAAGCGCTCGCAGGAGCACTCGGCGATGAACAGGCACCCGTGGCAGGCGGCGCCTTCGAGCCTTCAAGGAAGCTCTCGGAGGGGTC
>CAZKNR010000114.1:0-26144 GCA_964553925.1 uncultured Acidobacteriota bacterium
CGCGCGTATCGGGGGGCGTGGCAGGAGACGATCGCCTCCGCGGAGGAGTACAACGAGCCGAGCCGCTTCACCGCGTTCATCGGCTTCGAGTGGACCTCGAACACCGGCGGGAACAACCTCCATAGAAACGTCATCTTTCGAGACAACGCGGACAAGGCGAGCCAGGTGGAGCCGTTAACCGTCTACCCTCCCTACGGCAGCGACAATCCCGTCGAGCTGTGGAAATGGATGAACGCGTACGAAACGAAGACCGGGGGAAGCGTTCTCGCCATCGCCCACAACGGCAATTTGAGCAACGGCCAGATGTTTCCCCTCATCGAGGCTTTCGGCAAGAAGCTCGACCGCGAGTACGCCGAAACGCGGGCCAAGTGGGAGAGGCTCTACGAGGCCACCCAGACCAAGGGCGACGGCGAGGCCCATCCCTTCCTCTCGCCGAACGACGAGTTCGCCGACTTCGAGCGCTGGGACAAGGGAAACCTCGACGGGAGCGCCCCCAAGACGAAGGAGATGCTCGAGTTCGAGTATGCCCGCTCGGGCTTGAAAATCGGTCTGAAGCTTGAACGGGACCTCGGCACCAATCCCTACAAGTTCGGCATGATCGGAAGCAGCGACGCGCATACCGGCCTTGCGGCGATGGAGGAGGAGAACTTCTTCGGAAAGACCACTCCGCAGGAGCCGAGCCCGGAGCGCATGAGCGCGGCCTTCATGAACAACGCCGCGACAGGCGTAAAGATCATGGACTGGGAAGTCGTCTCCTCCGGATACGCCGCGGTATGGGCGAGCGAGAACACCCGAGAAGCCCTCTGGGATGCGATGCAGCGCAAGGAAACTTACGCCACGACCGGCACCCGCATGATCGTGCGCTTCTTCGGAGGCTTCGAGTTCGAAGCGAAGGATGCGCACGACCGGATGCCGGCGCGCATCGGCTACACCAAGGGCGTCCCCATGGGCGGCGACCTGCGTCAGGCCCCCGCCGGGAAATCGCCGGCGTTCCTCGTCGCCGCTTTGAAAGACCCGATGGGCGCGAACCTCGACCGCATTCAGATCGTCAAGGGCTGGCTCGATGCCGCAGGCGAGCTGCACGAGAAGGTCCACGACGTCGCCTGGAGCGGCGGTCGCAAGCCGGGGGCGGACGGGAAGCTTCCGTCCGTCGGCACGACGGTCGACGTCGCGAACGCGACCTGGACCAACACCATCGGCGCAACCGAGCTCATCACCGTGTGGAGCGATCCCGACTTCGACGCGGCCGAACGCGCGTTTTACTATGTCCGGGTCATCGAGATTCCGACACCGCGGTGGACCGCCTACGACGCGACGCGCTTCGGGGTGACGCCTTCGCCCGGCATCCGGATGACGGTCACCGAGCGCGCGTATACGGCTCCAATCTGGTACACACCCAACTGAGCGCAATTGTGCGTCTCTTAAAGAAAGAAAAGGAGAATCGCTTTTTGAATCAAATTGGCAAGAAGCTGCAAAACTGTTGGATGGGGGTTGGCCTGGCCTTCATCCTCTCGGTTCCCGCGGCGCACGCTCAGGCGCCTGCCGCCGCGAAGAAGCCCAACATCCTCGTCATCTGGGGAGACGATATCGGCTTTTGGAACGTCAGCGCCTATAACCAAGGCATGATGGGTTACAAGACGCCGAACATCGACCGCATCGCCAAGGAAGGGGCGCTCTTCACCGACTGGTACGGCCAGCAGAGCTGTACCGCCGGCCGCGCGGCGTTCCTCACCGGGCAGAGCGGGTTTCGAACTGGCCTGCTCAAAGTCGGCCTGCCCGGAGCGAAGGAAGGGCTCCAGGCGCGCGATGTCAGCCTCGCGCAGCTCCTCAAGGCGCAGGGCTACATGACGGCGCAGTTCGGAAAGAACCATCTCGGCGACCTCGACGAGCACCTTCCCACCGCGCACGGGTTCGACGAGTTCTTCGGTTCGCTCTACCACCTCAACGCCGAGGAGGAGTTCGAGAATCCGGACTACTTCAAAGATCCAGAGTTGATCAAGAGGTATCAAACGCGCGGCGTGATCCACACCTGGGCGAACCCCGATGGCACGCAGAGGATCGACTCCACCGGCCCGCTGGGCAAGAAGCGCATGGAGACCATTGACGAAGAGATCACCAATGCCTCGCTCGACTACCTCGAGCGGGCGAAGAAGGCCGACAAGCCCTTCTTCCTCTGGTGGAACTCGACCCGCATGCACATCTGGACGCACCTGAAGGAGGGGAGCGAGGGCAAGACGGGGCTCGGCACCTATCCCGACGGCATGGTCGAGCACGACGCCATGGTCGGCCAGTTGCTCGACAAGCTCAAGGAACTGGGTCTGGAAGAGAACACCATCGTCATGTACTCGACCGACAACGGCGCCGAGAAGATGACCTGGCCCGACGGCGGCCAGTCGCCGTTCCACGGCGAGAAGGGCACGCAGTGGGAAGGCGGCTTCCGCGTTCCCACCGCCATCCGCTGGCCTGGCGTCGTCAAGCCCGGCACCGTGCTCAATGACATCTTCGCCCACGAGGACATGCTGCCCACGCTGATGGCGGCCGCCGGAGTTCCGGACGTCAAGGAGCAGTTGCTCAAGGGCATGAAGGTCGGCGACAAGACCTTCAAGGTGCACCTCGACGGTTACAACATCACCGACGCGCTCGCCGGCAAGGCCCCCAGCCCGCGCAAGGAGTTCTTCTACTTCGGTGACGACGGCAACCTGACGGCCCTGCGCTATCAGCAGTACAAGATCGTCTTCCAGGAGCAGCGCGGGGAGGGTTTCGACGGCTGGCAGGAGCAGTACTCGACCCTGCGCGTGCCCAAGATCTACAACCTCCGGTCCGATCCCTTCGAAGCGGCCGACCATGCCGCAGATTACGAGCACTGGAGAATGGATCGCCTGTTTCTCCTCGTGCCGGCGCAGCAATACGTCGGACAATTTCTTGCTACCTTCAAGGAGTTCCCGCCGAGCCAGAAGGTCGGCAGCTTCAGCCTCGACCAGGTGTTGGAGACGCTCCAGAAGGGCATTGCCAAATGACGCGGCGCTGAATGAAACGCTGACTCAACCGAAGCGGGCCGCACCCGTTCCATCCGGGTGCGGCCCGGCAGTAGAGTCGCCCTCCGAGGGCTCAGCTCACTTTTCTCGCTCTTCGGCTTCGATGAGGCCAGCAGGAATTGCTTATCGGCCGCATCTCCCGGGCGAATGGTGTCTTTGGTTCGAACCAGCGTGCGCTTGCTGGCGATGGGGGTCTTCACGCCGTCGATTTCAATGACCTCCTCGTCACCCGCGGCTTCTTCGTAGTCGACGCCGTAAGCCCTTGACAGGAGATCGACGATGACCTCGTCGGCGACTCGCACGACGGAATGACGCTCCATATCCGTATCCAGAATCTCGGCCGCTGCATTATCGGCGAGGATCGCGAGCGCCGATCTCACGCGGGACACGTTTTCCGCACTCGCGTCGATGAGAAAGTCGATGTCCTTCGTGGTGCGGCTGCACAAGAAGCGATGACGGCAAAGCCGCCTATGAGAAGGTATCGTGCCTGGCGCTGATTCAGCGAGCGGCAGATCCGGACGAGATCCTCGACCTGTGGTGCGCAATTCCTCCAGCGTTCAGTGAGTGCAGTTGTGACCGCTGTGGATGATGCCTCCCCGGGGAGCTACGTGGAGGTCGACATCCCTTGACGACGGCCGACCCTGGTCACAACGGCGGGTGATCTCCACGGAAGGACGAAGGAGCGCACCAATGGCGCCCGCATCTGAAAAAGCTCGAGAGATTCTACTCGTCGTCTTCGGAGGCTTCTGAAACGTCCGCTGCCGCGAGCTTGGACAAGTAAAAAATGGTGCCCCGGATCCTTTGATTGTCCGGGATATCCCGCAGATGCGCGCCGAGCCACTCTGGTTGCGCTCCCGCTCCGGCGATGTGGCGCTCGGCGATGGACTCTACTTCTCCATGGCTGTAGAGCCGCCCCGTCGGCACGAGTTCGTTCCGTCCTCGGCCTTGTGAGCCCGTGAAGACGAGACGGTATTCGACACCGGCCGAGTCGATGAGCCGGTCCTCCGCCTGGTAGGTCCGCGCGTGAAGCTCGGGATCGAGCTCCCATTCGTCCTGGTCGCGCACCACCCGGACCTCTGCCTCACCCGCGTATAGCAAAAGCATCGGCCACTCCAGCCGCGGTGCCGTGCCGTCAGGGGTTCTTCCGCTCATTTCCGCTCCGCCAAGTTCGATTCTATCAAGGTATGGCCGCGAAGGGTGCGGCTACGCCGAAACGGCCGCTCCCGCGACCCAGCCCGTCGACCACGCCCACTGGAAGTTGAACCCGCCGATGCGCCCGTCGACGTCCAGAATCTCTCCCACGAGATAGAGCCCGGGACACGTCCGTGAGGCCATGGTCGCGGGGTCGATCTCCTCGAGCGGAACCCCGCCCGCGGTAACCTCCGCGAAGGAATAGCCGCGACTGCCCGTAACCGCAAGCGGCCAGTCGACGAGCGTGTGCACCAGTCGCCGCCTGTCTTCTCGACTGAGCTGTCCGGCCGGAGTCTCGCCTGAAAGGACGAGCTCCTCGAGTACCGCCCTCGCGACCGAGGCGGGGAGCTTCTCGGAGACGACGCTCTGAATCTGGAGCCGGGGTCTCTCGGCCGCGGCGGAGAGTATTCGCTTCTCGACTTTCTCGAAGTCGTACCCGGGAAGAAGACATGCGGAAACCGTCGCCTTCCTCCCCTCGAGGTGTGCCCGGCACCAGAACCTTGAGGCGTCGAGGACCGCGGGTCCGCTCACGCCAAAGTGGGTCCACAAGAGCGAGCCTGTGATTCGCGCCGGAGCCCTTCCCTCGGCCCGCACGGCGAGCTCGACCGGTTGTGAAACTCCGGAGAGAGTCCGATGAAATTCCCCCTGCAGCACGAGCGGCACGAGGGCCGGCGTCGTCGGGACGACCGAGTGGCCAAGGTGCCTGGCGATATCGAGCCCGCGCCCGTCGCTGCCGGTCTTGGGAAGGGAGAGCCCGCCGGTTGCCAGCACGACTCTTCCGGCGTCAACACTTAGCTCGGGCGTCTGGACGAGGAACCGACCGTCCCGTCGCTCCAACGAGACGACCCGATGGCCCGTGAGAATCCTCACGCCGCGGAGCTCCGCCTCACCGAGAAGCGCGTCCAGAACGGTGCGGGCCCGGTTCGAGTCGGGAAAGAGTTTTCCGCCTTCCTCTTCGTGCAGGGTGACCCCCAGCTCCTCGAAAAACAGGACGGTCTGCTCGACTCGGAAGGCGCGCAGCACCCTTCTTACGAAGAGTGAGCTTCCGCCGTTGAAGTCAGCTTCGGTGACGACCGTGTTGGTGACGTTACACCGCCCCCCGCCGCTTACGAGGATTTTGGCCCCAAGCCTCCGGGCGCCGTCGAGGACCAGGATCTTCCGCTCGGGCCGGCGGCGAGCGGCGAAGATGGCGGTGGCGAGCCCCGCCGCCCCGCCCCCCACTACGATGACGTCCGCCGTTTCCATCGGACGTCATTATTATCTGTCCCTGAAGTTGACAGGTCCCAAGGCTCACCGGTACCCTCGGAGGAGGGGGAGCGACCGACTACCGATGACGAGCGAGAACGATCTCGGCCTGGCGGAGGCGCCGCTCGTGACTCGCCATCAGGCCTGGGATCGGCACGACCTCAAAGATGAGCTCGAGACGTTTCTGCGGGAAGCCGGAACTCCCGAGGAACTGAGGCTCCGCGAGGAGAAACTGATCTTCGAGTTCAGCGAGATCCTCCGCACCGTCCCTCCCGACGCCCTGACCGAGGAGCAGCGCTTCTTCGTCCGCGAGACGATGACCATCATGCGGGAGCACCTGACCAAGCTCCGGGCGCAGGCGGAGTGGGCGGTGGCGATGCTGAGCCGCGAGGGCTTTCGCTTCGATCGCGCGCGCGATCGCCTCGAGCGAATCGAGGGGTTATCGACCCTGAGGCGACGAAGGTTCGCCGACGAAGTCCTCGACATCTACCGAAGCGCGGAAGACTCCGGCAACACCCGCAGGATCCGGGTGCGTATCGCCGAGGAGCTCCAGGGCGCGTACCCCCCCGAGATGCTCTCGCCCCGAGCCTACTTCCCCATCTGGCAGTGCATCGAGGACCACCTCAAGCGCGCAGGATAGACTCGCGAGCGTCCCGCTCACCTGGCAACAACCGTCTCGACGAGCTCTCCGATCTGCCGCCACGGAAGAACTTCGGCCTGTTCACGGCTCTGCCGGTCGTTCCCTCCGTAGACGAGCCACGCCCGGGCCGCGAGCGGACCAGCGAGTTTCGACCAATCCTCGAGGCCGCGGAAGAAATCGGAGGCCACGGTCTCAGCCGATTTGATCTCGATGGGAACGAGCGCGAGTCCCCCTTCCACGAGAACATCGACCTCCCGTCCGCTTCGGCCTTTCCAGAAGAAGAGGTTCGAGGTCAGAGCACGGTTGTAACGTCCCTTGAGGAACTCGCTGACGCACAAGGTCTCGAACAGAGCGCCTCTCATGGGATGAGTCGCTAGCTGCTGGGGCTCCTGGATTCCGAGGAGCCATGACGCGAGACCGGGGTCGAGGAAGTAGAGCTTCGGCGTTTTGACAACGCGCTTATCGAAGTTCCGGTGATAGGGTTTCAACGTGTGAACAAGATAGCTCGCCTCCAGCACCGACAGCCACGCTCTCGCAGTGTTGTGAGTCGTGCCGCAGTCGCTCGCGAGCGCGGAGAGGTTGAGGAGCTGCCCCGTTCGTGCCGCGCACATGTGTAGGAATCGTTGAAAGAGACTCAAGTCCCGCACGTTGATCATCTGACGCACATCGCGCTCCAGGTACGTTTGAACGTAGTTTCCGAGCCAGATTCGGGAGTCGAGGTCCCTGTCGTAAATGGGTGGATAGAGTCCAGTGAACAAAAGCTCTTCCAGACTCCGCGGGCCGCGTCCCGCCTTCTGCAGCTCGTCGAGGGAGAAAGGCAGCAGAGGAACGAGGGCGACGCGTCCAGCCAGCGATTGGGTGATCCCGGATATCACGTCGAACTGGCTGGAGCCGGTGAGGATGAAGAGCCCAGGCCTTGGGTCAGCGTCGACCAGAGTCTGAAGGTACGAGAAAAGCTCGGGCACCCGCTGAACCTCGTCGAGCACGGCTCCATCCCCGTAACGGGAGAGGAATCGCCGCGGGTCCTCGGAGGCAAACGCGCGTTGGTCAGGGTCTTCCAGAGAAACGTACGGCTTGTCCGGAAACGTGTCTTTGGCAAGGGTCGTCTTGCCCGACTGGCGAGGTCCGGTGATCGCGATGACCGGGAACCCCCTGGAGAGTTCCTTTACGGTCCGCTGCGCGGCTCTATCTATCTGCACCTACGCAGGTTAACTATAATTATGGCTGATTGTCAATTCAATTGACAATTAGCCCGCGCAGGACTAGCCGTAGCTCGCGAGGGGGTAGTAGAGCACGTTCAGCGCGGGCCAGAAGATCTGGCTGAAGAGCCTTCCGAAAAGCGTCCAGGCGATTACCAGCCCCATGAGGGCGAAGTTCGGATTGCGCATGAACTCGATAAATCTGCGGGCGCGCTCCTCGGACATGAAGACCGCGATGCCGACGCTGCCGTCGAGCGGCGCGAGGGGAAGAAGGTTGAACGTTCCGAGGAGCAGGTTGAGAAGGAAAAGGATACTCACCACCGTTGCCAGGAGCGCGCCGATTCCAGCCGGGTCCACCGCTTCGGTGATCTGGTTGTAGCTGCTGATGGCCGAAGGCGCCTGAAAGAAGCCGGCGGCGACGCCGATTCGAATCGCGATTGCCGCCAGGACCATGAGGGTGAAGTTCGCCGCCGGGCCCGCGAGCGCCATCCGTGCGGCGCGGTGGGGGTGCCGGTAAGCCCAAACGGGGTCGTACGGGGCACTGGCCCATCCCATGACCCAGCCCGAGAGGAAGTACGACGCGATCGGCACCACCACCATTCCCAGCGGCTCGCGCCGGATATGGGGAATGGGGTTGAGCGTCACCTGCCCGCTCGCCGTCGGGTCGCCACCGAGTTTCGCCACGAGGGCGTGCGCTCCCTCGTGGCAGGTGGTCGAAAACAAAAAGACCACGAACCAGATGAGGCCCAGCGTCAGGGTGTCGACAGTCAGCTCGGGCATCAATTCGGTCTCCGAGCGACGGGCTCGATACCTTCGCTCGTGAGCTCCCGATTGACTCCGTCGAGCCCCGGGCCCAGAAGGTCGCCGAGCTTCGAGAGGTGTCCTTCGAGCTCCGCCGTGAGCTCCTGGAACACTTTGTAGGCTCCGTCGGTTGGCTTCGCGTCGCCAGTCTCCACACTCCTCCGCAAGGCCGCGAGCCGGTTATTGAGCCGGATGGGGAAGTTGAGCGGATCCTGGCCGCTCTGGTTCTTCACCTGATAGAGCGCCCGCTCGATCTCCGAGATCTTCTCGACGAGACCCTGTCCCTGCTGTTGGAGCGGCGCGTTCGAAGTGCCTTCGAGGCGCTGCTCCAATTCCTTCCGCACGTTCCGGATCTCGATCACCGCGTCGTTGGCGGCGCTGGTCTTCTCGTTGATCTGACTCGCGAAGCGAAACTGCTCTTCGAGGTCCGCCTGGGTGACTCCCTTCAGCCGCGGGTCCATGACCACTTCGAAGCCGACGGTCTCGCTGACTCCGCCCGCGGTCACTCGCGCCTGGTAGCGGCCGGGAGGCGCTATGGGGCCGTGCTCCGGCTCGGCGCTCCAGATGATCATGCCCTCGAACTTCGTGGCGCCTTTGTAGCGCAGGTTCCACTCGAATCGATTCAGGCCTGCTGCCATAGTCGGCGGGCTCGAAGACGGCGTCCTCCAGAAGCTGGGCTCTTCCTTCTTGACTTCTTCCGACCCCTCGAACGTGTCGACGACGCTCCCCGCACCGTCCAGGATCTCGACCGTGAGTTTCTCCGCTTTCTCGGCGAGGAAATACTGGATCACCGCGTCTCCAATGCCGCGGATCGCGGGCTCATCAGGCTCGAACACCGAGAGCGCCTTGCTATAGACCGCGGGCGAGAGCTCGCGCAGCGGCTCGATGTCGTCCAGGATCCAAAAGCCGCGGCCGTGGGTACCGAGGACGACGTCCGCGTCTTTCACCACGAGATCGCGAATCGGGGTGTCGGGGAGATTCAGCTGGATCGATTGCCACTGGTCTCCGGCGTCGAACGAGACGTAGGCCCCGTGCTCGGTTCCGAGGAACAAGAGGTCCTTCTTGACGGGGTCCTCGCGGACCGCGCGGGCGAAGTGTCCGGGCGCGATCCCGCTCACGATCTTGGTCCAGGTCTTCCCGTAGTCGCGCGTGCGGAAGACGTAAGGCTCGCGGTCGTCAACCTGGTACCGGCTCGCGGCGAAGAACGCGGTCCCGGCCGAGTGGCGCGACTCGTCGATGATCTCGACTCGCGAGAACTTGGGGAGATCGCGGGGAGTGACGTCCTGCCAGTTCTTTCCTCCGTCCCGGGTGACGTGGATCTTGCCGTCGTCGGAGCCCGCCCAGATCGTGCCAATGTCGTGAAACGACGGTGCCAGGGCGAAGACCGTGGCGTAGATCTCAGGACCGTTCATATCCTTCGTGATGATGCCCCCGGTCTCTCCCAGGGTCTCGGGATCGGCGTACGTCAGGTCGGGACTGATCCGCTCCCAGCTCTGGCCGTCGTTCGTCGTCTTCCAGACGTGCTGGGACGAGGTGTAGAGCACGTTCTCGTCGAGGGGAGAGAAGACGATGGGGTAGGTCCACTGCCATCTCTCGGGAAGAGCGCTCGCGGGCTCGCCCGAGAAGAATCGCGGGTAGATTTGGATGTCGCGAATCTGGCCGTTCGAACGATCGTAGCGGGTCAGAAGAGCGCCCTGGCTTCCGGCGTAGAAGACGTCGAGCTTCGTCGGATGTTGGGTGATGTAGCCGCTCTCGCCCCCTCCGACCTCGTATCTCCACCCGTGGTTGGCGCCGAAGGGAACGAGCATGTTGGTCCAGCCGTCGCTCGGAACGCAGACGGTGGTGTTGTCCTGCTGCGCTCCGCAGACGTGGTACGGCACGTCGTTGGTGGTGTTGACGTGGTAGAGCTGAGTCGTGCCGTAGTCCTGCTCCGTCCAGGTGGCGCCCCCGTTCAGCGAAACGTGGCCTCCGCCGTCGTCGGAGCCGCACATCCGCTCCCGGTTATTGGGATCGATCCAGAGATCGTGGTTGTCGCCGTGGGGCGGCTTGATCTCGGTCGCGAACGTAACGCCGCCGTCCGTCGACTTGTAGAAGTTGACGTTCAGCGCGTAGACCGTCTCGCGGTCCTGAGGATCGGCGTAAATGCGCGAGTAGTAGAAGGCGCGCTGCCGGAGCTTTCTCTCGTCGTTCGTTCGTTTCCACGAGGCCCCGCCGTCGTCCGAGCGAAAAACGCCGCCCTCGGCCGCCTCCACGATCGCCCAGATTCGCTTCGGGTCCGCGGGGGACACGGTGACTCCGATCTTTCCAATCGGACCCTCGGGCATACCGGGGTTGTTCGTCAGCTCGACCCAGGTGTCGCCGCCGTTTTCCGACTTGTAGAGACCGGAGTCCGGACCGCCTCCCCACATCTTCCATGCCTTCCGATAGACCTGCCAGAGAGAGGCGTAGATCACCCGGGGATTGGTGCGATCGATGATGAGGTCGGCGCCTCCCGCTTTCGGGCTTTTGTAGAGCACCTTCTGCCAGGTGTTCCCGCCGTCGGTCGAGCGGAACACCCCGCGCTCCTCGTTGTCCCCGTAGGGGTGGCCGAGGGCCGAAACGTACACGATATCGGGGTTCGTGGGATGGACGCGAATGCGGGCGATCGCCTGGGTGTCGCGAAGTCCGATGTGGCGCCAGGTCTTCCCTCCGTCGGTCGACTTGTAGACCCCGTCCCCCTGGGTGATGCTGCCCCGAAGCTGAGTCTCACCCCCACCTATATAGATGATATCGGGGTTGGTCTCCGCCACCGCCACGGCGCCGATCGAGGAGCTCGAGATCTTCCCGTCGGTCACGGGAAACCAGTCGTTTCCTCCATCGGTCGTCTTCCAGAGGCCGCCGCCGGTGGCGCCGAAGTAATACTCGTTCACCCGTCCCGGGCTCCCGGTGCAGCCGAGCGAGCGTCCGCCGCGCTTCGGGCCGATCTCCCGAAACTGGAGTGCCGGGAACCGGTCGGCGCGGAACCGCGTTTCCTGTGCCGAAACCCCAGACCCAAACATCGCCAAAAGGGCGGCAACGCAGCCGAGCGCTGTCTTGTTCATGAGGACCTGTCTCCTGTTTCTCAAGGCGGGTCGAAAGCGCAGGAAGGATAGGCCGCTCTCAGCGGAGGATGCAAGCCCGTTCGTCTACCTGGTTCCGAACAGGCGATCGCCGGCGTCGCCGAGGCCGGGGAGGATGTACCCCTTCTCGTTCAGCCGATCGTCGACGGCGGTGGTATAGAGGGGGACGTCGGGATGGTGCTCGTGGAAGGCCTCGACGCCGGCTCGCGAGGCGAGGAGACACACGAACTTCAGGGAGAGGGGCGACGTCTCCTTCACGCGCTCGACAGCGGCGATGGCGGAGTGGCCGGTCGCGAGCATCGGGTCGACGACGATGGCCTCACGCCGGTTCATATGAGGCGGCATCTTGAAGTAATACTCGACGGCGATGAGAGTCCGCGGGTCTCGATAGATGCCGATGTGGCCCACGCGCGCCGACGGCAGAATCGAGAGCATGCCGGCGAGAATGCCGTCGCCGGCTCTCAAGATCGAGACCAGGACGATCTTCTTCCCGTCGAGGACCTTCGCCTTCATCGGCTCGAGCGGGGTCTCGATGGGCATGATGCTCAAGGGGAAGTCCCTCGTGACCTCGTACGCGAGGAGAAGGCTCACCTCGTGCATCAGCGCCCGGAACTGGCCGGTGCTCGTCTGCTTCTTCCGCATGTGGGTCATCTTGTGGGTGATGAGGGGGTGGTCGATGATGTGGAGTTCGGGCATAAATCAGTTCTCGGTTCTCAGAAAACGGTGCCGTCGCTTGACACCTTTATCGGGGGCGCGCCGCCGGGGCGGAGCCTTTCGGCGACCTCCCTGCCGGCTCTCCAGGTTCCGCCTTCCAGGATCTTCGCCAGGGGTAACGAGTCTTTATCCATGTCGAGCTCTTTACGGACCAACGGCGCTAACCGGTCCAGCAGTGCTACCGTCAGCGCGCGCCATTCGACGACGACTTCCGAGCTCGGAGGATGCGTCTCCTCGATTACCGCGGCGTGCTTTGGCTCGAGGACTCCGAGATCGAGGAAGAGGCCGCCGTTGCGGTATTCCGCGAGCCCCGTAAGGGCTTCGATGCCCGAGACCCTGACTCCCGCGATCGAGAGTGGCTCGATGAGCGAGTACGTGAGCCACTGGGACAGTTTGTGGAACGGCACGAGGCCGGCCTTCGGATGGGGCCAGACGTCGTTGAGGTTCATTCTCTCGAGCACCGCGGACAAGATCTCCCTCGCCGAGATCTCCTCTCGGTGAAAATCACAGAAGCGCCCCAGCCGGACGTCGCTTGCCTGGGAAAGCGAGCGGATGAGTTGGGCTCGTCCTTCAATCCCCACGAGCGCGTTCTCCGCACCCGCCTGGAAGGATCGCCCGAGCTTCTCGGTGGTGATGGCGCTCAATCCCTTCGCGGTCGCCTGGAGCGGCCGATCCGTCTCGTGAGAGAAGGCGCCGTCGAGGAACATGTGGAAGCTCGCGACGGCGAGTCCCTCGGAGCGGGAGAAGAGAAGACCGGAGTCTTCTTCACGGTAGCGCCAGTCGGCTCCGGCACCTGCGTCGAGAAGAACGCTCGCGATCGCGAGCTCCACGCGCGACAGAAGCTTCTCCTCCTCCGAAAGCCCCTCGAGCCGGTCTTCGAGCAAGCGCAGGCGATCGACTCCACCCGCTTGAAAGTGGCGGAAGCGGCCGTGAAAGGGAACGCGCCGGTCGGGATAGGTCGAGAGCGTGACGGCGGCGACTTCCCGCGCGACCTCGGGCAGGCGTTCGAGGCGGATCGAGAAATGCTCGAGCTCGCCGCCGATTCCCGCCCGCAGGATCGTCTCGCAGCGCTCGCGAATCGTTTCGGGGCGCCGAAGCTCGAGGAGCGCTTCGGAGGTCGTCGTCAATAGCCTCTGCCCTTGGGTTTCGCGAGCTCAACGGCGTCAGGCGCCACCTCGGACGCGTAGTAGCCCGCGGCCATCTTGGCGTCGATCTCCACCTGGGCGTCCCTTGGAACGAGCTCCTTCGGAATGGGCACGCGTTCTACGATCTCGATCCCCGAGCTCACGATGGCGTCGTGCTTCAGGTTGCTCATCGAGACGAACCGGGCGATGCGGCGGACGCCGAGCCAGTGGAGGACGTCGGGCATCAGGGTCTGGAATCGCATGTCCTGGACGCCGGCCACGCACTCGGTGCGGGCGAAGTACGAGTCGGCGCGGTCGCCGCCCTGCTGGCGTTTTCGCGCGTTGTAGACGAGGAACTTGGTCACCTCCCCGAGTGCTCGTCCCTCCTTGCGAAAGTACACGAAGACGCCGATCCCTCCGCGCTGCGCCTCGCGGATGCACTCCTCGATTCCATACGCGAGGTACGGCCGGCAGGTGCAGATGTCGGAGCCGAATACGTCGGAGCCGTTGCATTCGTCGTGCACTCTCGCGGTCACCGAAGCGGCAGGGTGGAAAAGCCTTTCCGGAGCGCCGAAGATGTAGGCGGTGCTCCCGCCGATTGGAGGCAGGAACACCGTGAGATCGCCGCGGGTCACGAGCTCGGGGAACATGCCTCCGGTCTGCTCGAAGAGGATCCGGCGCAGGCTCGGCTCATCCGTGCCGAATCGCTTCGCCACCCCCGGGAGATACCACACCGGCTCGATCGCCGCTTTCGTGACCAGAACGTCTCCACCGGATTTCAGGACGTCTCCGTCCGCGACAAGGCGCCCTTCCGCCATAGCGGCTCGGATCTCGGGCATCTGGAGATGGGCTTTCGTGATGGCGATGCTCGGCCGGATGTCGCAGCCCTCGCGGCAGTATCCGGCGAACGTCTCCTGCACCACCGCTCCGAAGGGATCCAGGGCGACGATCTTCTCGGAGTCGAACCATTGGGGGTGGGGCCCGATCGCGTGCCAGGGGGCGGTATCCGTGAAGTCCGGACGATGATCCGGATCCAGGATCCCGGCGGCCACCGCCACCGCGCGATACACCGCGTAGGAGCCGGAGTGCGTCCCGATGGCGTTGCGCCGCTCCGGGTCGGAGAGGGTCGCGATCACTGGCCCGCGTGTCGAGGCCTCGGTGCCCCAGTGGATCGGGATGGGCTTCGTCTGTCCCGCCTGGCCGGGGTGAGACGTGAGCTTGATGTGACGCGGAACCCTTCTTTTAGCTGTCATAGGGGAGCTGTCGAGGGGAGCGAGGGACAAATCGCGGGTTTAATTAATGATAGCGTTTCGGTCCGGTTTCGCAAACCAGGCGGATTCTTGCCGCTTTCTCAGGGCTGTATTAGAATGCATGTGGCTAAAGCTATCGTGCGACGAGCCTTCTTGGAGCGTCGTAGCCGGCGCTCCGTCGGTTCCACTCTTTCCGAGGGAGGAAGACATCGTAAGGAGCATGTGAGAGCCATCAACGAGGAGGTTTTCATTGGCCAATCGTAGTCGTCAGACGTTCCTCAAGCGTCAAAAAGAAAGAGCGCGGCAGGAAAAGCAGCGCCTCAAGGCGGAGAAGCGCCAGTCGCGCAAAACGGATCAGGATCCAACCGATGCCACCGTCGGTGAAGATCCTGATATTGCTGGAATCGTTCCCGGGCCGCAGCCCTTTGCCTGGGACGTCGTGGACGTTCTCCCGGAAGATGAAAAGGCGGCCCTCGAGGACAAAGGCTAGCCCGGCGCTTCGTCCAGGGGTTTACCTGCCCCAAGCTCGGGTGGCGCCAAGCTCGGTGGCGCCAAGCTCGGCGATGAGTAGCTCTATCTCGCTCTACTCCAGCCGTTCGTAGACGGTCCGAATCAGGACCGGCTCCTTCATGTTGCCAATCTTGATGTTCAACGTGAGGACCATCGACTCGAAATCCGCGGAAAGCTCGAGCTTTCGCTCGATCTTCCCCCGGTCCAGCTTTTCCTCGATCAGGACCACGCGCCCCT
The DNA here is from genome assembly GCA_964553925.1 of uncultured Acidobacteriota bacterium. Classification (GTDB taxonomy): domain Bacteria; phylum Acidobacteriota; class Vicinamibacteria; order Marinacidobacterales; family SMYC01; genus DAISKN01. The sequence goes on from CAZKNR010000114.1 coordinate 15,045, forward strand.
GAAGCGTGGCCACGGTCTCGAGCTTCGCTCCGTTCGGCATCGCCCGCCGATGCTTCTGCCCGTCGAGGTAGAAGATCTGGAGCCGCTCGCCGTCATCCAGCCGAAGCTCACCGTCCTCGTGCTCCACGTAGAGCTCCTCGGGCACCCGGCCTGGTCCGCCTCCGCGGCCCTCCTGGCGGCCGCCCGGACCTCCAGGATCTCCGGGGCCTCCAGGGGATGACCCGCCTGGGACCGGAGGCGCGCCCCCGCGGCGCTCCATCTCCTCCTGCATTCTCTCGAACGCCGCGCGCATCTTGGCCTCGGCGTCGTCGCTCCGATCGGGGTCGCGCTCCCACGTGCCGGAGAAGCCGGGAGTCCCCGGCTTCTCCGGTGGTGACGGCTGAGGCGGGAGTATCGAAAGTCCAGCCAGGAGGACGGCGGTAATCATGGCCCGATCATAGAAGATCGGCGCCGCTCTTGCCTCGCCGTGCCTTGCGCTCTTGGCGCTGCCGCTGATTCATCTCCCTCCTCTCGTCGGCCTGCTTCTTCAACTGCTCGAGCTCTTCCTTCTGGTCCGCGGTGAGGACCTCCTGGATGCGCGCTCTCACCCGCGCCAACTCGACGGCGGCGTCGCCCTCGACCTCCCCCAGGTGAGAGGCTTGCTGCCGCAAGGTCGCCTCGTCGGCTCCGCTCTCGATCGCGTCATGAAGAGACTCGCGCGCCTCGCGAAGCCGCTCGGGAGCTCCCGTCGCGCCGACCTCCTCGAAGAGAGCTCGAATCTGCTTCCGCTGTTCGTCGCTGAGATCCAACTCGCGCAGCATCTTCATGTGGCCCATCGGGCCTTCGTGGCCCATGGGACCCATGCCCTCGCCGCGAGGTTTGTGCTCTCCGCCGCGATGCCGTCCTTCGGTCTGAGCGGAGGCGGGCTGAGCGAAGGCGGTGGGAGCGAGAGCGATAGCGATAGCGATAGCGATAGCGATACCAAGAAGCTTGATCCGGTTGTGATTCGACATGTTCATTCTCCTTCTCCTCGAGAATAGCGAACCCGAACCGGGATCGGAATCAAGATGCTGCAAATCCTTTGTAAAGGATGTAAAACCCGGGCGCGCGAGGTCTCTCCCGCCCGCGGCTCGCGTAGAATGAAATCATGTCGAAGGCGAAGTCGAAGCGAAGCTTCGGCCTCCTCTTGCCGCTTGCGCTCCTCGCTCTTCTTTTCGTTCTCGCCTGGCTCCAATACCGCTGGACGGGAGCGCTGAGCCGGGCCGAGGCCGAAAGGCTGCGGTCCGGTGTCGCCGCCTCCCTCTCCCGGTTCAAAGGCGAGCTGGACTTCGAGCTCGCCCGCGTCCTTCGCGCCTTCTCGATGCGCTCCCCCGCGGAGCTTTCGGAAGCGCTCGCCGAGTTCCGGCACCAGTCGCACTACCCGGAGATCGTCGGCGGACTCTATCGCGTCGGCTTCGATGAGGGGCGGCTCGAGCTCGGGAAGCTGCAAGAGGACGGCACCTTCATGAGGCAGAGCCCCCCTCCGGGGCTCGAACGGTTAAAGGACCGCGCGGAAGCGCTCGGCAACCCGCATCGCGGGCAGGCCTCTAGGGCGCGGGGACCGGGGCCTCCTCTCGCCATCGTCTCGAGCGATCCTCTCTCCATCGTAATTCGCGCTCCCTTCGAGCCGGGAGCGCGAGAGACCGCGGCCACGATGGTCGTGTTGAGGAACGACGTGCTCCGACAACGTCTCCTACCCGATATCGCGGAGCGAGTCTTCGGCTCGGAGGGGTCTCTCGACTTCGATGTCGTGGTCGTCGACGACGCCAAGCGGGTCGTCTTCTCGTCGCGGGACAACGCGTCCGACGTCATCCGCTCGGCGGACGCCTCTTCGAGTCTTCTCTCTTTGAGGCCGGCGGCCGGGAGGCCCCGGCCGCGCCGGGACCACGGCCCTGGTCCTCATGCGCCGCTTCCGCTTCCGCCCGATCGCAATCAGGAAGACGGCCCCTGGAGGGTTTTCGTGCGTCATCGCCAGGGCTCGCTCGACGCGGTCGTGGGAAGGGCGCGAGCCTTTAACCTCGCCCTCGGCTCCGGAGTCCTCTTCCTTCTTTCGACCAGCATCGTTCTCCTGACGGTCTCCGCGCGGCGGGCGACGGAGCTCAGCGAGCGAAAGATGGAGTTCGTCGCCGGAGTCTCCCACGAGCTTCGCACTCCGCTTGCCGTCATTCGCTCCGCGGCCCAGAACCTCGCGGACGGGTCGGTCTCGGGAGGACCGCAAGTCCGGCGCTACGGCGGCCTCATCGAGGCCGAGGGGCGTCGTCTCGAGGACCTGGTCGAGAAGGTGCTCGAGCTCGCGGGCGTCCAATCGCGAACGCGAAACTCTCCGCGGGAGCGGGTCTCGATCGCCGAAGTCGTCCAGTCCGCAATCGCCGACAGCGCGGCTGCGGCTCGCGACCGCGGGATCGAAGTGGAAGCGGCCTTTCCCGCAACGGAGCTCTTCGTGCTCGGCGACGAGGATGCCCTAAGGCGGGGAGTCGCGAACCTGGTCGCGAACGCCATCAAGCACGGAGGCGAGGAGAACAGGGTGATGGTCTCGATCGAGAGTCTCCCCGGCGAGGTTTCGATCTCCGTCTCCGACCGCGGTCCGGGGATCCCCTCCTCGGAGGTTCCGCACCTGTTCGAAGCCTTCTATCGCGGCCGGCACGCGCGCGAGCGGCAGGTCCGGGGAAGCGGGCTGGGATTGAGCCTGGTCCAGCAGATCGCCCGCGATCATGGCGGGAGGGTGGAAGTGGATTCTAATCCCGGGAAGGGAAGCCGGTTCTCGATCGTCCTCCCCGAGGCCCTCAGGGAGAGCGCAGGGTGAGAGAGAAGAGGATCCTCCTGGTGGAGGACGAACCGGGACTCGTCCTCACGCTGACGGATCGGCTCGAGAGCGAAGGCTATCAAGTCGATTCCGCTCGAGAGGGAGTCGAGGCCTTGAAGAAGGTCGCCGAGGGTCCGTACGATCTGATCCTTCTCGACGTGATGCTTCCCGGGAAGAGCGGCTTCGATATATGCCGCGAGCTCCGAAGCCGAGGCTCGCCGATTCCGATCCTGTTCCTCACGGCTAAAGGCGAGGTGGCGGACAAGGTCGTCGGGCTCAAGCTCGGAGGCGACGACTACCTCACGAAGCCCTTCGATATGATGGAGCTGACCGCCCGGGTCGAGGCGCTTCTGAGGCGCGCGGGCGGGAGTGCTTTGGGCGGCGCGTCAGCTCCGGTCCGCTACGCCTTCGGCGACGTGGAAGTGGACTTCCGCAAAGCCGAGGTCACACGCGGGAAGACTCCCGTCGAGCTCTCGGCGCTCGAGTTCAAGCTCCTCAAGTACTTCATCGAGAACCGCGGAGCGGCCTTGAGCCGGGAGGAGCTCCTGAGCCGCGTCTGGGGCTACGACGCCGCGATCCATTCGCGCACCGTCGACGTGCACGTCTCGGGGCTGCGGCAGAAGATCGAGCCCAACCCGGGCCGCCCGCAATACGTCGTGACCATCCACAAGCTCGGCTACCGGTTTGTCGGGTGACTTCATCAGGTAGCGCGTCTTCTTCCGCCGAGCCAGGAGTCGACCGACAGCCGATCTTCTTCCGCCGGAAGTGCTAAAGCCGCGAGAAGAAAAAGGCCTCGCGGAAAGATGTGTCCCTGGGTGCTGAAGAGCGGCTCGATCAGTGTGTGCCCGTAGGTCACGGTAAGCAGGATGAACCCGAGCGCGATCAGAGCCTCCCGGGTGCGCAAGCCGATGACGACGAGCCCGCCGGCGACGAGCTCGACGACGGGGATCGTAAGACCGGTTGCCCATAGGAGAGACACGGGGATCCAGGTGCCGGCGTAGGCCTCGAGGAAGAACCTCTGGGTGTGGCCGACGGGGGTGAGCTCGAAGCACTTCCACCACCCCGCCATGAGAAACAATATCCCGACGATTCCCCGCGCGAAGAAACGAGCCCACCCTCGATTGGTCACTATGTTCTCCCCGCGGGCATTATAGGGATCCGGTCGAAGCGATGCAGTTGTTCCTGCCGGGCCGTGGCCGTAAGATGCTCCGCGGCATTCGAGCAGGCGCGCGGGCACTACTTCTGGAGGTACGGTGGCAGTCGAACGACGTCAGTTCCTGAAGGCGATTGCGGCCGGAGCCCTATTCCCACGAGGAGCGCTCGGACAGGGCGCGAGCGTAGACCGGCTCTTCGGCGAGGCCATCGTCATCGACTCCCTGGCGGTGGGGCACGAGTGGGACGAGGTCGAGTACGAAGCGGTGAAGCGTTCGGGCTACACCGGCATCCAGACGACGCTCTCGAGCGAAAGCTTCGAGGTCGCGATTCGGGCGCTTGCCGAGTGGAACCAGAGGATTCGCGAAAACCCCGGCAAGCTCGTCCATGCGACGAAAGCGGCCCACGTCGAGCGGGCGAAATCCGAAGGGAAGATGGCGGTGATCTTCGGATTCCAGAACGCGACGATGCTCGAGGGGGAGGTCGAGAACCTCGACCCGCTCTTCGAGCTCGGGACGCGATGCATCCAGCTCACCTATAACGCGAGAAACCTTCTGGGAGACGGCTGCACCGAGAGGACCAACGCCGGCCTCTCGGACTTCGGGGTGGGCGTCGTCGAGCGCCTGAACGAGCTCGGCATCATCGTCGACCTCTCGCACTGCGGTCAAAGGACTTCCTCCGACGGGATCGAGGTTTCCCGCAAGCCGCCCGCCTTCACCCACACCTTCTGCGAGGCTCTGTATCCGGGACATCCGCGGGCCAAGACCGACGAGCTCATCAAGGCGATGTCGGATCGAGGCGGGATGACGGGCATCGCCGCGCTCGGATACTTCATCGGTGCGAGCCCCGACACCAGCATCGAGGACTATCTGAACCACGTGGATCACGCGGTGAAGGTCGCCGGAATCGACCACGTCGGCCTCGCGACCGATTTCCAGATCCGCGGGATCAAGCCATGGGCCACCCGGGAGACGTGGTATGAGCCGCGGCTCAAGAGCTTCAAGCCGGCGTACAACGTCCGTTGGCCCCCGTGGATCGAGGGTCTGGACGAGCCCGAGCGCTTCCTCAACGTCGCTCGAGGGCTCGAGCGCCGGCGATACTCGGACGAGGATATCCGGAAGCTCCTGGGCGGCAACTGGCTCCGCTACTTCCGCGAGATCTTCAACGGGTAGTCAATATTAGTTAACGGGAACCTTCCCTCTGCGGCGCGCGTAGACGATCGTATGCGCGACTTTCTGCTCGACCTCCGCTACGGCGTTCGGATGCTGGCGAAAACCCCCGTCGTCGCCGCGGTGGCGGCGGCGTCCCTGGCGATGGGAATCGCCGCGAATACCACGACGTTCGCGGTGGCGAACGGGTTTCTTTTCGCCCCGTTCCCGTACCAGGACCAGGACGAGCTGGTCCTGATTTCGGAGGTTCATTCGAAGAGCACGGACGACGAATGGCCCTCTCCCGGCAACTTTCTCGACTATCGCGCGCGGGCTTCGGTATTCGAGCGCATGGTCGCCTATGACTTGCGCCCGGCGAACCTTACGGGTGGAGATGAGCCCGAGAGAGTGCGCCTGGTGAAGATGAGCCCCGAGACGTTCGCCCTTATGGGCCGGAGCCCCTTGCTCGGCCGCGCTTTCGAGGAAAGGGAGGGAGTTGCAGGAGCGGGCGCCGTTGCCGTGCTGTCCCATCCGTTCTGGCAGCGATACTTCGCCGCGGATCGCTCCATTTTGGGAAAGAGCGTCACCATCGACGGCAAGACGTACGACGTTGTCGGTGTCATGCCCGAGGATTTCGATTTCCTTCCCGCGAACGTGGACCTCTTCATCCCCACGAACTGGGAGGACCGAAGCTCCGACCGTGAGCGCGGCCTTCTGGTGATGGGCCGCCTGAAGGATGGGCGCACCCCGGAAGAAGCGGAGGCGGAGATTTCCGCGATCTCGAGCCAGCTCGCGACGGAGCACCCGGAGCAAAACGAAGGCTACCACTCCGTCACCGTACCTCTCCGTGACTATTTTCCCGGCCGTACGGATACCTTGTTGATGTATATCCTGCTCACGGTCTCGGGATTCGTCCTTCTCATCGCCTGCGCGAATATTGCGAACCTGCTTCTCGCGCGGGCCGAAGTCCGGCAGCGGGAAGTAGCGGTGCGCACGGCTCTAGGCGCCGGACGCGCGCGCATTTTGCGGCAGCTCCTGACCGAAAGCGTGCTCCTGGCCCTCATGGGAGGAGCCCTGGGCGCGCTTCTGTCTTTTTACAGCGTGCGGTGGGTGAGACAGTCCATGCCCGCCGAGCTCCCGCTCTCGTTCCTCCCCTACATGGATCGGACGGTGCTGCTCTATACGCTCGCGACGTCGATGCTGGCGGGCATGATCTTCGGGATCGCGCCCGCCTTTCATACCTTCAGCGATGACCTGCGTGAGGCGCTCGGGGAGAGCACTCGCGGCGGGACGGCCACCCGCAAAAGGAATCGCCTCAGGAACGCGTTCGTCGTCGCCGAGATCGGAGCCGCGCTCGCGCTCCTCATCGGCTCGGGCGCGCTCATGAACATCTTCCGGGAATTCATCATGCCCGACCCTGGCTTCGAGGTCGAGGGAATCCTGACGGCGCAGCTCACCGTCTCCGAGGACCGCTACCCCGAGGACGAAGACGTGCAGCGTTTCTATCGCGAGGTGGTCCGAAAAGTTTCGGAAATCCCCGGGGTGACCGGGGTCGCGACGATGAACGAGCTTCCGCGAAGCCGCGGGTCGAGCACAGCGGAGTTCACCATCGAAGGCCGCGCCACCCCGCGGCACAACGAAGAGCCGAGCGCCGGCTGGCAGGCGGTGAACGCCTCGTACTTCACAACCCTCGGTGTTCCGATTCGAGAGGGCCGGGGCGTCGGCGAGGAGGATCGCGAGGATTCCGAGGCCGTGGCCGTCGTCAATGAAAGCTTCGTCGAGAAGTTCTTCCCCGAGGAGGATCCCATCGGAAAGAGCGTGGTGTTGATGGCGATACCACGGCGGATCGTCGGGGTCTCGAAGAACGTCTACCAGTCGCGGATGCCGGAGGACAGCGGGAAGCTCGGGCCGGTGATCTATCTCCCGATGGAACAGCAGGCGGTGCGGAGCAAGAGCTTCGCCCTCCGGGTGGAAGGCCAACCCGAAGCACTGGCGCCCGCGTTTCGTTCCACCATCTGGGCCGTCGACCCCGCGCAACCCGTGAGCAAAGTCCAGACTCTCACGCAGCACATCAACACGGAGCTCTCCGGCCCGAGGATCATTTCCGTCGTCCTCACCATCTTCGCCGCGACCGCGCTCTTCCTTTCGGCGATCGGCATCTACGGAGTCATGGCCCATGGAGTCGCCCAGAAAACCCGGGAGATCGGGATTCGCATGGCTCTCGGCGCCGCGGGGAAGGACGTCGTGGGGCTCGTCACCCGCCAGGGAATGCGGCTCGCCGCCCTCGGCCTCATTCTGGGAGCGCCCTTTGCCTTCGCCTTGACCCGGCTCGTGGGCTCGACGTTCGTGACCACGAGCGGCGCGACCCCTCAGATGGTGCTCACCGTCGTAGCCGTCCTCGCGAGCGTGGCCTTCGTCGCGACCTATCTTCCCGCGCGAAGGGCGTCTCGTATTCAACCGGTCCGAGCGCTCTCGACGGAATAGCATCCCCGCGCGTTTCTCTGATACGGTTCCGCCCATGGAACGGAGCCGGCGCGCTTTTCTCGCCGCGGCCGGAGGCGGCCTGACCGCGCTCTCGACCGAGGCTTTCGCCCGGCTCCGGGGGTTCCCGGCGGCGAGCCCTGAGACCGCGGGAGAGGACGAGGACTTCTGGTTCCGCGTCCGCGAATCCTTCACCATCGACCGGAACTCGGTGAACCTCAACAGCGGAAGCGTGAGCCCCGCTCCCCGGACGGTGCAGACGGCGATGCACCAGTACTGGGACATCACCAACATGAGCCCGTCCTACTACGTCGACGAGATGCTCGGCCCGAGGATCGAGGTCGTGCGCCGGCGGCTCGCGGACGCTTTCGGTTGCGACCCCGAGGAGATGGCCATCACTCGAAACACGTCCGAGTCGATGGAGATCGTCCAGATGGGGCTCGATTTGAAACCGGGCGACGAAGTCCTCACCACCACTCAGGACTATCCGCGAATGCTCACCGCCTGGCGGCAGCGCGAAGCGCGCGACGGCATCGTTCTCAAGACGGTCCCGTTCCCGACGCCGCCGCGGGATCCGGAGGATCTAATAAGGAGAATCGGGGAGGCCATCACCCCGCGGACTCGAGTCCTCTTGATCTGCCACGTGACCTATACCACCGGGCAGATCTTTCCGGTGAAGGCCCTCTCTGCCCTGGCGCGCGAGCGGGGCATCGAGACTCTCGTCGACGGCGCCCACGGCTTCGCCCACTTCCCGTTCACCCGCGATGACCTCGACTGCGACTACTACGCGACGAGCCTCCACAAATGGCTCTACGCCCCCGTGGGAACGGGGTTTCTCTACGTGCGCCGGGACAAGATCCGGGACCTCTGGCCCCTCATGGCGGCGCCCCTCTCGATGCGGGAGGACATACGGAAGTTCGAGGAGATCGGGACCCATCCGATTGCGATCAAGGGCGCCATCACCGAGGCTCTCACCTTTCATGACGGCATCGGGGCCGAAAGGAAGGCGGCGCGGCTGCGGTTTCTGCGGCGGCGATGGTCCGACCGGGTGCGCGATCTGCCCGGAGTCCGGGTGCTCAACTCCGAAGACCCGCGGGAGAGCTGTGGGATCGGTGCGGTGAGCCTAGAAGGCGCCGACGCGAACGCGCTCACGGAGCACCTCGAGCGCAAGTACCGCATTCATGTCCGGCCGCGCATCGTCGAAGGGGAGCTCAACTGCATCCGGGTGACACCGAACGTGTTCTCGACGCTCGAGGAGGTAGATTTCTTCGCCGAGGCGATCGAGCAGATCGCGAGAAGGGGCTTGGCGTGAAGTGGCTGATTCGATGAACGAGTTGAGCGTATCGTCCTTGCTCCCGTTCGTTCCCGGCGGAAAACACTACGACGTCAGCCGCCGCCTGTTCGTCGACCTCGGGTTCGAAGAGGTCTGGGAGAACGGAGGTTACGCCGGGTTCAAGAGCGGGCACGCGGAGTTCATACTGCAGGACGATGCGAACGAGGCCTTCGCCTCGAACCTGATGATCAAGATCGTGGTGCCGGATCTAGACCGGTGGTGGGAGGTGGTCTCGCGAAAACGGCTCGAACAAAGCTATCCTGGGTTTCGGGTCAAGCCGCCGACGGACTTTCCATGGGGCCGCGAGATTCATTTCATCGACCTCGCGGGCGTGTGCTGGCTCGTCGCGGGGTGATCTGCCCACCGTCTTTATGATTGGGGTCACGCTCGCTCATACAAACTTTCCCGGGAGAGCCGCAACCGCGGACGTGTTATTTCCCCGGCACGAGGCGCTTCAGCTCTTCCGACCAGTTGAGGACCAGGATCATCTCGGAGCGTGCCGCGTCCGCGCTCGTTTTCGCCGCGTCCTTGATCATCAAGAACCGCTGGCCATCAGGGGCGATATCGTAGTTCTGTACGTCGATAGGACCTTGCAGGTAGGTCCCCGCGAAAAGGGTCTCGGATATCCCCGCGGTGAAGGCGGACGCGGTCTCGACCGGCACCCGGCGCATTTGTGTCCCGTTGCGGAAAAAAAGTTCCCCTCCCCGGGGGTTCCAGACAGGGGCCTGCCCTCCGCCCGAGGAGACCTGCCACTTCCCGCCGGCCACGTTGGGAAAAGGCCGCACGTAGATCTCCGACCTTCCGGACTCGTCGGACGCATAGGCGATGAAGCGGCCGTCCGGCGAAAACGTGCACGACGCTTCGTTCGCCGGCGTGCGCACCAGCGGCTCTGGCGAGCCACCACCGGGAAGCGCCAGCTTGTACAGATCGAAGCCCGTATCGGGATCGTCCACCCAAAGCACCAGGGACCGACCGTCCGGTGACACCGCGTTTGGAATCTGTTCGCCGGGTCCGGTCGTAAGCCGCCCGATCTCGCCCGTACCGTCTGCTGCCTGCGAGTAAATGTTTCCTGCCCCATCACGGTGGGAGTGGAACAGTAATCGGCGCCCGTCCGGTGCCCAAGCCGGGTCCCCATCCTGCGTAGGATGGACGGTGAACCGGCTGAACATCGATCGGCGAAGGTCGTAGAGCCAGACATCTCGGTTGTCCTGGTCGCCGAGGACGAAAGCAATCCGAGTCCCATTGGGCCCATTGGGCCCATTGGGAGAGATACGAGGATCCCCATATTCCCCCGGGGGCACCTCGAGCGGCGTCTCCTGGCCCGAAGACCGGTCCACCCAGACCGGGAGCCGCTGTAGAGCCGCGCCGGGCGGCGCGTAAACGAGGGACTCGTCGTTGGAGAGGGAGTAAGGAACGAACCCTCCCGCGCCCACCTCGACGCGTTCGACGATGCGGATTGGCTCGCCGCCGATAGTCAGACTCTCCGGGTCGAAGGCGACCGCCCATAGTGAGCTCGCCCGCGCGAAGACGAGATGGCCGCTGGTCGAGAACTGCGGCGCCGTGCCGTCGAGGAGCCGCCGCCGCTCTTTCGTGTCGAGTGTCAACGTCTCGATGTGGGTGGCGTCGAGGGTACCGTTCCACACGTAGAACAGGACGGCTCCAGCTCCAGGGAGGAAATTGGGAGCGAGGTGTCCTTCGCCCTCGGCGACCGACGTAAGAGACTTCGGGACACCACCGCTGGCGGCCACGACTTGAAGCCCCGCATCGGAGCCCAACACGATGGTGTCATCAGCTCCCCAGGCTGCATCGCGGTATGCGCCCTTACAGATGGTGACGGGCGCTCCGCCAGCGCGGGGCAACTTCTTCAGCTCCGCATCCCCGGTTTCCGGGGATCCGCTGGTAAAGCCGATCCATTGCGAGTCCGGTGAGAAGAAGGGCCTTTGGCCACCTTCCGAGCCGCTGAGCGGCAACGTCCCCATCTGGTCCATGGCGCGAAGGTAGATCTGACTCTGGCCTTCCCGGGTGCCCGAGAAGGCCAGCCATCGGCCATCAGGCGAGAGAGCCACGTCGCTAATCCGCACTGACGTTGGTGCGACGATCGCGAACCGACTCGTGGATCGGGGCGCGATCGCCCCCGGCCGCGTCAGGCTCCATACGGCAAGGCC
>CAZKNR010000115.1:0-5024 GCA_964553925.1 uncultured Acidobacteriota bacterium
GCGGAGAATCCGGTCCTTCCCGCCGCCGTCCTCGGTCTCGCTCCCGCGCCCGATCTCGCCTATCTCCACCAGCAGGACGTCTGCGGAAGCGTCATCGACAAGCTTCTCGGCGGCTCCCCCGACTCACAACCCGATCGCTACGCCATGGGCTCGCCCATGAACCTCGTTCCTCTCGGGGTTCCTCAGATTCTTCTCCTCGGCCAGCACGACGACAACTGGGCGCCTGTCGGCCGTCGTTACTTCGAGAGGGCGAAGGCGGCGGGAGACGACGTGCGCATCGTCGAGGCACCCGAGTCCGGACATTTCGAGATGATCGACCCGGACTCGACGAGCTGGCCGCTGGTGAGAGACGCGGTGCGCGAGCTGCTACTAGAGCGTCGATAGCACCGAGTCGGGCTCCTCGGCGGGAACCCCATCCACGAGCCGCAGTGTCTGGCTCGAAAGCGTCGCGAGGCGCTCTCCCGGAAGAACGAACCCCGTGAGGTTGACCGGATCGGCGGCAGAGACCTCGAGCGTCTCCCCCGAGCGCTCTTCGCGGCGAAGCGCCCGAAGAAGCTCGACCGCTTCCGGAAGCGCGAACTGCTCTCCCAGGTAGCCGGAGACGAACCGTCCACCGCGGATCTCGCCCCTCGCCTCGAGCCTCCGATACGCGAGAAGCAGATCGCGCCAGGCGGGGGCAAGCGACTCCTTCGCCAGGAGGTCGCGGAACACCACTCCCCAGCGCGCGAGAAGCTGCCTCGCGAAGCGCTCGATCGCGTTTTCGACTTTGTTTCGATCCCTCGCGAGGAGCGACCACCTTCCTCGGGACGCGCGGTGCCGCTCGCGAGTCATGAGAGAACGAAGGGCGTCGAATCCGTCGGCGGTGACGTCGCCGTGGGCCACGAGCTCCCGGAGCGCGGTCTCGACTTCGTCCACCGACCTCTCGCCGTACTTCACGATCTCCGAGAGGAACGAGGCGCCGCGGCGGTCGAGGATCGACCTCACGTGCTGGGCGCTCCCGGACAGCTCTTCTTCTTTCCCCTCGTCCGTTTCCCGGAGGTCGATGAGCCAGTCGAGATCCTCGCGGAAGAAGAGCGCGACAGGAACGACGCGGCTCACGCGGGTCGAGGTCGCCTTCGAAAGGCGTCCCCAGGCCACCTCGCCGGAAAAGCACAGTTGATCCAGATACTCCGGCCGATAGTCGGCGAGACGCGCGGGGAGAACGTGGCTTTCCCAGGCGGCCGCGGGGACTTCGTGGCCTTGCAGCTGATAGACGAGGCGGGCGAGTCCCTCGACTCCATGGAGCCTCGAGCTTCCCGCGAGGTGCTGCCAGCGGAGAAGAAACCGCATGAAGCTCCCGGTCGAGACCGGCTCGATCTCGCGGCGCAGCCGGCCGAGCGTGAGACGGTGGATCCGGGCGAGAAGCCTCCTCTGGCACCATTCGATCTCGTCCGCGAGATCCGCGGTGAAACGGCCTCGGAGCACCTGGCCCTCGGCCTCGAGTCTCAAGAGCGCGGACTGGACCAGGCCGTCGCGAAGCCCGAGATTCTCGACGAAGAAGCTCGCCCTTCGAGGACCCATCGAATCGAGCCATCCGCGCACGATTGCGGTGGCGGCTTCCTCCTCGCTCTCGACGCCCGTCCCGGAAACGGGAGCGAGCTCGGAGGCGAGCTCCCCTTCCGGAAGCGCTCTCTCGACGAGCGCCTTTCGCTCCGCCGAGAGCCAGAAGACCGACTCTCCCACGCGAAAGCGCGCCGCCCGCCGGTCGCGGGAAAGCTCCTCGAACCAGGGCGCCCACTCCGCGGTTTCGGGGACGAGCACCAGAGTGAGGAGAGCGTCGTGAAGCTCGTCCGCGCTTCGGACGAGAGGCCAGGACTCTTCCTCGACGAGGCGGATCGCTTCGGGGTCGAGACGGCCGAGCTCGTTCGCGTCCCCGGCGTCCATCGTCCGGCGCAAAGCAACGGCGCGCGCGCGCCGCTCTTCGAGGGGCGCGTCGTCGAGAAATGCGTAGGGGTTCGCGTTCACGATCTCGTGGGAGAAGGGCGAGGGGGCGACGCTTTCTTTCACCACACACCGGATCTCCCCGCTCTCGATGCCCTCGAGGACGGTTCTCAAACCGTCCAGATCCATCGCCTCGTGCAGGCAGTCGGAGATGGTTTCTTTCACCAGAGGGTGGTCGGGAATCCGGATCGGTCCCGCGAGATTCTCGGCGCAGGCCGCCTGATCGGGGAAGACCGCGGCGAGGAGATCGTCGGCGCGCATCCTCTGGATCGGCGGCGGGACTTTCTGCCCTCCACGGAAGCGCGGAATCGCGAGAGAGCGGCAGAGGTTCCAGCGCCAGCGCGCGGTGAACATCGGCGCCGCGAGAAGGGCCTGGGTCAGAACCGCCTCCACCGTCTGGGTCTTCACGAACTCGGGGACGATCTCGAGCGGAAACGCATGCTGCTCGCTCAGAGAGACGATGATTCCGTTGTCGGTTGCCGCCGCCTGGAGCTCGAGGTTGAACGAGCCGCAGAAGCGCTTTCGGAGCGCGAGACCCCAGGCGCGGTTGATGCGCGACCCGAACGGCGAGTGGACGACGAGCTGCATGCCGCCCGATTCATCGAAGAAGCGCTCGATCACCACGGTCGTGAACGAAGGGACGACCCCGAGCGAGCGCTCGCCGGCCTCGACGTACTCGACGAGCTCCTCCGCCCCGCGGCGGCAAAGCCCGGCGCCTTCTGTCAGCCCGCGGAGACGGTCCTCGCGGCCCTGACCCGAAGCGCAGGCCGCCCGTTCACGAAGCTCCGATACCTCGCGCGAAAGCTCCAGCGTCCGTCCGGGAGCTTCTCCCCGCCAGAACGGAACCGAGGGCGGCGCGCCCTTGGCATCTTCCACGCGCACCCTCCCCGACTCGACACGGCGGATGCGCCACGAGTGGGTGCCGAGGAGGAAGACGTCGCCGGCGAGGCTCTCGACGGCGAAGTCCTCGTCGAGGGTGCCCACGATCTTCTCCTCCGGCTCGGCCACGACGAAGTACGCCGCGTTCTCGGGAATCGCTCCCCCCGAAGTGATGGCGGTGAGCCGTGCGTTTTTTCGGCCGCGCAGGCGTCCGTTTACCCGATCGCGGTGAACGTAAGCCCCGGCCCGTCCGCGCGAGGAGGCGATGCCCTCGGAGAGCATCTCGACGATGTCCTCGTAATCCGAGCGCGCGAGGTTCCGGTACGGGTAGGCGCGACGAAACGCCTGGTAGAGGTCTTCCTCTCCCCAGTCGTCCGCGGCGACCGCGGCCACGATCTGCTGCGCCAGAACGTCGAGCGGAGATTCGGGAATCTCGAGAGCATCGAGCTCCCCTTTGCGGATTCCGTGAACGAGCGCCGCGCACTCCACGAGCTCGTCGCGGGTAGTGGCGAAAAGGATCCCCTTCGGCGTCGCCGAGAGGAAATGGCCCGAGCGGCCGACTCGCTGGAGCAGCACCGCGAGAGAGCGCGGAGTCCCGATCTGGCAGACGAGGTCGATGGTTCCTACGTCGATTCCGAGCTCGAGAGACGCGGTGGCGACGACCGCCTTGATGACTCCTCGCTTGAGCTCGTCCTCGGCCCGCAGGCGAAGCGCGCGGGAGAGGCTTCCATGGTGCGCCAGGATCGCCTTCTCCCCGAGCCTTTCCTCGAGCTGGTGGGCCACTCGTTCCGAGAGCCTTCGGGTGTTGACGAAGACCAGCGTCGTTTTGTGGGAGGTGATGAGCTCCGCGAGGCGATCGTAGATCTCGGCCCACATCTCGTTCGTGGCGACGGCTCCGAGCTCGTCTCTCGGCACCACGACCGAAAGCTCCATGTCGCGGCGGTGCCCGATCTGGACGATTTCCGCATCGCGGCTCAAGTAGCGCGCGACTTCCTCGACGGGCTTCACCGTGGCCGAAAGACCGATGCGCTGAGGCCGTTTTCCACCGGCCTCGGTCACCAGCCGATCGAGTCTTTCGAGGGAGAGCGCGAGGTGGGCGCCGCGCTTGTCGTCGGCGAGCGCGTGAACTTCGTCCACGATCACCGTCTCGACGCTTCGCAGAATCTCCCGGCTCTTCGCGGCGGTGAGGACGATGTAAAGCGACTCCGGGGTCGTGACCAGGATGTGCGGCGCCGCCCGCAGCATCTTCTGTCTCTCCGCGGGAGGAGTGTCCCCGGTGCGCACCGCCGTCCGGATGGACGCGAGAGACATCCCGCGCCGCTCCGCGAGCTCCCGGATTCCGGCAAGGGGAATCTCGAGGTTCTTGTGGATGTCGTTGCTCAGCGCTCGCAGGGGCGAGACGTAGACAACCGCGACCGACTCCGGAAGCTCGCGCTCGCTTGCGACCTTCACGAGACCGTCGATGGCCAGGAGAAACGCGGCGAGGGTCTTCCCCGAGCCGGTCGGCGCGGAGATCAGGACGTCGCGGCCCGAGGCGATGAGGGGCCAGCCCTGGAGCTGCGGCTCGGTCGCGCCGCCGAACCGGGTCTCGAACCACTCGGCGACCAGGGGGTGGAACGACGTCATGACACGCCTATTCTACCGCTCGTCAAAACGTAACAAAGAACCCGGCGGTAGCGCTCCCCTGGGTGAGAAAATCGGCTTCGACCGAGACCAAGCAGGCTCCGGGGAGCGAGCAGAGGAAGCCGCCGGAGGTCTGGAGGAACGTCGGCCAGACGCGCCCTTCGGCGCGCAGCCCGAACCGCGGCGAGAGGTACGTCTTGACCCCGAGCCCGGAGCCGATGGAGAAGCGCCATTCACTCCCCACGTCTTCAACCTTCGGGTCGAACCGCGTCGCGCCCACGGTGAGAGCGAAGTACGGGCGGAGGCGGCCTTCTCCGAACTCGACGGCTCCTCCGAGGTGGTAGTACTCGACGCCAAGGCCCACCCGGACCCGTTGGGGAAAGAAGGGATCGTTGCTGAGGAAGTCGAGAGTGGTGTCCTGCCTTCCGTACAGCATCTGGATCGTGGCGTCGGGGCGCACGCGAACGTCGAGGATCACCCCGTAGGTCGCGTCGGGCTCGATCTCCAGCTGACCCGGCCGCGAGAGGATGCTCCCCCCGAAC
>CAZKNR010000116.1:0-34563 GCA_964553925.1 uncultured Acidobacteriota bacterium
GGATCGATTAGCGCCAGCCCCGGCTTGGAGCTCGCGGCGAAATTCGAGAGCAGGTATTCGAGGAGCGGTGTTTTTTTCGGAAATATCTGGAGCTCCACCTTGGCGTCGGCGGCGAAGCCCGCCTTCTCCTTGGCGATCTCGAGCGCCCGCTTGAGGCCGCCGAGCTCGTCGACGAGCCCGAGCTCCTTCGCGTCGCGCCCGGACCAGACCCTCCCCTGCGCCACGGCGTCGACCTCTTCGGTCGTCTTCTTCCGCGACTCCGCGACCCGCTCGAGAAACGCCCGGTAGCCCGACTCCAGGATCCGGCGCAGCTTCTCCCGTTCCTCGGGGGTGAAGCTGCGGCTGCTGCTGAAGAAGTCGGCGTTCGCCGAGCTCTCGACGCCGTCGGTCGCGACCCCAATCTTGTCGTAGAGACCGGCGAGGTTGAACTTCCCCGCGTAGATGCCGATCGAACCGGTGATGGTCGTGGGCTCGGCCACGATAGCGTCCGATGCGGTCGCAATCCAATAGCCGCCGGACGCGGCGACGTCGGCCATCGAGACCACGACGGGCTTTTTCTCCCGCGTCAGCGTCGCCTCCCGCCAGATGACGTCCGAGGCGACGTCGCTGCCGCCGGGGCTGTCGATTCGGAAAACCACCGCGTCGATGCTCTCGTCTTGTCGCACGCTCTCGAAAGCCTCGGCGATCGTGTCCGATCCCATGACCTGCCCGAAGACCGCATCCTCGGTGCTGTCCCCGCCAACGATGGCCCCGATGCCGTAGATGACGGCGATTTTGGCTTTGGCTCCGAACGAGGACACACCCGAAGGCGCGCGCAGGTACTCCGCGACCGACACGGTCGCGATCTCGTCCTTCCCTTCCGGCGCGATCCGCTTCTTCACTTCATCGATGTAGTGAAGCCCGTCGACGAGATCGAGATCGAGCGCCTCCTCCGCCGTGAAGGGGCCTCGCGCGATGAGAGACGCCGCGCGCTCGCGATCCATCCCCCGACCCTGGAGAAGAGCCGCAACCAGGGAATCGTGGACGGTCGCGACCAGATCCCCGATGGCTTCCCGGCTCTCGGCGCTCATATCGTCGCGGAGGAACATGTCCGGCGCGTCCTTGTAGGCCGCGAACCGCTCGAACTCGGCCTCGACTCCGATCTTGTCGAGGGCTCCCTTGACGAACATCGCCTCGGCGCGCACCCCCCGCAAATCGAGAACGGTTCGCGGATGAAGGAAGATCTCGTCGGCGGCCGACGCCAGGAAATAGTCACGGTTCGACCCGTACTCGACGAAGGCCACGAGGGGCTTCCCCGAGGTCTTGAAGTCCAGGAGGTGGTCCCTGAGCTCGGCGGCTTGACCCCAGCCGAGCCCCGTCGGGCGCACGTGCAGGAGTAGCTTCTCGATGCGCGCGTCCTCCTTGGCGCGGGCGATGCTGCCGAGGAGATCGCGAAACGTCAGAGTTTCGTAGCCGAAGAACGCTCCGCCGAGATCGAAGAGGGTGTCCTCCGGAAACGCGAGGGCGAGATCGATTTCGACCGCGGAGCCTCGAGCGACCGGCGACACGGCGCCCCGAAATCCCCGGACAACGAGGTAGAGCGAGCCGGTGAGAAACGCCAGGAAGGCGCCAGAAACAAGAACGAACCAGAAGAGCCCGCTTCGTTTCCTGTTGGCGGACATGCCGGGTTCAGCCGCCCGACGCCGCGCTTTGGAGCTCGAGGAGCTCCTTACGATTCATCGCGTCGCCGCGAAGCTGAGATTCGGGGTGCTCGGCCACCATTCGATCGTAGTACTGGCGCGCCTGGTCGAGATTTCCCGCCCGTTCCTCGGCCTTCGCGAGCTCGAACAGGAGGTAATCCTTGGGAAGCGGGTTTTCGGAGTCCTCCACCATCGGACGATAGATCTCGGCAGCCGCGGCGTGATTCCCCCGCTCGGTCGCGACCGTCGCGAGCGCCTTGGAAGCCAGATAATAAAGGAGGTCGCGGCTCCCCGAGCGCAGGCCCTGAAGAGAGCCCTCTGCCCCTTCGAAATCTTTGAGCTCCAGCTGGCAGATCCCCGTGTAATAGCGCGCCTGCCGACCGGAATCGTAGCTCCCAAAGTCGTTCGCTACTTTTTCCAGAGATACGAGCGCGGTTCGATACTTCTCCTCGGCGGTCGCGAACGTCGGGACGCCCGGCTTCGCCTCCGCGTCGCTTCCGACGTCGCCGTGGTACTGCTTCAAGGCGTCCGCGAGAAGGGTCCGCGCCTCCGCGGACTTCCGCTCGCGGTAGATGTAGATCCCGCCCAGCAGGAGCCCTGCTCCCAGAGCGACGAGAACCGCATTCACGACGTTATTCCGATGGTCCTGGAACCAATGGGTCGCCTGCCCGATGCCGCTGACGAGCTGGTCTTCCTTCAGATGGTGTCGCTCGGTCCTTTTCACTCGATTCCTCCGAAGAGTCAGTGTGGCTCCAGGAAGCAGGCGGTGTCAACTCTCGACTATTATCTCAGCCCATGTCTCGCCTCTCCGAACAAGACGTCTATCTCTTCCGCGAGGGCACCCACTCCCGCCTCTACGAGCGCCTCGGGTCGCACCTCGGCGCCCACGAGGGACGGCCGGGGTGCTTCTTCGCTGTTTGGGCGCCCAACGCCTCGAGCGTCTCGGTGATGGGAGACTTCAACGGCTGGAGCCCGACCGCGTCGCCGCTGAGCTGGGTGGAACGGAGCGGGATCTGGGAAGGCTTCCTCCCCGGCGTGGGTCAGGGGGCCCGATACAAGTATCGGATCGCTTCGCGTTTCCCTCCCGGCCAGGGCTAC
Source organism: uncultured Acidobacteriota bacterium (assembly GCA_964553925.1). Classification (GTDB taxonomy): domain Bacteria; phylum Acidobacteriota; class Vicinamibacteria; order Marinacidobacterales; family SMYC01; genus DAISKN01. The sequence continues at coordinate 2,778 of CAZKNR010000116.1, forward strand.
GAGGTCGACAAGACCGATCCCTTCGCTTTCTTCCGGGAGGAGCCGCCCGAGAGCGCTTCGATCGTCTGGGATCTCTCCTTCGACTGGAGCGATTCCGAATGGATGCAGACGCGGGGGAGGAGCGCGAATCGGCTCACCGCTCCCTGGTCCATTTACGAGGTCCACCTCGGCTCGTGGAAGAAACGCTCCGATTCCGGCTTCCTCTCGTATCGCGAGCAGGCGGAAGAGCTCGTGCGCTACATCCTGGACATGGGCTTCACCCACGTCGAGCTTCTTCCTGTCATGGAGCATCCCTATTACCCGTCCTGGGGATACCAGGTCACGGGCTTTTTCGCGCCCACCGCCCGCTACGGCGAGCCTCAGGACTTCATGTACCTCGTCGACCGCCTCCACCGCGCGGGCATCGGAGTCATCCTCGACTGGGTGCCATCGCACTTTCCCTCGGACGCCCACGGTCTCGGCTTCTTCGACGGGACCTACCTCTACGAGCACGCCGACCCGCGAAGGCGAATCCATCCCGACTGGGACAGTCTCGAGTTCAACTACGGCCGGAGCGAGGTCTCGAGCTTTCTTCTCTCGAGCGCCGCCTTCTGGCTCGAGCGGTACCACGCCGACGCGCTTCGCGTGGACGCGGTCGCGTCGATGCTGTACCTCGACTACTCGAGAAAGGAAGGCGGGTGGGAGCCCAACCGTTTCGGCGGCCGGGAGAACCTGGAGGCGATGGAGCTCCTGCGGCGCTTCAACAAAATGGCTTACGAACGGGACGCCTCGATCCAGACGATTGCCGAGGAGTCGACGGCGTGGCCCATGGTGTCGCACCCAACCTACGTCGGAGGACTCGGATTCGGGATGAAGTGGGACATGGGATTCATGCACGACACTCTCGCCTACTTCAAGGAAGCCCCTCACAACCGGAGGTTTCACCAGGAGAAGATCACGTTCCGGCCGATGTATGCCTTCTCCGAGAACTTCACTCTTCCCCTCTCGCACGACGAAGTGGTTCACGGGAAGGGCTCGCTCCTCAACAAGATGCCGGGCGACGAGTGGCAGCAGTTCGCGAACCTGAGGCTTCTCTACGGCTACATGTGGGGCCAGCCCGGGAAGAAGCTGCTGTTCATGGGAGGCGAGCTCGGCGTCCGGCGCGAGTGGTCGCACGACCTCGAGCTCGAGTGGTTCGTCCTCGAGTATCCCTACCATCAGGGGGTGCAGAGCTGGGTGCGCGACCTGAATCGCCTCTATCGCGACAACCCTGCCCTCCACGTGGGCGACACCTCGTCGTCGGGATTCGAGTGGGTGAACTGCCAGAACGACGGGAAGAGCGTTCTCTCGTTTCTCCGGAAGGGCGGCCCCGAGACGAAACCGCTTCTCGCCGTCTACAATTTCAGTACGAGGGTCCATCACGACTATCGGGTCGGAGTACCCCTGAGAGAACGATGGGAAGAAAAGCTCAACAGCGACAGCGAGCACTACGGAGGGAGCGGGCAGGGAAACCTGGGCGGCGCCGACGCGGAGGAAACTCCCGCCGACGAGCAGCCGTTCTCGGTATCCCTCACCATCCCCGCTCTAGCCGCCCTGTTCTTCACTCCCGGCCCCCCGAAGCCACGACCGCACAAGAAGAGCCAGAAGAAGAAAACCAAGAATTGATTCGATGAAATTCATCTGCATCCACGGGCATTTTTATCAGCCTCCTCGCGAGAATCCGTGGCTCGAGGCGATCGAGCCGCAGGACGAGGCGGCGCCGTATCACGACTGGAACGAGCGCATCAACGCCGAGTGCTACGCGCCGAATACCGCCTCCCGCGTCCTCGACGAACGGGACCGCATCGTCGACATCATTAATAACTACGGCCGCATCAGCTTCGACTTCGGACCGACGCTCCTCTCGTGGCTCGAGGAGAAGGCGCCCGAGGTCTATCGCGCCGTTCTGGACGCCGACCGCGAGAGCCGCGAACGGTTCCAGGGCCACGGCTCGGCGATGGCCCAGGCGTACAACCACGCCATCCTGCCCCTCGCCTCGCGCGAGGACAAGGAGATCCAGATCGTCTGGGGCATCCGAGACTTCGAGCTTCGGTTCGGCCGCAAGCCGGAAGGTATGTGGCTCCCGGAGACGGCGGTCGACACCGAGACTCTGGAAGCCCTCGCGTCCAGAGACATCCGGTTCACGGTCCTCGCGCCGAGCCAGGCCTCGCGCGTGCGCGCCTTCGGCGAGTCGGAGTGGCAGGACGTCTCCGGCGCCCGCGTCGACCCGACCGTCCCCTACCTGCAGCGACTTGCCTCCGGCCGCTCGATCGCCCTTTTCTTTTACGATGGTCCCGCCTCCCGCGCTGTCGCGTTCGAAAGACTCCTCCATCGTGGAGAGAACTTCGCTCGGAAGCTCGCATCGCTCGGGCAGCAAGACGGGCGGCCGCGGCTCGGCCACATCGCGACCGACGGCGAGACCTACGGCCATCACCACCCCCACGGCGACATGGCCCTCGCGTTCGCGCTCCGCGCCATCGAGACCCAGGCTCTCGCGAAGCTCACGAACTACGGAGCCTTCCTTTCGATGTCTCCTCCGGAGCACGAGGTCGAGATCCTCGAGAGGACGTCCTGGAGCTGCGCCCATGGAGTCGAAAGGTGGCGAAGCCACTGCGGCTGCAGGACGGGAGGCCCCCCCGGTTGGAGCCAGGCATGGCGGGCCCCCCTCCGCGAGTCCCTCGATTGGCTGCGGCTCCGCGTTGCCCCTCACCTGCGGCGGGCGGAAGAGGCGACCTTCGCCGAGCCGACGAAGGCCGTCCTCGACTACGTGGAGCTGATCCTCGATCGAAGCGTTGACAACGTCGAACGATTCGTCGGCCGGCACCAGCGGGCCCCTCTGTCCTCCGAGGAGCGGGTGACGGCGCTGAAGCTTCTGGAGCTCGAGCGCCAACTGCAGCTCATGTACACGAGCTGCGGGTGGTTCTTCAGCGATGTTTCCGGCATCGAGACCGTCCAGGTCCTGCGCTATGCGGGCCGCGCCGTGCAGCTCTCGAGGGACCTCTTCCCCGCCGAGACCGAGTCCCTCGAGCGTGAGTTTCTGGAGCTTCTCGCCCGGGCGAAGAGCAACCGATCCGAAATGGGGAGCGCCCGGGAGCTCTACGAGCGGAACGTAAAACCGAGCCAGGCGACGTTCGAAACCCTCGCCGCCCATTACGCCCTCAGTGGACTCTTCGAGCCCCATCCAGAGAAGGGGCGCCTTTACTGCTACGACGTCGAGAGGACCGATTCCTTGTCGCGACAGGCCGGTAAGACGCGGCTTCTGAGCGGGACGGTCCGCATCACCTCGAGAATCACGCGCGCGAGCGCGAGCCTGATCTACGCGGTCCTGCACCTCGGAGGGCATTCGGTGACCGCGGGTGTGAAGCGGCTGACCGACCCCATCGCCGGGCGGGAGGTCGGCCGAGCGCTCGAGGAGCCGTTCGAGAAGGGTGACACCCAAAGGGCGCTCCGCCTCATCGATCGCGAGTTTGGGCCGGAAACCTACGATCTCAAGTCGCTCTTCGGGGACGAGCAGCGCCGCGTGGTCGCGAGCGTCCTTCGCAGCACCCTCGAGGAAGCAGAGACCTCGCTCGGGCAGCTTTACGAGCACCACGGAGCCACGATGCGCTTCCTCGCCGACGTCGGAGTGCCCCCGCCCCGGGCGCTCTCGGTAGCGGCCGAAGTGGTGATCAACTCGTACCTCAGGCGCGCGCTCGCCGACGACAGCGCCGGCGAGGGCGAGGTGGGGAGCCTCATCCGCGATGCGGCGATGGAGCGCATCGCGCTCGACGCGCCCACGCTGGCGTTCACCGCGAGGCGCAGCCTCGAGGATCTCGCGCAGCGTTTCTTCGACGCGCCGGAGGATCTCGAGACGCTCGTCCGGCTCCGGAAGAAGGTCCGGCTCGCGAACTCGATGCCGTTCGAGGTCGAGCTCTGGAAGGTCCAGAACCTCTACTTCCACGCGATGAAGGGGCTCCTCCGGGAGACGCGCCCGCGCGCGTGGCTCGACGAGTTCCTGGCACTCGGCGACGATCTTTCCCTCTGGATCCCGGACCGGCCGTGAAGTCCCTGAGACGGCTCGCGGCCGCTTACGGTGTTCTCACGAGTTACTACGGTGTCGAGGGTCTCTCGCGAGCCCGGCCCGAGGCGCTTCTCGCGGTTCTACGAATACTGGGCGCCCCCGTCGAGAGAATCGAGGACGCGGACGACGCACTCCGGAAGCGTTGGGAGGAGACCGCACGGTGTCTGGTTCCACCCGTTGTCACGCTCTGGGAGGACGGGCCTCCCTCGGCGGTGCTGACTCACTTCGAGGGGGAAAGCGGGCGCGCAAGAGTGAGCGTCACTCTCGAGGATGGAACCGAACGTGGGGAAGACGTCGATCTCGAGACGCTTCCCATCGCGTGGGCGCGCCGCGGTCTCGTGCACCGATTTCTCGGCCTCCCTCGACTCCCGCCGGGCTATCACCGGCTCGAGGTGTCTCTGGGCGAGCGGCGCTCCCTTAGTACACTTGTGAGCGCCCCGGTTCATTCCTACCGGGCTTACCAGGCCGCCGAACCCTCCGAAACGCGACGCGCGAACGGCTGGGGTCTCTTCGCTCCTCTCTACGCGCTCCACTCGGACCACTCGCTCGGCATCGGGGACTTTTCGGATCTCGCGCGGTTCGCCGATCTCGTCTCTCGCCATCGAGGAGTCTTCGCCGCGACGCTTCCTTTGCTCGCGACCTTCCCCGATGAGCCGAGTCCCTACTCCCCTGCGAGCCGGAGGTTCTGGAACGAGCTCTTCGTCGATCCGAGGCTTGCCCCGGAGTGGAGATGGGATCGTCCCTTCGCCCCGCTCGAGAAGCTGAATCATGCCCCGCTCGTCGACTACCGCGAGGTCCATGCGCTGAAGCGGTCTCTCCTCGAGGAGATGTCGAGCGAGGCCCTCCGCGTCCGTCCGAGCTTCCTCGAGGAGCTTCTCCGGACCCGCCCCGACTCGGTAAAGTACGCACGATTCCGCTCGGCCGCCGAGCGGCGCGGGACCCCGTGGCCGTCCTGGACCGACCCTCCGCCCGAGGAGGACCTCGCGGATAAAGCCTTCCTCTACCATTTCTACGGTCAGGCGCTCGCGGAAGAGCAGATCGCGGGTGCGGCTGCTGCCGCCGAGCGGAAGGGCGTGCGCTTTTACTTCGACATGCCTCTCGGCGTTCACGGCTTCGGCTTCGACACCTGGTCGAGGCCTGCCCTCTTCGCGAGAGGCGCCGAGGTCGGTGCTCCGCCCGACGCGGTATTCCCCGACGGACAGTGCTGGGGGTTTCCACCGGTCGTTCCCGAGAGGAGCCGGGCCGAGGGACACCGCTACTTTCGAGAGTGCCTCGCGCACGGGATGAGGCACGCTGGCCTTCTTCGGATCGACCACGTCATGGGGATGCATCGCCAGTTCTGGATCCCCTCGGGCTTCGAGAAGCGCGACGGGGTCTACGTTCGCTACCCGGCGGACGAGCTCCACGCCGTCACGAGCCTCGAATCGCACCGCCATCGTTCGGAGCTCGTGGGAGAGAACCTGGGGATCGTGCCGGAAGCGGTGAATCGCGCCCTCGACCGGCATCGCTGGCGGGAGATCTACGTCCTCCAGTTCCGGCTCACGGGAGATCCCGAAAAGCCTCTCGAACCCGCTCCTTCGAACGCCGTCCTTAGCTTCAATACCCACGATACACCGACCTTCGCCGGCTTCCGGCTCTGCCGCGACCTCGACGACCGAATCGAGGCGGGGCTTCTGGATCGCGAAAAAGCGCGAGAGCTGGCGCTTGCTCGGGCCGCGGCGGTTGCCGCCCTTGACGCTCACGTCGGCGTCTCCGGCAACGCCTCGGAGATCTCTCGAGAGTGTCTCGTGCGCTGGCTACAGCTCCTTCTCGAGAGCGATGCCGATCTCGTGGCCATCAACCTCGAAGACCTCTGGCTCGAGGAAGAGCCTCAGAACGTCCCCGGAAGAGCCGGCCGGCCGAACTGGCGTCGAAAGCTTCGCCACAGCCTCTCGTCGCTCCCACCCGACGTCGTCGCGATCCTCGCCGGCATCTCCCGGCCCGCGTGATACGATCATCAGCGTCATGCCCCCCGAACAAAAGCGACGCAGCCGATTCTTCCCCGGATTCGTTCTCGGGTTGATCGCGGGAGCGATCGCCGCCGCGGTAGCCCCGAGCTGGTGGCAGGCCCTCGTGCCGGACGCGTTGTTCCCCGGGGGAGCGATGGAAAGCGTCGTCCTCGGAAAATCACAGGAAGAGGGGCGCCTTCTCTTGAAGCTCGAGACCGGGGGCGGTGTCCTCCTCGCCACCTTCACCGAAAGAATTGAGGAGATCGATCTCCTGGTGGAAAAAGGAGACCGCGTCACTCTCCGGGTAGCGCAGTATCAACCCTTCCTCACGGATCCAAGACTCGACCGGGTGGTCAAGCCCGAGGTCGAGAGCCCACCGCCTTCAACCACGACCACCACCACGACGGAAACTACGACGACGACCGCCCCGAGCCAATGAAGAAGAAGCTCGCACTCACTTTTTGTCTCGGCCTCGCAGCTTGCGAGCCCAAGACCACTCCCGCGGACCTCGTGCTCCGCAACGGAAGGATCTATACCCTCGACGATGCCCGCACCTGGGCCGAGGCCCTCGCGGTCGATGACGGCCGGATCGTTTTCGTCGGCCCTGACGCGGGCGTCGACGCATTCGCCGGGCCCGGAACGCATTTCGTCGATCTCGAAGGAAGGATGGTCCTCCCGGGGTTTCACGACTCGCACGTCCATCCGGTCTCGGGGGGAGTCGAGCTCGGCCAGTGCGACCTGAACGGTCTCGCAACCCGCGAAGGTCTGTTCGCGGCGATCGAGGAATGCGCCGCGCGGATTCCCGATGAGGAATGGCTCGTGGGCGGCGGCTGGGACCTGCCGCTCTTTCCCGGCGCCAACCCGGATCGAGAGGACCTCGACCGGCTCTCGCCGGACCAGCCCGCATACCTGAGCTCCGCCGACGGCCACTCGGCCTGGGTCAACACCCGCGCCCTCGACATCGCCGGAATTGACATGACGACACCGGACCCGCCGAACGGCCGTATCGAGCGCGAGCCGAAAACCGGCGATCCCACCGGCACTCTCCGCGAGTCCGCGTCCGCTCTCGTCTCGAAGCACCTCCCGCCGCTCGGGCCTGAGGACTATGTGGAGGGCCTGAAGCGCGCGCTCCGGATGGCGAACGGGTTCGGCATCACCTCGCTCATCGAGGCGAGCGCCAAAGAACACACCGTGGAAGCGTACGCGGCGCTCGCGCGTTCGGGAGAGCTGACCGCTCGAGTGCGCGTTTCCTTGACCGTGGACGACTCCAAGGACGAGAGCCAGGTGGACGAGCTGGTTCAGAGGAGAGCCCGCTACCAGGCGGAAGGCATCCGGGCGGACGCCGCGAAGATCTTCGCCGATGGAGTCATCGAGTCCGGAACCGCGGCGCTCCTCGAGCCCTACCTCGACTTCGGACATCGCGGCGATCTCAACTTCCCGCCCGAGGTCCTGGATCGCATCGTCGGCCGTCTAGACAAGGAAGGATTCCAGATCCACATCCATGCCATTGGCGATCGCGGCATTCGGGCCTCTCTCGATGCCTTCGAGAAGGCCCGAGCGGCGAACGGCCCGCGCGATTCGCGCCATCACATCGCGCACATCGAGCTCTTCCACCCCGACGACATCCCGCGCTTCCGGAGCCTCGGCGTCGTCGCGAACTTCCAGCCCCTCTGGGCCTTTGCCGATACGTACATCACGGACCTGACGGAGCCGCAGCTCGGCCCCGAGCGCTCCCGCTGGCTCTATCCGCTCAAGAGCCTGAAAGACTCCGGCGCGGTCCTCGCCGCAGGGAGCGACTGGTCCGTGTCCTCGATGAATCCCCTGGATGCAATCGAGGTCGCCGTCACCCGCAAGGACTTGAACGCGCCGGAAGGGGCGTCGTGGATCCCCGAGGAGCGCGTCGATCTCGACACCATCCTCGCCGCCTACACCCGCGGGGGCGCCTACGTCCAGCACGAGGAGTCTCTCACCGGCTCGCTCGAAGTGGGAAAGCGAGGGGATCTCATCGTTCTCGAGAAGAACCTTTTCGAGATTCCGGAGACGGAGATCCACCGCGTGAAGGTGCTCCTGACTCTCCTCGATGGGAAAGAGGTCTTCCGCGACTCGAGCTTTCCTCCGAGCCGCGCATCAAACTAACTTTCCGGCGTGGCGGGGGCGGGCGCCGACTTTGCGACGATCGCGCGGTGCGGGTAGGGGAACTCGATCCGCTCCCGCTCGAAGGCCTCCTTGACGTCCTCGGCCAATGCGTTCCTGAGGTCGATGTAGTTGTCGCGCGCGGTCCAGACCGAGAACTGCAGATTCACCGCCGACTCTCCGAAGCTCTGAAAGATGATGACCGGGCGTGGTTCCCGAAGCGCGAGCGGGCAGTTCTCCGCGACGTCCATCAAGACCTCGCGGACTTTCGCCATCTTTGCTTCATACCCCACTCCTACCTGAAGGTCGTAGCGCCGGATGGGGTGCCGGGTCAGGTTCGTGATCTGGGCTTTCACCAGGGTCTCGTTGGGAACGCGGACGTAGAGGTTGTCGAACGTCCTGAGCTTGACCGAGAGCAGGTCGATCGAGAGGACCTCGCCCGTCGTCCCCGCGACCCGTATCACCTCGCCCACCACGAATGGGGCCTCGCCCAGGAGAAAGAGGCCGCTGATCATATTGGAGGCCGAGGTCTGGGCGGCGAAACCCATCGCAACCGTCACCACGCCCGCAGCCCCAAGCAGCACCCCGAGGTCGAGCCCAAGCTCTCGGAGCGCGCTCACGAACGTGAGGCCCACGATGACGGAGTATAAGACCTTGCGGCCGAGCATCGCGTGCTGGGCGGAGGTCCGCCGGTCGAGGACCGATCCGATGACCGAACGAAGAAGGTGGGCGGCGGCGAAGCCGAAAATCACGGTCACGCCGGCGCGCACGACGCCGTAGAACTGCTCAGTCGTGAGAAGGTTCTCTAAATCCATCTCCGTCCTCCAGAGGCAACGTCAATCGAACAGCGCGCTGAACGCCCGCACCAGGACGCCCCCGGGATCGGGGATCAGACGGGCGGGAGTGACTTTCTCGACCTCGCTCGGCACCGGCGGATGGCCGATCTGGAGCCGGCCGAGGGTCGCACTCGAGGTTCGCTCGAGGACGACCGACTCCGTCCACAGTAATCCGTCCCGAGCGGCGAAGACTGAAAGGTAGGGAACGGCGAGGTTCACCCGCTCCAGGCGAAGGGTATCGCTCGCGGCATTTCGAATCCGGAGCTCGGTCAGCGCGCGATGGGGGTGCCGAGGGACCGAAGCCCGATCGAGCCGGGCCGCGGTCAGGGTCGCGTAGCAGAGCTCCCCCTCCCGGGTGGAAGGCCCGATCCAGGTGTCGGGAGGTCGTTCGATAGCGGTTTCCAGGAGCGTGAGACGACTCTCGCCGGCCTCGACGCGGATCCAGAGGGGGGTCGAGCAGAAGAGCGTGATGCTCTCTCCCGCGGTGACGTGAAACGGGTCTTCCGGGTAGACGACCACCGCGCGGTCTGCGAGGGCCGGACGGACCCAGACCACCTCCGGCGTTTCGGCGAAGACGTACCGGTTTCGAACGACGCCGGACCCGTCGAGGGTCGCGGTCGTGGGGCACTCGAAGAAGCGGGCATCGCGCGGCTCGGCGTTCTCCCGGTAGTCGACGGAAAGCTCGTGCCTCCGGCGCGCCAGACCCAGCCTCATCGGGCCGACGTGCCAGAGTCCCCTCTCGCCGATTCCCAGAGTGAACCGGCCCCACCACGGGAGTGCAGGTTTCTGATCGACCTCGTCCATGAAAGTGCTAAGATTCTAATGCCTGTAGAGACCGTGACCCAAGAACGTAACGACGACCCTCCGAGTCCCCGCGGCGGCGCCCCCTCTAGACCCGGACGAGTCTAAATCTCCCCGTGTCCACGCTGGTCGTCGTCAACAATCCCAAGAGTTGGCCGTTCGCGATTCCCGGCGTCGAGGTGGTCGAGGCCCGTTCCTACCTGACGAAACCCGAGTTCGGGGAGATGAAGGGCGTGAAGCTCTTCAACTTGTGCCGCTCCTACAGCTATCAGAGCATCGGTTACTACGTGACACTTCTCGCGGCCGCCCGGGGGCACCGACCCCTTCCCAGCATCTCGACGTTCCAGGACTTGCGCTCGCCCTCCATGGCCCGGATGGTCTCCGAGGACCTGGACGGCCACATCCAGAAGGGGCTCAGCCGTATCCAGAGCGAGGAGTTCACGCTCAGCGTGTACTTCGGCCGGAACCTCGCGTCCCGCTACGATCGCCTCAGCCGGGAGATCTTCAACCTCTTTCAGGCTCCTCTCCTGCGGGCGCGCTTCGTCCGCATGGGCAAGTGGCACCTGAAGCACGTCGCACCCATCAGTATGGACGAGGTCCCCGAATCTCACCGCGACTTCGTGCTCCATGTGGCGCAGGAGTACTTCCGTGGAAAAGGCCCCCGGGTCAAGAGGCGCAAACCCACGAAGTACGACATCGCCGTCCTGTTCGACCCGGATGAGTCGTTTCCCCCGTCGGACGAGCCGGCCATCCGCAAGTTCGTCCGCGCCGCCGACGAGCTAGGGCTCGGCGCCGAGGTGATCGGACCCGACGACTACGGCCACGTGGCGGAGTTCGACGGTCTCCTCATCCGTGAGACCACTCAGGTCAACCACCACACGTATCGATTCGCGCGCCGCGCCTCCTACGAGGGGCTAGTGGTCATCGACGACCCCGAGTCCATCGTCAAGTGCACCAACAAAGTGTTCCTCGCGGAGCTCCTGCGCCGCCACGAGGTCCCGACGCCCCGGACGCGGGTGGTCCATCGCGACAACGCCGACACGATACCCGCGGAGCTCGGGCTTCCTCTGGTGCTGAAGAAGCCCGATAGCTCTTTCTCCCACGGAGTGGTGAAGGTCGATTCCGCGAAGACCTTCGAGAAGGCGGTATCGGCGTTTTTCGAAGAATCGGACCTGGTGATCGCGCAGGAGTTCTTCCCCACCCCCTTCGACTGGCGGATCGGGATCATCGACCGCCGCCCCCTCTTCGCCTGCAAGTACTACATGGCCTCCGACCACTGGCAGGTCTACAAGCACGACGACAACGGCGGGGGAAGCCGCTTCGGACGATCCGAGACCCTGCCCGTCGAGGTCGCCCCCGCGAAAGTGGTGAAGATGGCGCTCCGGGCCGCGAGCCTCATCGGAGAGGGGTTCTACGGCGTCGACCTGAAGGAAGTCGGAACCGATTGCGTGGTGATGGAGGTCAACGAGAATCCGAACGTCGAATCGGGTCTCGAGGACGAAATCCTGAAGGACGAGCTCTACCGCCGGGTGATGTCGGTTTTCCTCGAACGGATCGAACGGCGAAAAGCAGAAGCCATCCGTTGAGATTTCGATGACCCTTCACCTCTTCGAGGGCTACGGCATCGAGATCGAGTACATGCTGGTCTCGATCGACGACCTCTCGATCGTGCCAGCCTCCGACCGGGTGCTCGAAGCTCTCGCGGGAGAGGTGACGTGCGAGGTCGAAGTCGACACAGCCGCCTGGTCGAACGAGCTCGTGCTCCACGTGATGGAGCTGAAGAACGTCGATCCAGTAAGCACGATCGCTCCCCTGGGGGACGTCTTCTCCGGGCACGTCCGAAGGATGAACGCGCTCCTCGAGCCCATGGGCGCGATGCTCATGCCGGGAGCGATGCATCCTTTCATGCGTCCTCGCGAGGAGGCCCGCCTCTGGCCGCACGAGGGCCGCGAGATCTACGAAGCGTTCGATCGTGTCTTCGACTGCCGTCGGCACGGCTGGGCGAACCTCCAGAGCGCGCAGCTCAACGTCTCGTTCGGAAACGACGAGGAGTTCGGCCGGCTCCACGCCGCCACCCGCGTGCTTCTGCCGATCCTCGCCGCGCTCGCCGCGAGCTCCCCAGTTGTCGAGGGAGAGCTGACGCCTCTCGCGAGCGCGCGGCTCGAGGTCTACCGCACGAACGGAGACAAGGTCCCGACGGTTACCGGCCAGGTAATCCCCGAGCCGATCTTCGGCCGCGAAGAGTACGAGCAGACGATCTACGAGGAGATGTACCGGGAGCTTCTGCCTCACGATCCCGAGGGAACGCTCCGCCATCCATGGCTCAACGCTCGAGGAGCCATCCCCAAGTTCGACAAGGGCGCTCTCGAGATTCGCGTGGTGGACGCCCAGGAGTGCCCGGCGGCCGACGTCGCCATCGCCGCCGCGACCGCCGCGGTCTTGAAGGCGCTCGTGTCCGAAACCTTTTCGGACTACGGACGTCAACGCTCCTGGGAAACGGCGCCGCTCGTCGAGATCTTCCTCGCCACGCTGCGAGACGCGGAAAGAGCGGTTGTCCGGAACCCGGACTACCTCCGGCTCTTCGGTTATCCCGACCGCAGTGGGACGACGAACGAGGTCTGGCTCTACCTCGTCGAGACCCTTTCCGATGCCGAAGGTGTCGACTCTCCTCACCTCCGGGTAATTCTCGAGGAGGGGCCGCTTTCGCGGAGAATCGTGAGGGCGCTCGGGAAGGAGCCGGCTCGGGAGGAGATCGCAGTCCTTTACCGCGCCCTCTGTGAGAACCTGGAGGGGGGGGAGTCCTTCGTCGGTTTGTGACGGCCAGCAAGTACCCCAACGCGGCTTGCGAATGGGAGCGGTGATTGATCGTCCCGGCGACCAAACACGCATTCACAAAGAAACGGGCCAGCGCCGGCAGCATTTTCTTCATGAGACCGTCGTCCAGCGTGCTGTACGTCGAGCCGTTCCGGCGGCAGGAATCAACAACCCGCGGTCTGCCATTCGCTCCGCCACGCCTTCACACCCACATTCTCGAGGATGGCTACGACGTCCGCACAATCCAGGAACAGCTCGGCCACAAAGACGTGGGTGAGCCGGATGATGATCTGCTGCCACGTCCGAACCAAGGCGGTCCGCGGCGTAAGACGCCCCTCGATCCGACCCAATTGGAAGCCGACCGTAGAGAGCATTTACGATAGGCGCGAGGTCTTCACTTCAAGGCCTTATTGACCTATACGGTCTCCGCACGCAAGCTAACCCCCGGGGACCAATTGTTCGTCGGCAGTAAACCGATAGCGCAATGCGATATGAAGGCCCGACTCGATCCGCACCGTCCCGGATACACGGCATTTTCTGCGACCCATCAGAACTATAAGGCTGATGATCGATGGAACCTTCGAATTAGTGTTGGGCACACAATCCGCGTAGGCGAGGTGAAAGAGGCAGGCGAGCGATGACCACAAGCTGTCTTGACTGCATGATAAGCACCGGCGTCGGCCAAACGCACGGCACGATCGGGCTCCCTAGCTTAGACGAAGCGCCACGCCGTCGCGGCAAACACCGACTCTCGAAGGTGTTGTCTACGGGAGGTGACGCCGATACAGATGAGACGTTCGGCTACATCCATTCCGGCTTCAAGGCTCTTGGCCTGGAGATCCACAGTCTTGAGCGCCATCGGGCGTTTCTCGAGGAGCATGCACAGCATAGGCTGTTCGAGTGGGCGGAGGAGGAGGACGAGAACCGGCTACCCGCTGAACTCTGCGGCGGCGACCGTACCAAGTTCCTGGAGTATAAGCCTCCCAGCAAGGCAGACGGGTACGTGTCGCGAAAGCTGGTGTTCGAATGCACCAAGTGCGAGGACCGATTCGAGAGTGACGCGGCGGATTGGGTGAAGCCTTTCGGTCCGACTCCCCTCACTGCGGAGCAGATCAAGCTGTTTCGGAGCCGCGTCGGGAAACCGGCTGAGTGCTGCATCCATGAGGCCGAGCCATTCGAAGTGCTCTACATGGACCTCGACGACTGGTTCACCGAACACCGGAGCCACAAACCTGTCATGAAACTCGAGGAAGTCGAGGGCGCCTAACATTGGAGCAGACGGCACATCGACTTCGACGGGGTTCGAGACATTTGGAACGGGGAGTTTGGCTTCGTGTGCCACCCACGCGTGCCGCTGCTCAAGCCGAGTGTTATGCGACTCTCGAGGAGCGGAGCCGACGCGTGACGAGGCGTACGCGGATTCCAAGTCGCGCCAGCATGTCAATCAGGGTGTCCGTACTGAATAGGTCGATGCGGCCCCTCAGCAGGTCACTCACCCTTGGCTGCGTTACCCGAAGGAGCTTCGCCGCCTGCGCCTGTTTGAGACCACGTTCCTTGAGGACTTTCTCGATCTGGATCATGAGGTCCGCGCGGATGAAGAGGTGTTCAGACTCTTCAGTACTGAAGCCCAGATCCCGAAAGACGTTGCCGCTAGACCGAGCCAAGCTGTGCTTACGTTTCGCCATGTTCTTCCTTCCGTCTCGTCTTGAGCAGGTCTCGATATCGGGTCCGCGCTTGCTCTATGTTTCGCTTTGGCGTCTTACGAGTCCGCTTCTCGAACGCGTGGAGGACGTAAACGCCCTCCGCAAACCGCGCCACGTAAAAGACCCGGTGTTCCGTGCCCGCGTGGACTCGGATCTCCTGGACGCCGGTGCCCACGGCAGGTATCCACTTCCAGTCGTTCGGCTGGAGTCCCTGCTGCACTCTGCGGAGCTGGAAGCCCACTCCTTCGCGCCTGGGATGGAAACCCTCTAACCTCGTCGAGAGAGGACCCCAGCCAGAAAAGAGGCTTATCCACTCGAGGTTAGTATACAAGTATTGGTATGCTCCATCAAACACGCAGGCCGCGGTGCGTCGAATAGCCACGGCTTGCAGCGGACGTGGCCATCATTTCAGTGTTCGGCGGACACAGACAGGAGAAGTGCGATGAGCATGCGGATGCGAGTGGTGGCTTTCGCCGCGATCCTGGCGACCGGCTCCTCATGCGGCTGCGGCTCTTGAATCAGGCGGCTACAATCAGGAAATCGCCACGGGGAAGGCTTCAAGCTCTTGCCCGTAAAGTATGAGGGGGCGGTCGCGCATTCCCTACTCGCCTTTCTCGCGAGCCGGCCGCCAAGGAGGCCCCACATGTCTTCCATCCATGAGACCGAGCAGGCGCGGCCGCAGTACCGTCGGTTTCTGCGCGGCCCGATGATCCTATTGGCCTTGGTGATCATAGTTCGTTTCGTGCTGGAAGCCGCCGGCGTCCCACTGGACACCACCCGCTTCCTTTCGGCCAGTGTGGTGAGTGGCTTGGCGATAATTTATCTGGGCGCTGTGGCCCCACTGCGCGGCGTAACGAAATTCAGGCAACTTCCATTGCCCGCACTCGTCCTGAGCGCTTGGCTTGGCGGGTGGACCGCCTTGGCGCTCATCATTTCGGGGGTATTCCAACTGCCGGGAAGTCATTTTGCACACGCGCCCCCGATGCCCCTCTATCCTCGTTTTTGGTTTCACGTCTTCGAGCATGTTGCGGTGATCCCCATCGCTTCTCTCGTAACGGTCGGCGTGATGGCCATCCCATACTTCCTTCACCGCTGGCCCGTCACAGTGGCGCCAGCCTCCGTTTTGGGCGGTTTGGTCACTTTGCGTTTTGCCGCAGAGGCCATGAACCTCGCCCCAACGACTGCCTCGGCATGGAGCTCCAGCGTAGGCCTGCTGCTGAGCGGCCTTTATCTCGGCGGCATCGGACCGCGAATGGGAGTCCTCTCCCCCTGGCAGCTCCTGGCTCCGGCATTCGCTTTGGGTTGGGTCTGGCGGTTATGGATCTTCCTGGCGGCACTCGTGAGCGCCGTCTTACGTTATGAGACCCACTTCTTCGATCCCTCGCAGGACCGAGTGGCATTCCGCCTGCTCGAGTTCTTGGGGCGGGAAGTTATCGTTGGCGGGTTCGCAGCGGGACTGTTGGTCTGGGGGATTGCCTTGTGGGCTTCACGCGCCACGCGTCCGCTGGCAGAGGCCTAAACTTTCGATGCCGCCCCCCGATTTCATTGGACACTTGATTGGGGCACCTCGTGGAGCGATGGCGGTAGAGGCGTACGATGCCGCCGAACAAGGGGATGCACCTGACGAGGTCCGCGCTGGCAGCGAGAGCCGCGGCCCTCGCAGGTGATCCCCAGTGTTAGCCGGACAAGAGAGGTGATCGACAGTTGAGGATCGCAGCACGCGAGGCGCTTGAGCGCCTGCGGGAAGGGAACCGCCGCTTTGTCTCAGGCATGGGGGGCGTGGACGGCCTGTCCAGTCGCACTCGACGCGCCGAGTTAGTGACGGGCCAACAGCCCTTCGCGATTGTCCTTGGATGCTCCGATTCGCGCGTGCCTGCAGAAATCGTGTTCGACCAGGGCCTGGGAGACTTGTTTGTCATCCGCGTTGCCGGGAATATCGTTGCTCCCTCGCAGATCGGCAGTGTGGAGTTTGCGGCTGAGCGGTTCGGCACGCGGCTGGTCGTAGTCCTCGGTCATTCCCAGTGCGGGGCCGTTCTCGCCACTCTGGAGGAGCTCCAGCGGCCCAACGAAACTCAATCGCGGAATCTACGCTCAATCGTGGACCGCATTCGACCCTCCGTGGAAGGCCTCTTGGCGACCGAACTCGGCAAGGACCTGGATGCTCTCGTGCCTGAGGCCGTGCGCGCCAATGTCCGCGTCTCAGCGAATCAGCTGCGCCATGGTTCCGAGGTTCTCGAGCGGCTGATCGAACATGATGGCTTGCTCGTCGTAGGCGCTGAATACTCTCTCGAGACCGGAATCGTGCACGTCTTTGATGGAGCTGCTTCGGGTCGGCGACCCAAAGGAGGCTCAAGCTGAAGCCGTGCTCTCCACCAGGCTTTGGGAGTGCTGGTCGAAGCGCGGCCGTGCCGCGTGCCCCTCCTTGTCAGCTTCATTGACCGAGGCGAGAAGGTACGGCTCATGCGCCAGGCTTGCTACGAAGAGAGAGAAACGAGATTATGAAGAAAAAGACAACGAGTAAGAGCGGTCCTGGTAACGACGAACTCCGGCGGGAGTATCGGTTCGACTACCGTCGTTCCAAGCCAAACCGTTTCGCTCCGCAATTCGCGGACGTTTCGGTGGCAGTAGTGCTGGACCCTGATGTTGCCGCGGTATTTCGCACCTACGAGTCCGTAAACGTTCTTCTGCGATCCGTGCTCGCGGCGATGCCACGGACGACCCAGCGGGGTGCGACGAGGCGTCGAGAGGGGTCTAACAGCGCGTTGCAGCGGGGGGCGGGCGCGGATGGTAAGCGTGGCGCCCGCCGCTGAACGCGAGCGTTTTACCTGTAGATTGCCAGTGCCGCCCAACAACCGCTTGGCGCTTGGAGCTGACAAGGTCCGCGAAGAGCGCTGCCGCGGCCCACGCCGCTCGAGCCCGTGCTGAGCGCAAAAAATGTCGCGGGCTAGGGCTGGCAGCTCCCGTTCGCCGCTCCGGGCGTCCCCAGGTCGCCGAGTCCGAACGCCGTCGTGCTGTTGCACCAGTTGGCGGCAACGTCGTTCTCGACCGCGTTCATCGTTCCCGGATCGAGCTGCTGAGACGCTCCCGGCATAGCCGGGAAGAGTGCATCGTACGCCACTCGATCGATCTGGACACCGTCGCAAGCAATCACGATCTCGTCATCGATATTGCCGAGGACGACTCCCGCGTACGGAACAACGGGAAAGACCCCCCCGTTCTGATTTGGGTCGGGATTGTTCGCGAAAACCAAGAACGAGCCCGGAGGCACCTCGACGGCGTCGATAGGAGACTGTTCGCCGCCGTCATCGCGGATCTCGCAGCCGTCGAGGATCAACGTGTGCGCGGTCACATTCAGTACCTCGAACCACTCACCGACGCTATCCAGAACCGCATTCGGATTCCTCATAATCTCGGTGACGACGAGGTCGCCGGGGGCCGGCGGTTGAGCCGCACCGGAGCAACCGGAGAGGCCTTCGTCGACTTGACCGTCGCAATCGTTGTCGAGCCCATCGCAGACCTCGACACCGCAATTGCCGACCAGTGCTTCCAGGGCATCTATTCGAGCCTCGAGCTCCGCGATTCGAGCGGAGGGGTCGGTTCCCGGCGCTCCCGCGGGGCCCCGGCAGTCGAGAGCGTTGCAGCTCCCCGATTCGTCGACGTCCTCACTTCCCGGCTCACCCGCGAGGCCATCGCACGAGCCGTTCCCGTTCCGATCCCAGCAGGCCAATCCCGGCACTCCATCCTCGCCCGGACTGCCGTTGGTCCCGTTGGTCCCAGGGAGACCGGGCGATCCCGGCAGGCCCGGCAGGCCCTGAGCGCCAATGGCTACCTCGGCCGACACCGACTGGCGAGGGCGATTGCCCGTCACGATGGTAACGTTGTAGGTTCCGGGAGCGAGACTCGATGGAAGCTCCGCGACCACGTGAATCGGAGTCGAGCTCACGATGCGCAGAACCATCCCGCCGAGGATGACTCCCGGATCGCCGATGCCAAAATCGAATCCCGAGACGTGGAGCAACCCGTCCGGATAGCCGGGGTCATCGAGGTCGGCTTCGGCGAAGAGAATCTGCGGCCTTGCCGCCGCCGCGGGCCCCGCCAAGGACAGAATCGCCAAGAGCAATACGACAGGTTTCATACTTAACCCCCCCCAACCTCGAGGCTTGTGGCCTCTTTGTGATTACAAAGGCTCGAAATGATATCCCAGGGCGCTCCTCACTTCTTCGAATCTCTGGAACAGGCTGTCTCGATCCGGGGCGGCCAGGTTGACGACGGCGTAGCGAAAGCTCCTTCCGTCTTCCAGACTCTCGAAGTCCTCGAGCCTGTCCCCCTTCGCGGCCTCCGGCCAGATGCGCGTCCCGTCGAAACGTCTCTCGATCTCGGCGATCTCCTCTGCGGAGGGGGCCTCGACGAGGCGTGCGGGCTTGAATATCCGAAGGGTAAAGCTCGAGGCGAAGCGATAGCCGGTTCGCGCGCGCTTTTCGGGCGGCGGCTCACCGACCGCGAGCGCGAGGGCCACGTCGTAGCCGCTTCTGCCGTCGACCTTTTCATAGAGGTCGGCGAACTGGCCGCACATGCGCGGATTCACTTCGATAATGAAGACGCGATCCCGCCTCAGGTCGTACATCATCTCGATGTTGAACAAGGTGTCCTTCAACCCGAGCCCTTGAACGACGGAGATCGCGACCTCTCGCATCCGCGCCTGCACCCGGCGGGACAGGGACGAGGGGTAGTCGAACCGCACGAAGCTCATGGTGCCCGCGTGGCGCACCGAGTCCACGATTCCCAGAACCTCGACCGAACTGCCGGTGGCGTATCCTTCGACCGTCAGAAGCCGCCCCCTGAGGAGATCCTCGGCGATGAAGTAACCGCCATCGAGCTCGAAGTCGGTGAGGCCGCGGACCAGGCGGTTGAACATGAAAACGTAGTGGATGAGGAACTCCCCGAGCGACGGCTTCGAAAGGAATGACTCCAGGTCTTTCCAGGAGTCTAGCCTCCGCGACATGACGGAGAACGCTCCCTTGACCGGTTTGATGAAGCACGGGAAATGGAGCTCGGACACGCCGCCTCGCGGCCGCTTCGGGTCCACGAGCTGGAACCACGGCGTCGAGTCGGGAGTCGCGTCCCGCTGCGCGATTCGCGAGTAGTATTTGTGCGAGCTCGCGAGGATGCGCGAAGGCGAGGAGCCCGGGAGTCCGAGGCGCTGGGAGATCGCTCCGGCGGCGATAGAGCCGGGGTAGTCGCTAGAGCTGAACACTCCGTCGAGGGCCTTCCCCGCGGCGACCTGCTCCTCGATGAAACCGAGGACGTCAAAGTCCCACGGGCACTCGTAGTCGAAGGGGCGCTTCAGCTCCACTTCGAATCGCTCGGCGAAGGCTCCCCCGTTCCCGAAATGCTTTTCGTCCCAGGCAGTGGGAAAGACGACGGCGACCTTTTTCCTCCAGACCGTACTCTGCTGCCTCCTGTATATAGAATAGCCGGGTTCATGAAGGTCGTGGACTCGTTTCCCCGCGAAGTGTCGGTCCTCGAGAACGTTCTCATCCCGATGGGCGACGGCATACGTCTCGCGGCCCGTATCTGGCTTCCGGCGGATGCAGGGGCGTCGCCGGTGCCGGCGATTCTCGAATACCTACCCTACCGGCAGGCAGACCGGATGCGGGACCGCGACGAGCCGATGCACCGTTACTTCGCCGGCCACGGATACGCGGCGCTTCGTGTGGACCTCAGAGGCACCGGCAACTCCGAGGGAGTTCTCCTCGACGAGTATCACCAGCAGGAGATAGAGGACGCTCTCGAGATCCTCCGCTGGATTCGAGCGCAGCGGTGGTGCTCGGGAAACGTCGGAATGATGGGGATCTCGTGGGGCGGCTTCAACGCCCTTCAGGTGGCAGCGAAACGACCCGAGGGGTTGCGCGCGGTCGTCTCGGTCTGCGCCTCCGACGACCGCTACGCCGACGACGCGCACTTTATGGGCGGCTGCCTTCTCAACGAGAACCTGCTCTGGGGCTCGGCGCTCTTCACTCTCGAAGCGCTCCCGCCCGATCCTCGCGTCTGGGGTGAACGTTGGCGCACGCTCTGGCATGAGAGGCTCGAGGCCGCGACACTCTTTCCCGAGCGCTGGCTTCGACACCAGCACCGGGACGACTACTGGAAGCACGGATCGGTCTCTGAGGACTACGATGACATCGCCTGCCCGGTCTACGCGGTCGGGGGTTGGGCCGATGCCTATACCAACTCCGTCCCCCGGCTGCTCGAGCGGCTTCGCGTTCCGCGGAAGGGGCTCGTCGGTCCCTGGGCACACGCCTATCCGCACCTCGCGACTCCCGGGCCCGCGATCGGATTCCTTCAGGAGCTCTTGAGGTGGTGGGATCGCTGGCTTCTCGGGCGCGAGAACGGAATCATGGAAGAGCCGCGATATCGGGTCTTCATGCCCGAGCCGGTCGCGCCTACCGAACGAAGCCGGGACGTCTCCGGGCGCTGGGTTGCGGAGGCGGAGTGGCCCTCGAGTCACATCCAACCTCGCGCGTATTCCCTCGGGCCGCAAGGGCTCGAGGAGCGGGAAGGTGAATCCGCGACCTTCCCTCTGGCGTCACCACTCACGACGGGCGCCGCGGCGGGAAGCTGGTGTCCCTTCGGCTCACCGGAGGAACTCCCCAGCGATCAAGGTGAGGACGACCTCCGGTCGCTACTCTTCGACTCCCAGCCTCTTCGCGAACGTTTCGAGATCCTCGGCGCCTGCGAGCTCCGTCTGAAGCTCTCATCCGACTCCCCCGGCGGCCTAATGGCCGCCCGAATCGAGGACGTTTTCCCCGACGGCGCGTCAGCGCGCGTCACCTACGCCCTCCTCAATTTGACTCACCGCGAGAGCCACGAGGACCCGAGTGCGCTCGTCCCCGGCGAGAACTACGACGTCACTCTACGGTTCAAGGATGCGGCCCATGCGTTTCTCCCCGGTCACCGGATTCGCCTTGCCCTCTCGACGGCCTACTGGCCTATCGCCTGGCCGACGCCGTGGCCCTTCACCCTGACTCTCTGTACGCGAGGGAGTAGCCTTCAGCTTCCCGTTCGCCCTGCTCGCGCCGAGGACGCTCAGCTTCGCGAGTTCGAAGAGCCCGAAGGCGCGCCCGGCCCCAGGACAACCGAGCTTCATGAGGGCACGACGGTGAAGAGCGTCTCCTCTGGCCCCTCCGGCGAAATCGTGTTCCGGATATCGACAGAGGTGGCCGAGGACGGCGGGCCTGCCCTCACCCGAATCGAAGACACGAGCATCGAGCACGGCCAGTCGGTCGTCGAGGAGTTCTCGATCGTGGAGTCCAATCCTCTCTCGGCGAAGGCCGAGATTCTTCACGACGCCGTCTTCCGCCGCGACTCCTGGTCCACGCGCGTCCGCACCCGAACGCGTATGGTCTCGGACTCGAGCGATTTCCATCTCGAAGCCGAGCTCGAAGGCTTCGAGGGCGAGCGGAGGGTGTACCACAGGACGTGGTCGGTCACGGTTCCCCGCGATGGTGTCTAGTTTTCCGCCTTCGGGGCAGGCGCGGGGGGCGGCACGTAGCCAGGAGGTTGGGGATCGAGGGGCACGAGCGCGCGTCCGGCCAGACCCGGATGGTCGGGCGGTATCTTCGTCGCCCTGAAGGACCCGTAGGGAAGTTGAGCGACGCCCGGCGGGCTCCAGCCGGGCACGTCGCCGTGAAACGGATTGCGGTATTCCCAGACGATGGCTCCTTCGGGGCCTACCTCGAAGTAGCGGCCAAGAGGCCCGGCGCAGATGAACGTATTGCCGTTCGCGAGACGTTGAGCGCCAGAGACGAATGGCGCGTTGAAACTTTTTCGGTCCTCCGCCTCATAGGTCCAAACCGGAGTGGGAGGTCCGAAGGCCTCTCCGTCCGCAAGAGAGTACTTGCCGTCGTCATCGACCGGGGGGGCGATCTCGACGACGGAGGACCAGTCGCCGTCGGAGCGGCCACCGCCGTTATTGAAGACGGTCAGATGGCCGGCGTTTTTCCATCCGTCTTCGATCCAGAGCACGTTGTGTTGGCCAAAGAGCTGCTGGTCGGACTCCGCCCCTCGACCGTAGACTTTCGGATTGCCCCAGCGGTAGAGAAGCTCCCCGCCGCGTCCGGAGCGTCCCCCGGAGGAGCCGCGGGCCTCTTCCGTCGAGGTCGAGTGGTCGAGGATCCAGATCTCGCCGACAGAGGGCACGCTGACCGCGATCTGATCGAGCCTTGGATGGTAGTCGATCGCATTCATGTGCAGGAAGTCCGACTTGACGTCGTCACTGGTGGCGTTGTCCGGCACATACCCGAGCGCCTTGAGCTGCTCGAGCTCCTTCTCGTCGACCACAACGGCATCACCGTCGCCATTGATGTCGAGCCGACCAGGAAAGGCGGAGGGATCGCCATGGTTCGCGCCGTCGGGATCGGTGTTCTGTACGAGGTGATCCCAGACGTGCCATTCCCATACGATCTTTGCGTCGTTTGGAGGGAGCGGCTCGATCTCCAGGATCCACTCCGACCAGAGCCCCTGCTCGGGAATGAGGTCCACGCGGCGCCCGGCGGCCCTGGCCTCTTTGGCCGTTTTCTGCTCCCACGCGATGACCAGGACGTTGCCGTTGGGAAGCGGCTTGATGTCGTGATGGACCATGCGCATCTCATCGCCCATCTTCCACTCCCAGAGGACGTCGCCGTCCCAGGAAAGCTTCTGGATATAGCCGGCGACCCCTCCCGATCGAAAGTTGGGCGGCTCGGGAATCCGCGCCAGGCGGTACAGACTCCCGTCGTCCTGAAGGGACTCCGCGCCGCCGGCCTTATCGTTCGTCCAGGTATGGACGGCGCGGCCCTCGAGGTCGACGAGATAGGTCTTGTCGGTCGTGAACTGGGTGAAGAGCACGTAGCCGGGCGTCGCCCCGGGCTCGTTCCGTACCAGGCCGCGGGGTTGTTCGACGGCGGCGATCATCCACGCGGGAGGAGCCTCGGGCTTTTCGGTTGCTTCGTCGACCGGTGCGGCGCCGCCGCAGCTGAAAGCACCAGCGACGAGAAGTAATAGAAGTACGCGCGCTTTCGCTCCACTCATGACCGAGAACCTCCTTCTTGAATTCCCTCAACTCGAAGCCGATGCCGTTGCCTCCAATTTGGCAACTGCATACCGTTGCCGAGAGTGTGCCACGCGCAGTTGGAAATTGTAAACCCGCGAATATTTGTTGCATCTTACAAACATCTTGTTGTAAGATACAAACACCATGAGGACAGCCACCGACGCCGAGGTTCTAGCATCGGATGTGGCAAAGCTCCGGAGCTCGTTTACGGCCCTGCTGCGGCGTTTTTCCATCTCGGAGCGAGCCGACGTGCAGTGTTGCGGGATGACGGTAGCCCAGGCCGCGACTCTCGAAGCCCTCGGGCGGGAAGGAGCAACGCGCCTCGGCCGCCTCGGGAAGCTCCTCGGTATCGCCCCCAGCACCCTCACCCGAAATCTCACCCGTGTCGAGGAGGCCGGCCTCGTCCGACGCACATACGACCTCGAGGACGGCCGGGCCGCCCAAGTGGAGCTCACCGACAAAGGGCGGCGCACTCGGGTCCGCCTCGAGGCCATGGAGGACGCGTTCGCGCGGCGCGTACTCGATCGTCTGTCCCCCGCCCTGCGCGAGCAGGCCCTCGACGGCCTCGCGGCGCTCCTCGATGCCGTGCGCGCGGAGACCGAATCGTGCTGTCCCGGTGCTTTCGACCACCTCGTTGATATTGAAAAAGGAGATCTTCGATGACTCAGCAGAATGAGAATCTGGTGGAAATCGTGAAGGAGCGCTACGGCCGCATCGCACAGTCGGGCTCGGCCAGTTGCTGCGAGCCGACTTGCTGCGGCAGCTCCGAGGACTTGGGGTACGGCGGAAACGATCTCGCGGCTGTTCCCGCCGAGGCCAATCTCGGACTCGGCTGCGGCGCCCCGATCGAGCCCCTCGCTCTCCGCTCGGGAGAGACGGTCCTCGACCTCGGGTCGGGCGCGGGCATCGACGTCTTTCTCGCGGCCCGCCTCGTCGGCCCCGAGGGACGCGCGATCGGAATCGACATGACGCCGGAGATGCTCGCTCGAGCGCGGGCAAACGCCGTGAAAGGCGGATTCGGGAACGTAGAGTTCCGGGAAGGTCGCCTCGAGGCTCTTCCCGTGGCCGAGGGAACTGTCGACGCGGTGACCAGCAACTGCGTCATCAACCTCGTTCCCGACAAGGAAGCGGTGTTCCGTGAGATCCATCGCGTCCTGAAGCCGGGCGGCCGACTCGTCATCTCGGATATCGTTCTCGATGGCAAGCTCCCTGAAGAAATCGAGAAGAACCTCCTCGCCTACGTGGGCTGCGTTTCGGGGGCGCTCTTGCGCGACCACTACTTCGAGCTTGCCCGCCGCGCCGGTCTCGCGGACTTCGAGATCCTGAAGGACATCGATTTCCTCGCCGCGGTGGGCCAGGAGGAGACCTTCGGCAACCGCGAGGACGTCAAGGGGAAGGTCCGCTCGATCACCTTCCGGGCGCGAAAGCCGTCGTGAGACAATGCAGAAACGGTAGCCCCAGCGCCATCGCAGCCGACACA
The DNA here is from genome assembly GCA_964553925.1 of uncultured Acidobacteriota bacterium. GTDB lineage: Bacteria > Acidobacteriota > Vicinamibacteria > Marinacidobacterales > SMYC01 > DAISKN01. The sequence goes on from CAZKNR010000116.1 coordinate 27,702, forward strand.
GATTTCGATGTGCGAGCGGTGTGGCGCGTTTGGTTGACCCTTCCGTGCCCCCGGACGTATGGTGAATTCGGGAAACCCGGGGGGGGCCTCGAGCCCCAGTAAAGTTGAGTTGAACGGGCCGCGGCGAGGATATTCACGCGCCGTGAGCAGAGAAAGCGGGAAACCGGGCGGATGTCAATCGTTGGGGGGAAGATGCCGCTTTACTCGCTGACGCTCGAGGCAGCTTTCGCAGGCGCGCTCGCTTTTCCCCCAAGCTGACCTCGAAGCTCCGCAACCTCGAGCGCGAGCCTGCGGACTTCCTCTGTAAGAGGGGCGAGCTCCTTGCTGAGCGGCTGCGGGAGACGTTCCTCGAGAACGGCCACGCGCGTATCGATCGAGCCGACGCGGTCGGCGAGAAGGTCGAGCTTCCCGAGGCCCCGCTGAATCTGCCAGGTGATGAGACCGCCCCACAGCGCGACGATGAACGCCACGGCTTTGATCCACGTCGGGAGCGGGATGACGATGGCAGGCGACTCGGGCTCGGCGCCTTCAGATGCCTTCGCCGTCCTCGCCTTCGCGCTCATCGCTTGCATCCCTCCCTTTTCAAAGTATCAGTCACGTGCCGAGGCTCACGCAACTGCGAAACCGGATGCGGCCCCTGTCCCGTGCGCCCCCGGCGTGCCCCCCGTTTGACCAGTCCCTGTAACTGGTACGCCCGGCAGGATTTGAACCTGCGACCCCAGGATTAGGAATCCTGTGCTCTATCCTACTGAGCTACGGGCGCACAAGGATTTGCAGGGACTCAACTCTCGTGCAGTGAATCCCGTCGCGCAATGATCTTCGATTCTGTGTTCGCAGGCAACTTTTTCCCAACAGGGATCCCATTCACAGGGTTGCACCCGCGGTCGCGGAGCTCAGCAGTCCCGATTGCAACGACCCGTGTAACGTCTAAGTCTCCGGTCAGGTCGAGGCCGAATATACCAACCGAAACAGCTAGGACGCGAGATTCAGGCGGAAATCCGGAGCTCTGCTTTCGGGGACGCGGGGCCGTTCGGGAGAAGGAAAATGACGTGTTCGTACTCCAAAACATACGCGGTGGCGAACATCTCCCAATCGCGTTTCGGAGCCGGAGCAAGGCGCTCGAACGGAACCTGGTCTGCCTCGGTCGAAGCCACGACATGCCCAATTAGAGTCCTTTGGAGCCCGTACTGAAGGTCCTTGAGAGACCGCGCTTGAGTGGCGAGGTCATATTCAAGAACCTGAGCGACCCAATAGTCGCCTTCTCGAAAGATGACGGCACTCACCTTTGGAGGCGTCATCGCGGCAACTGACCGGCGCTACGCTTCCCGTCTTGTGCGGGAGTCGGTGGACTGGACTTCCTCCCACGCGCTCCGGATCTTGAGCCTCAGCTTCTGGCGGGCCTCGCGCTCGGCCATCGTGAGGAAGCTGTAGGAGGTCTTCGTTAGCTTCTGCAGAAACGAGATCTCGAGCTGGGCCAGGAAGAGGTCGACGCTTCCGTCGCTCGTGCCTGGAAGAGTGATGTCCGATAGTTTCCGTCCGAAGGCCTGCCGGGCGTGCCGCTCGTCCTCGGTGATGAAGTGGTACTCCGAGCGCAGGAGCTTCTGGATGAACACGAGCTCCTGGTGGGTCAGCCGGATCGTGGCCCGACGGTTGTTCGGTATCGTCATGTCGTTATCCTCAGGCATTCCCAATCTTGTAATAGTTCTGCTCGTCCGGGGTCGCCTCGTACGAGCGGGAGTCCGCCTCAGCCCGCCGGTAGAGATCCTCTTCGCTCGCGCCCGACACGATGAACGGCTCGTCCCCGTTGGGGTGGGTCACGTCCACCAGGACGACACGGTCAGCGAGGGTCACCAGGTTCCAGGCATGCCTCCCTTTGAAAATATAGAACTTCAGGTTGCCCTTGACGACGCGGCAGTCGATTCCAGCCTCCTGGAGATAGAGCTGGAAGAAGATGGACAGATGGCGACAAACTCCCAACCCCTTGTCGAGATACTCCGAGAGCACGATGCTCTCGTTTCCGAAATCCTTCGATAGTTTCTCGACGCCGAGCTCGTTGAACTCGATGTCTCGCCGGACACTGTTATAGTACCAGGCGAGCAGGGGGTCGACTTCACTATTCCCCGATACGCCCGAGACGCCGCGGTGCTTACATTCCGTCAGACGCGCCACCATGCGGATCTTGTCGATCTTGATCTTCTCCCGGCCAGACCGCTCGGTGGGAGACGAATGAGTGCCCATGTCGGTGTAGCCGTGCATCAAGTAGTCGGGAATCCCCCGATAGACTTTCTCGTCCTCGGCCCAGATCTGCTGGTCCATGAGAGTCTCGAGCTCCACGGCGGCACGCACGTATCGATCCTTTCGCGACGATTCCGGGAGCCGCGAGATGGCGGAGTTCATCGATCGCGTGACCTCCATCGGTGCCACCGCCCAGCTGGTGAGGAAGTCCGCGAGCTCCGCGGGCTCGAGCTCATGGGCGATGCGCTTGCCGCTTCTGGGATCGAGATAGAACGACTTGTCGAGGTAGTCGGGATCCACGAGAGCGACGGAGCGCACCAGAGACGCCTGCTGCGCGGTGAGCCGCTCCATGAGGTCGCGCAGCTCCTTCGAGCCCAGCTTGCGCCTCTTGGGCGAAACTCGAGTGACCGACGGAGAAGAGTCCTGGGACTTCGAGTCCTCCTCCCCAGGCTCACCAGGGTCTCCCGCGTGAAACGATGAAGTCATTGGCTCACCGGTAGCTCAGAACGGAGCGGATGTCGTAACCGCCAAGCTTGTCGCGCCCCTTCAGAAATTCGAGCTCGATGAAGAAGCTGAGGACCGCAACCTCACCCCCGACTTTCTCGACCAGGCTCGCCGCCCCTCTCGCCGTGCCTCCAGTCGCGAGCACGTCGTCCACGATGACCACCCGCTGACCGGAGCGGATCGCGTCCTCGTGAATATCGAGACTGTCCGTTCCGTACTCGAGCTCGTACGAAACCTGAACCGTCTTCGCCGGGAGCTTCCCCGGCTTTCGAACAGGCACCGTGCCTTTTCCGAGAGCGTAGGCCAGCGCCGCCGCGAAGATGAACCCGCGGCTCTCGATGCCGACCAGAAGATCGAATTTTTGATCGCTCAAGGACTGCGCCATCAGGTCGATCGCCCTCTTGAAGGCATTCGGGTCGGCCAGGAGCGGCGTGATGTCCTTGAAGACGATCCCCGGCTTGGGGAAATCGGGCACGTCGCGAATGATCCGGCGCAGGTCATCCATGAGAACGGTCCCCTAAGCCCCCGAAGAGATGACCCGAAACGAAAAAATCCCCGGGTCGACCTCGACGGTCCTGGTAACGAGAAGGTCCACTCGTGAGGCGGAAGGTCCGCGCCGAATGCACTCGCAAAACTCTTCGAGCGCCGACGGATCGGCCTGAGCGAGAATCTCCACTCGCCCGTCCTCCAGATTGCGCACGTAGCCACGAATGTCGCGTTTCACGGCCTCTCGCTCGGTGAACCAGCGAAATCCCACGCCCTGAACCCGGCCCGAGACGATGAGAACGTAAGCTTGCACTCTCCCGGCTCCGGCTCATTCGGTCCAAAAGACATTTCAACGGGGCAACTGGGACGCCGCGGCACCGGAGTCCGGAGAGGTCCGGTCTCCTCAATTCCTTGCTAACGCTGCGATTATAGCAGGAAAGCCCGGTCCAGCGAGGAGAGGTCGGAACAATCATCGGGACGGCGCCGCGAAGGCGAGGACCGCGTTCAGCCCTCCGAAGGCGAAAGAGCTCGAAAGCGCCACCCGGACGTCTGCATCCCGGGCTTCGTTGGGCACGCAGTCGAGAGGACACTCGGGATCGGCCTCGAGAAAATTCGCCGTGGGAGGAACGACCCGGTTCTCGATCGCCAGCACCGTAGCCGCGCCCTCGAGGGCGCCCGACGCTCCGAGCGCGTGGCCGTGCATGGATTTCGTGGAGCTCACGAAAAGCCTCGAGGTCCGGTCTCCGAAGACTTCCAGAATCGCCCGGCTTTCGGCGACGTCGTTGAGAAGGGTTCCCGTCCCATGGGCGTTGATGTAGTCGACGCGCTCCCGATCGACGGCGCCGTCGTCGAGGGCGGCCTTGAGTGCCCGCGCCGCCCCTCGCGCGGAGGGCTTGGTGATGTGACCCGCATCCGAGGACATTCCGAAACCGACGAGAAGCGCGCGGATGTACGCCCCCCGTCGCTCGGCGCTCTCGAGAGACTCGAGGACCAGCGCACCTCCTCCCTCTCCGAGCACCATGCCCTTTCGTCCGAGGGAGAACGGGCGAGGGACATCGGGGGCGATCGCGCGCAAACTATCCCAGGCTTTGAGGTGGCCGCGGCTGAAAGGAGCCTCGCTTCCCCCCGCGATCGCCCGCTCGACGACACCCTGGGAGACCAGCCAGAACGCGAGGCCGATCGCGTGAGTCGACGAAGCGCAGGCGGTCGAAAGGGTCAACCCCGGCCCCTCGCAACCAATCTCCATCGACAGGTGGCTCGCGCCGGCGTTCGCCATGGTCCTTGGAACCGCGAAGGGAGTGATTCTCCGGCGTCCCTCTTGATAGAGCGCACGGAAGAGCTCGTCCTCCGTCGACTGCCCCCCGAGAGAGCTCCCGGTGACGATGGCAGCGTCTCGAAACTCCGCCGCATCGAGACCGCTGTCCGCGATCGCCTCCCGAGCGGCGAGAAGAAAGAGCATGGCGAAGCGATCGAGAAGCTCTCGCGAGCCGGCGTCGAAGTGGTCCGCGATCGAAAACCCCTGGACCTCCGCACCCATCCGGTACTGAAGGTCGGAGGTGTCCGCAAGGGTGATCTCGCGAAATCCATGGCGCCCGCGGGTGAGAGACTCCCAGAACGCGTTTCGATCGTTTCCTATAGCGGAGACCACACCGAGGCCGGTGACGGCCACCGGACTTCGCCTCGGAAGACTCAGGGAGATCTCGCTTCCACGAGAGGCCGAATCCTCTCGACCACGTCCCCGACCGACCGCAGGTCGCGGGCGTCATCGTCGGGAATGACGATGCCGAGATCCTCTTCCAGCTCGCAGAGGAGGTGGAAGCCGTTGAGGGAATCGATGCCGAGCTCGCCGAAGGTGCTCTCGAGCTTCACGTCCTCGATCGGTTTCTTGGAAACCGCGGCGATCGCCGCGATGACCTTCGAAGCCAGAGCGTCGCTCATCGACGTCGAAGTCTAGCACAGGGAATCGGAGTAAACTCCCAGGCGATGTGGGTTTTTCTCGCCCTCTCGGCGGGGCTTCTCCAGAGCGCGCGAAACGGATTCGCCCGAAGCCTCGCAGGCTCCATCTCCCCCGTCTTGAACAGCTGGGCTCGTTTCGCATTCAACCTCCCGTTGTCGACGACTCTGGCCGCGATTCTCATCCTCACCCGGGGAGCCCCTCTGACCTCCCCCCGCTTCTACGCCCTCACGTTCGCGACCGCACTCGCCCAGCTTCTCGGGAGCGTCGCTCTCATCGCCGCGTTCCGGCACGCGAACTTTGCCCAGTCGATCGTGCTCCACAAGCTCGAGGTGCTCTTTACCGCCGTCATCGGTGCCGTCCTGTTCTCGGAGGCGCCCACAGGGCTCGCGTGGCTCGGCATTCTGGTCTCGGTCGCCGGGGTCGTGGCAATGACACCGGGGACGGTGCGCTCGCGCTTCGGGGCCGGCTCGGCGCTCGCCGTGGCCGCGGGGCTCCTCCTCGCCATCGTCGGGTTCTTCCTGAAAGCGGCAATCGTTGAGCTCGTCGTCCAGAACCCTTGGGTGGGAACCGGGCGTTTCGTGGTCGCCGCCCATACGCTCTTCCACGTGACCTGGATGGAAGTCCTGCTCCTTACGTCGTGGCTCCTCTGCGCGCGGCGGGGGGAGCTTGCCCTCGTTCCCCGCCACTGGCCGCGAATGGTCTTGCAAGGCACCTTCGGATTCTCCGCGAGCCTCGGGTGGTTCTGGGCCTATTCGCTCACGTTCGTGGCCTATGTGAAGGCCGTGGGACAGGTGGAGTCGATCGCCGCCGTCCTCTACTCCCTTCTCATCTGGAAGGAGGCCGAGGTGTCCCGCCAGATTCCGGGAATGTCTCTGACTCTCGCCGGGATCGTCCTCGTCCTCACCTCCGGGCGCCCCTCTTGAGCCTCGGGATCACGCTTCTCATCCTGCTCGCGGCGATCATGCACGCGTCCTGGAACGCGCTCGTCAAGGCGAGCCGCGACCCTCTCGTGGAGCTCGCGGCCCTCAACCTCGCCGGAGGCATCGTCTCTCTGCCATTACTTCCCGCTCTCGGTCTTCCGGGCCTGGCGGTCGTTCCCTATCTCGCGGGGAACGTTTTGTGCCACACCGCCTACTACACACTCCTCCTCAACTCATATTCCGCGGGCGGACTCTCGCTCGTCTATCCCATCGCGCGGGGCGTCGCCCCTCTCCTCGTCGCCGCGGTATCCGTTCCCCTCCTCGGAGAGTCCCTCGGCGGGCGGGCGCTCGGGGGCGTCGTCCTCATCGCCGCTTCGATCGCGAGCCTGGCGTTCGCGGGTGGTCGCCGGAACTTCCGCCCGCGCGCGGTCCTTCTGTCTCTCGCGACGGGAACGAGCATCGCGGCCTACACTCTCGTCGACGGCGCCGGTGCCCGCATCGCCACGAATCCCATCTCCTACATCGCCTGCCTCTTCGTTCTGGACGGCTTCGTCCTTCTTCCCGCTGTCTGGCTTTTAAGGCGCGGCGAGGCGGCCGAGCGCATGCGCGCGCACTGGAAAACGGGAGGGCTCTCCGGGGTCCTCGCGGTCGCGGCCTACGGCATCGCGGTCTGGGCGATGACCAGAGCCCCGATCGCACTCGTCGCGGCCCTTCGCGAGACCAGCGTCGTCGTGGCGGCGATCCTCGGAGCCTTGTTTCT
>CAZKNR010000117.1:0-2918 GCA_964553925.1 uncultured Acidobacteriota bacterium
ACGAAGCTGCTCTTGGACGACACGAGGGATACCGCGCAGGCAGCGTCCCTTCTGAGCCTGATCGGACAGGGATGTCATCGCCTATCCGAGATCGCCGGGCGACTCGGAAAGCCGGCGACGTCGCTCTCTCGGCCGCTCCAGCGTCTGATCGAGCTGAACTGGATCCGCCGCGAGGTGCCCTTCGGTGTCTCTCCCCGGAGCGCCAAACGCACTCGCTACCAGATCGCCGATCCCTTTCTGAGGTTCTGGTTTCGATTCGTCGAGCCCAACCGCTCCCGGCTCGAGGCCGGACGTCTGACCGCGGTCTCGAGAGACATGAGGCGCGACTTCGCCCATCACGTGAGCGGTCTCTGGGAAGAGCTCGCGAGAGAGAGCGTGCCTCGACTCGAACTCTTCGGCCAGAGATTTGGTCCTGCGAACCGCTGGTGGGGCGCGGGCGTCGACCACAAATCCCTTGAGCTCGACATCGTGGCTGAGAGCGAAGACAGGAAGTCGCTGCTCTTGGGAGAAGTGGAATGGGGCGAGGAAATCGATGCCGTGCGTTTGGTGGCCGAGCTCCGGCGGAAAGCCGAGAATGTCCCGTTTCGGGACGGGCGCGACATTCGGCTCGCGCTCTGGACGAAGCGGGCGGCCCGGGTTGCTCGAGACGTGAAAGTCGTTACTCCGCGACAGCTGCTCGACGTCCTGCGCTGAACGTCATCACGTGATGTTGGGATGGTTCAGGCTCGATGCCGCTCTCGCTTCCTCCTCGAACCGTCGCAAGCGGTCCTTCTTCGCCGCCGACTCGTCGTCGAGGATCTTGATCGCGATCTCGCGGCCGAGCCGCGGATCCCGGGCGCGGTAGAGTTCTCCCATGCCACCCGCGCCGAGCTTCGAGAGGATCTCGTAAGGACCGAGGCGATCGCCGCGATTCAGGGTCATGGGGTGAGCTCCTACGGGGCACCCGGCAGCACGAGAATACCCACGAGCGCAATGGGGCCAATCACCACCATGGACATGCCCCAACGAGTCAGGAGCGACGTCATGCGTGGGCGGTCTTCTTGGTCGGCGGTAGCCACCAGGGTCGCCCCGACGGTCGAGAACGGGGATACGTCCACGATCGAGGAACAGACGGCGAGCGCGCAGATGAGCGCCCAGCCCGAGATATCTCCGGAAGCCACGACGGGTGGGGCCAGCGGCACCAATGCGGCGAGGATGCCGGTGGTGGAGGCGAATGCGGAGACCAAACCTCCAATGCCACAGATGACGAGGGCGGCCAGGATCGGCACGCCGACGTTCTTCGCGGCTTCCCCGAGCAGATCCACCGAGCCCATGTGCTGCAGCACCGAAACGAAGGTAATGATGCCGCCGACCAGCAGCGCCGTCGACCAGTCGATTCTGGAGACCGCGGCCCTGCCGGCGTTGGGGTCGATGAGCGTCAACGCCGCACCGAACGCGAACGAGAGCACGCCAACGTCCGCGTCCAGACCAGCAAGGGAGCAGGCGATGATGGTGACGATCAGTCCGATCACCGAGACGATGGTCGCGATCTGGTGAAACGTGAATGGCGCGGGGGACGCGGCGGCGATGGATGCGGAGAAGGTGCCGCGCCGCTCGACCAGTTTAGGGCCGCCGAAGATGAGGAATGCCGCGATCAGCAGGACTAGATTCGTGATGACGGCGACGGCCCAGAGAGTGAGCGGGCTCAAGTCGATGTCGGCCCGACGCGCGGTTCCGTAGCTCACGATGCCGAAAAGGCTGGTGGGGGCGAAGGCGCCCGCGCTAAGCCCGGTCCCAATCGCGAGGGCCATCAGCATGGGATCCATCCGGTACTTCTTGGCGACGGGCATACCGACGGGTGCCATCACCAGACCGGCCAAAGGCGACCCCATCGCGGATACAGCCGCGGTGAGTGCGAAGAAGACGAAGGGCAACAGTACGGCGTTGCCCCCCACTCGGCCGAGAGTCGCCTGGATCGCGCGATCGATGGTGCCGTTGGCCTGGGCGATGCCGAAGAAGTAGGTCACACCCACCAGCAGGACCATAATGCCGATCGGGAAGCCTCCGACCACGTCCGTGAGCGGCATCTCGGCCAGCCAAACTCCGACGCCACACGCGGCGGCGAACATGAGGATGCCGACGTGCACCTCGCGTAGCGTCGCGATGGCGAAGATCGCGATGAAGATGAGGAGCGCGGTCAGCTGGACAGCCATCGCGGCCGCGATCTCACTCGTTGGTCGCGCCAGAGGCGGCGACGAAGTCGAGCCCTCCGATCATCATCTCGTCCGACGTCGGATCCCCCCAGCGTACGGTTGCCGTCGGGTCGGGATTGAAGGGGTTTCGCGTGGAGTTCCCGCAAAGGCGAGTGGAATCGATCTCATGCGCCCTCCGTTTCAAGTTGCTCCATTCTATCGGTTCAACGCCCGGAACGGCTAGCGTGCTACTCTCCCTCCCACGGAGGAAGGCGATGCTTCGCATGTGGAATCTCGTGAAGGCGTCGGTCCTTTTGGTGCTCCTCGCCGCCTCGACGGCGGCCCCTCAGAGCGTGGCGCGCCAAAGCCCCGAAGAGGAGACCCGTGACTACCTCAGTCGTCTCACTCCCGAGCAGCGCGCGCGTTCGGACGCCTATTTCGAGGGGGGGTACTGGCTTCAGCTCCTGGACTTCCTTTTTGGGCTCGGGGTCGCGCTCGCCCTCCTCGCGACGGGACTGTCCCGAAGGGTCCGGGATCTCGCCCACCGCGTGACCCGCGTCCGCCTGCTCGGCACCGCCATCTACGCCGGGTTCTATATCCTGGCGTCCGCGATTCTCTCGTTTCCGCTCGCGGTCTACACGGGTTTTTTCCGCGAGCACCGTTACGGCCTTTCCAATCAGACGTTCGGGCCCTGGTTCCAGGAACGAATCACGGCGCTCGCGGTCGCGCTCGTCATCCTGGGCCTCC
>CAZKNR010000118.1:0-5147 GCA_964553925.1 uncultured Acidobacteriota bacterium
GGTGCAGGGCGGAAGCCAGGCCCTCAGCCGCTCCCTCTTCTCGACCCTCATCCCCGCGCACAAGTCCGCCGAGTTCTTCGCTTTCTTCGGAGTGTTCGACAAGTTCGCCGGGATCTTCGGACCGGCTCTATTCGCCGTGACCATAATGATGACGGGGTCGAGCCGCAGCGCCGTTCTTTCCGTCATCGGCTTTTTCGTGGTGGGGGCGATTTTGCTCTCGCTTCTGAACGTCGAGGAAGGACGAAGGGTCGCGCGCGCAGCGGAAGCGAAGCTCGAGTCCGCCTGAAAAATCAGTAATCCAAGCTCAGCCGGAAACGCACCCCCTCACCTTCGGCGGTAACGAGCATCGTCTCCATCGACCCGAGGGCTTCGGTCAACTCCGCGACTTCGTCGAGCTCGTCGGGGTGCTCGAGGAGGAAGTCCCGGATCGCTCGCACCACCTCGAGTCCGTCGGCGGCGCGGAACCAGCGGCCCGTCTGTCCTCCGACCGTGGGGGCGTCGAACTTCATGTCCTCGGCGAGGGTCTCCGCTTCATTCTGGCTGAAGGCGACGAACTCTCCGAGCCCTCGAAGGTCCTGCTCGTGGGCGATGCCGTCGAGCGCGTGGCGCACCGAGGCGAGGCGCCGTCCGTCGAATCCGCGGGGCTCGCAACCGGGCAAATCGCGCTCGAGGACGAGGATGAAGGTCAGAGCCACGGCGCATTTTAGTCTCTTTCTTTGACCGCGTCTCGACGGTAGACTTCCGGTGTGGGATCGAACGACTCGCTGATAGCGGCCTTCAAAGACCTCACCGAGCTCACCGTTCTGGAGGAGGGATCCCCGAACGCTTTTCGCGCGCGCGCTTACGAGAACGCGATGGACGCCATCGGGACCCACCGGGGAGACCTCTCGGCTCTTTCGGAAAAGGAGCTCATCGGGATCGACGGCATCGGCGCCAGCACCGCGAAGAAGATCAGGGAGTTCTTCGCGGCGGGCAAGATCACGAAGCTCGAAGAGCTCCGCAAGCAGTACCCGCGAGAGTTCGTCGAGCTCGGAAAGATTCCCGGGCTCGGCCCGAAGACGCTCCTGCGCCTCCGAAGCGAGCTCGGCATTCAGAACCTGAATGATCTCCGGGCCGCCATCGAGGCGAAGAAGCTTCGCGACCTCAAGGGTCTGGGCGCGAAGATGGAGGAGAAGATCCTTCACGCAATCGCGCGCATGGGGCTCACGGGGAAGGACAGACGCGTTCCCATCGCCGAGGCGCTCCCGATCGCCCGGGAGCTCGTTCTGGAGCTCGAGAAGCTCCCCGAGGTCGAGCGCGCGCTCTACTGCGGGAGCCTACGGCGTTTTCGAGAGACCATCGCCGACATCGACATCGTCGTCGCGTCGAAGGAGCCTTCTCCGGTGATGGAGAAGTTCGTGGCGATGCCGAGGGTGAGCGAGGTCATCGGAAGCGGCGCGACCAAGACCTCAGTGCTGACCGCGACCGGCCTTCAGGTGGATCTGCGCATCGTCGAGCCCCATCAGTTCGGGGCGGCTTGCCAGTATTTCACTGGCTCCAAGACGCACAACATCAAGCTGCGGCAAATCGCGCTCGAGCGAGGATGGCTTCTCAACGAGTACGGCCTCAGCGTCGTGGAGACGGGGGAGGTCGTGGCATCGGATACCGAAGAGGCGATCTACCAGGCTCTCGGCCTCACGTTCATCCCGCCTCCGATGCGCGAGGACCGGGGAGAGATCGAGATCGCCGCCGAGGGGAAGCTCCTTTCTCCGGTTCTTCTTTCGGACCTGCGAGGCGATCTTCACGTCCATACGTCGCTCTCGGGGGACGGCCGCAGTTCGCTCGAGGACGTGGTCGCGGCTGCGGCGGCGCGAGACTACGCGTATCTGGCGATTACCGATCACGGAGAGAACCTCACGTTCAACGGGGTCAGCCGCGAGAAGTTTCTCGAGCAGCGGAAGGAGATGGAGGCGATGCGACCGCGGTTCCCGAAGATGGCGCTCCTCCACGGGGTGGAGCTCAACATCGGCGCCGATGGGGGGCTCGACTACGACGAGGACTTTCGGCGGGGTTTCGACTGGTGCGTCGCCGGAGTTCACTCCCACTTCGAGCTTCCGCCCGCCGAGCAAACAAGGCGGGTCGCGGCCGCCATGGAGGATAAGACGGTCAACGCCATCGCGCACCTCACCGGGCGCAGAATCGGCCGCCGTCCGGGAATCGAGCTCGATATCGACGCGATCCTGCAGAAGGCGGTCGAGACCGGATGCGCCATCGAGATCAACGCCGCCCTCGGGCGGCTCGACGCCTCGAGCGAAGTGCTCTACCGCGCTCGCGAGCTCGATGTGACGTTCGTCATCTCGACCGACACTCACCACACCCGAGAGCTCGAGCGCATGGAGTGGGGTGTCCTTCAGGCGACGCGGGGTTGGGTCGACCCCTCCCGCATCGCGAACACCTGGCCGAAAGAGAAATTCCTCGAGTGGTCAGCCCAACGCCGCAGCTAGTCCTTGATCCCGATTCGCGGAAAGGCTAGTTTCTTCGCGCGTGGATAGAAGAGTCGTCGTTTCCTGCGCGCTCCTTTGGGGAGCGATCTCCTGCCGCGGTCCCGAAACCTCCCTCGTCCAAGATCTCGAGGCGGAGGCTTCTTCGCCCGAGGGACGCTACGCGAGCTTCCTCGACGCGCCGTCGAATCGAGGCCTGGTGCGGCTCTCCGAAGACTCAAGGCCTTCACTCACTCCTCCCTTTCCCGCGAGCCTTCGCTTCACCCTCACGCTTCCCGACGCCGCTTTCCTCTCGTTCGCCCCGGCGCTCGTCGCGCGGCAAGAGGTTCGGCGGGCGTCCGTCGAGTTCGTCGTTCGCGTCGAGACCGAAGTGGTGTACGAGGAGTTCTTCGATTTCGAGGACGCCAATCAGTGGCACGACCGCGAAGTGGATCTCTCTTCGTTCTCGGGGCGCGAGGTCGCGCTCAGTCTCGAGACCCGCGCTCTCGGCGGGCGCACGGGAAAGCTATGGGCGGACCGTCTCCAGACCGTCTGGGGCGATCCGGTGGTCGTCTCGAACCAGCCGGGGAGCTTCCGGGGGATCGCGCGTGGTGAAACGGCCCGCCTTCTCAGCTTCGCGTGGAACCTGGTCCTCGGGGGGCTTCTCGCACTCGCGATCCGCGAGCTCTTCCTCCGATTCGGCGCCGTGCCGGGCGACCGCTCGCGGCTCGGAAACCTGTTTCCGCTCTTCACTCTCAGCACCATCGTGGTCTTGACGGTGGTGCAGGCTTCGATCCCCCTCTCCCTCGGGCTTCTAGGGGCGCTCTCGATCGTCCGGTTTCGCTCGGCAATCAAGACGCCGGAGGAGCTCGTCTACCTGCTGTTTTGCGTGTCCATCGGCCTCTCGCTGGGAGCGCAGCATCGACTGCTCTCGGTTGCTGCCGTAGTGGTTATCGGCGTTTTCATCCTCCTCCGAAACCGCTTCGACGATCCGGTCGCAGAAAGGTCGTTCCTTCTTTCGATCTCGGGGGATGCCGGCCGCTTCTTCGACGCCGAAGCTGGACCAGTCCTCGATCGACTTCGATCCATGGTCCGCGGACTCGAGCTCCAGAGGCTGGACCGCGAAGGAGACCGAGTCGAGCTTCGGACCCTGGTCAGCGTCGAGGGCGGTGACGTCGAGGGGTTCCTGAACCGTATTCGCGGCGCGTTTCCGGGCTTGGACGTCGCCTGTGTCTCGAGCGATGCGGTTCTCTGAACCCGAACGCACCGAGGTCAAGTTCGCTCTCCCCCGAGCGGATCTCGGAAAGCTCGAGACGATCCTCGAGGTCAACTGCCGGAGGGTTTCCTACCGTAATCGCACGTCGCGGGTGGTCAGTCTCTACTTCGACGACCATGGTTTGAGCGCCTGTCGCGAGAACGTCGACGGCTCCTCGCGGAGGGCGAAGCTCCGGCTGCGGTGGTACGACGACCCGTTCCCTCGAGGCGAGCTCTTCCTCGAGATCAAGAGACGCCGCGGCCAGTCCACGAGCAAGGAGCGTCACTCCTTGCATCTCGCGTCACCAATCGAGTCGGCTTCGATTCGAGAGACCGCGAAGGCGCTCTCTCGGTCGCTGCCGCCGGCCCCATCGGAGGCTCTCATCGCGCGCCCGGAAGCGATCGTCATCGTCGAGTACGAACGGAGCTACTTCGAGGCCCCCTTGGACGAGTTGGGCACCCTTCGGATCACGCTCGACAGCGACCTCGTCTTCTACTCGCAGGTAGGACGCCTTCGGCCGAGCCGCCAGTTCCCGGTCTCCCTCAGAAATGTCGTGATCCTGGAGGCGAAGGGGTCGGTTGGAAACGAGGACCGGATCCGGGAGCTTCTCCACCCGCTCGAGCCGAGAGTGACGCGCTCTTCGAAGTACGTCCTCGGATGCCAGGCCATCGGGCTTCTCCCCGGCACCCACTATGGCGAGATGTGATTACGCGAGGCTTTCGAGGTTCATGTAGGAGATCTGGTAGCCGGGGAGCTTCGACTGGAGCTCGGCCATAAGCGCGGTAGTCTCCTCGAGCCCGCGAAGAGACAGGCTCGCGCGGAACTGGACCTGGCCGTCTTCGAGGTCGAACCTTTGGATCGTCGTCCCCGAAGAGCGGCGTTTCAGGACCTCGAGAAGCGCTCCCTCTTCCCGCTCGAAGAACGACGAAGCGTTTCCGCTGACGGTCAGAAGAAGGTTCTGGCTCGGGGCTTTTCCGCGGCGGGAGAGAAAACCCCTTCCTGCGATGAAAAACGAGACGACGGCGACCGCGACGAGCGCGAGAAGGCGGTGCTCGGCGCCGAGGGCGACGCCGAGGCCAATGCAGAAAAACAGATACACCAGCTCTTCGGGGGACTTGATGGCGGCACGGAAGCGCACGATGGAGAGAGCTCCCACGAGGCCGAGGGAGAGCGCGAGAGAAGACTTCACCACGAAGATGATGAGGACCGTGACCGCGGTGAGCATCGGGAACACCGCGGAGAACGAGTCGCGGTTTCCGATCGACGAGCCGAAGCGGCGATAGAGCGCCCGGACGTAGAGGGCGAGCACACCCCCGATCGCCATGTTGAGAGCCGCGCGGGCTACGAGAGACCCTTCCGCGCCCAGGAAGTCGAGCCAGGGCATGATCGGAGCGTATCCTAGCAGAAGGCTTGCGCCCCCGCGCCCGTCCTCG
>CAZKNR010000119.1:0-10736 GCA_964553925.1 uncultured Acidobacteriota bacterium
AGCCACGGCGGAGATCACCGCCAGGGCCAGGCTTACCTGGATGACCTGGACGACGTTTTCCTGCATCGGCGAGGCGGAGTAACCGGCGCCCGCCATGGGAGTCAGTCGGCTGGTACCAAGAGCCGCTGCCAGGGTGGTAACGCCCCAGTTGGCAAACGCGGCGTAAGCGAATAGCCAAAAGACGATCTTGGACAGTCGTTCCGAGAGTCCCAGGTGGCTCCATACCAGGCCCACTACCACCAGCAACAGGCCGTTCATGACGCCCTCGAGGTGAGCCGAGACCGCCATTCGCGGATTGGTGAAGCTTGGCACGGCGAGACCGGTGACCAACGCGCAGAGCAAAAGGAAGAAACCCCATCGCATGAGAGTTCGACTCGCATCCTTCGACACCATGACTGCCCCTCCTTCGGTGAATGAATGAAGACGGCGCCCGAATGACCTGGCGCAAGCGGCGCTACTATGACGATTCTGCTCGCGGATGCGCAAATGCAGCGAGCTTCACGAGCTGCGAGGGACTACGGTCGGGCCGCGCCACCGTGAAGCTGACCCACTCGGGTCTCCTTCACCGCCTCGTTGAATAGCCGCTCCGCAAGAGTGCGGAGAACGAGGGTCTGCGCCCAGCGATCCGAGATCTCGCGTCCCTCCCGGTCCAGGATGGCGTAGCTCGGCGGTCCGAGCTCGACGCGGAAGGGAAGGATGTCGCCGGGCTTCGCCCGCTCGAGCCACGCGACCATCACTTTCTTCCAGAGGGCGGCGAAGCGCCGGGCGTGCGGGTTGTCGCCCGTGGGACCGATGTCGATCTGGACCTGCTCGCCGTTCGAGACGCGCCCATCGAGCATCACCGCTCTCGCCATGACCGTTTCGAAAGCGGGGAGGACTTGGGCGGTCAAGTCGTCTCCTAGCTCTCCGGCGACGAAGTAGTGTGACAGGTCGAGGTCGAATCGAAGGTCGGGGACGGCCTTGGTGTACTCGACGGTACGCATGAGATCCTGCGTCACGAGACCGCGGTGGGTTTGAAGCGCCAGCACAATCTTCTCGGCCTTGAATCGGTCCGAGATCGCGCGGATCAAGCGTACGGCCTCGGCCTCGGGCACGGTGTACGGACCGGTCATGACGTCGACGTAGGGCGTCCCCGCTTTCCTCGCGAGGGAGATCGCGACGTCGAGCTGGTCCAGCCGATCGACCGACGTCGCCATCCCCACGCGGAAGCCGTACTTCTTTGCCAGTCCAACGATCTCCGCGACCGCCGGCTCCGACGTGGGATCGGCGGCGGTGTAGCGATCGACCGCATCGAACCCTCCCGCCTTCGCGAGCCGCATGAGCTTTTCCTCGAGCGACCACTCGGGTGCTCCGGCGGGGAGCTTCTCGAGACCCCAGACGTTGATGGCGATCCAGAGCTTCGGAGGATCCGCGCTTTCGTCGTTGACGTGAAGGTTCTGAGCGCGGCCGAAGGGCGCGCTCGTGAGAACGACGGCGAGGGCCAGGATCGAGTAACGCATCGAGTCTCCTTTCATGCCAATAGCTTCGTGACCACGCGCCCCGAAACGTCGGTCAGCCGGAAGTCGCGTCCCTGGAAGCGGTAGGTGAGCTTCTGGTGATCGAGGCCGAGGAGGTGAAGCGCCGTCGCGTGAAGGTCGTGGACGTCGATGGGGTCTTCGGCGATGTTGTAGCCGAGCTCGTCGGTCGCTCCCACCGTGATTCCACCCTTTATGCCGCCTCCCGCGAGCCACACGCTGAACGCCCGCGGGTGGTGGTCGCGGCCGATGAACTTCGAGCGGTTGCGGCCCTCGTTCATCGGAGTGCGCCCGAACTCTCCGCCCCAGACCACGAGCGTCTCGTCGAGCAAGCCCCGCTCTCGAAGGTCGCGGACGAGGGCCGCGGAAGCCCGGTCCGTTTCCTCGCACCGGGCGGGAAGCGCGGTCGCGATGTCGTCCTGGCTCGAGGTGCCGTGGGTATCCCAGCCCCAGTGGTAGAGCTGGACGAAGCGCACGCCTCTTTCTACGAGGCGCCGAGCCAGCAGGCAGTTGTTGGCGAAGGACGATCGTCCCGGCTCGGTTCCATAGAGCTCGTGAATCGATGCCGGCTCCCGCGAGATGTCCATGAGCTCGGGGACGCTCGTTTGCATGCGATAGGCCATCTCGTAAGAGGCGATTCGCGTTTCGATCTCCGGCTCTCCCACTGCTTCGAGATGCTCGCGGTTGAGGGTGCGCATGAGGTCGAGAGAGTCTCTGCGCGCCCGCGGCGACACCCCATCGGGGTCTTTGAGAAACAAGACGGGGTCGCCCTCCGAGCGAAACTGAACTCCCTGGTGGACGGTCGGGAGAAATCCGCTTCCCCAGCAGGACTTGCCCCCGTCGGGGTCGTTCTCTCCCGACAGCAACACCACGAATCCCGGGAGGTCGCTCGCTTCGCTTCCGAGGCCGTAGGTCAGCCAGGAGCCCACGCTCGGGCGGCCGACGATCTGGTGCCCGGTGTTCATGAAGATCTGCGCCGGCGCGTGGTTGAAGTGCGCGGTATGAAGCGACCGAACGACGGCGATCTCTTCCACGACGCCGGAGAGGTGCGGCAGGAGCTCCGAGAGCTCGGTGCCGGAATCTCCGTATCGCCCGAAGGAGTACGGGGAGCCCAGCACTTTGGGAATGCCCTCGATGAAAGCGAATCGCTCGCCTTTCAGGAGTGAGTCGGGGCAGTCCTGCCCGTCGAGCTCCTGGAGCTTCGGCTTCGGATCGAACAGGTCGAGATGCGAGGGAGCGCCCGCCATGAAGAGGTAGATGACGCTCTTGGCTTTCGCGGGAAAATGTGTCGTGTTGGCCCGGGTCTCTGCCTGGAGAAGACGGAAAAGCGAAGCACCGCCGATGCCGAAGCCCGCCTGTCGAAAGAAGTGGCGGCGCGTCACCTTTCGAACCCGTTCCGCCGTACTCGATGTCCTCACTGCACTCACTCCTTGGTCACCGTCTCGTCCAGGTTCAAGAGCACGTTCGCTACCATGGTCCAGGCGGCGAGATCGGCGAGATCGGCGAGGTCGGCGATATCGGGGCCCGGCTCCCACTGCTCCTCGACCACGGCGAGCGCCGCTTCGAGATCCTCCGCGAACCGCTCGCGCTCGTCCGAGTGGTAGGCGAGCACCTCGCGCATTTCGTCGGAGTTGGGTTTTCTCGAAAGACAGAGGCGAAAGCCGTGGACGACGCGGTCCGAGGCCAAAGGGCCCGCTTCGACCGTCATCCTCTTCGCCAGGTGCTGCGCCGCCTCGAAGAAAGCCGGATCGTTCAACGTGGTGAGCGCCTGAAGGGGAGTATTGGTGCGAACCCGCCTCGCGGTGCAGACCTCACGGCTCGGCGCATCGAAGGCGACGAGGCTCGGGTAAGGAGACGTTCGCCTCACGTACGTGTAGATGCCCCTTCGATAGCGGTCCTTGGAGTCGCTCAGAAGCCAGCGCTCCTCGCTGTAGGGGCGGTTCCAGATGCTCTCGAGCTGATAGGGGAAGACACTGGGCCCTCCGATTTTGCGATTGAGAAGCCCGCTCGCCGCGAGGTGAATGTCGCGCACCATCTCGGAGTCGGCGCGAAAACGGGGTCCGCGCGCCAGGAGCCGGTTGTAGGAATCCCGCTCCCAGAGCTCCGGCGTCACCGACGACGACTGTCGATACGTCGCGGAATTGACGAGGGTGCGGAGGACGGACTTGATGCTCCAGCCCTGCTGCATGAATTCCGTCGCGAGCCAGTCGAGAAGCTCGGGGTGAGACGGGGGAGAGCCCTGGACCCCGAAATCCTCGTTCGTCTCGACGAGCCCGCGGCCGAAGATCTCCTCCCAGAGCCGGTTCACCGTCACCCGCGCCACGAGAGGGTTCTCCTCGTCTACGAGCCAGCGAGCGAGTCCCAGGCGATTGGGCATCCAATCGGGCGCGAGCGGGTGGAGAGCGGCGGGGACTTCCGAGTACACGCGCTCGCCCGGGCTCATGAAGCTCCCGCGGACCCGAAGAGGCGTCGAGGGACGCTCGTAGTCCTGACGCTCGCGCATGACGAGCGCGCTCGCGATTCCAAGAGCGACGAGCTCTTTCTCGAGCTCCGCAATCCGCGCGCGGACCGGCTCGAGTAGCGGCGTGAGCGAGCGATGGACGCGCGCCAAGGCGGTCTTTTCCTTCTCGCTGCGATCGGACGGCCGGACGTCGAGCACCGGGCGAAGCCTTGCTGGAAGCCGGGCGATTCTCGCGGGATCATCGCTTCCGGTCACCGAGATCCGGAAACGGCCGATGTTGCGCGCCGCCCGGCGCATCTCGTGCTTCAATCGGAAGGTGAGGGTGGCGCCCTCGCAGCGAACGGGCCCCTCAGGCACGAATACGGCCTGCCGTACGAGAGGAGTTTCCGAAGGCGTTCGATCGATCGCCCACCCGCCGTCGTCCTTGGCCTCGCTCAGCACCCTTTCGATCTCGTAGCCCTCCTGCCAGTCATCGGCGATGGCCTCCGCGAAACGAAGGCGCTCGGAGCCCGCTTCGACTTCGAAGGCGCTCAAGAAGAAATTCCCCTCGGAGTCTCGGCCCGGCCCGCCGCCGGGGAGCGTGGGATGCTCGAGGACTTCCAGGCGAACCGCCCTGATCTCAGCGATCTCGGGGAGGCACGAGGCGCGTACGACGTACGTGTCGGCTTCCGGGTTGCTCGCTCCGGCAAGAATGGACCGGTCGTCGAGGAGCGTGAGCGCAGCCCCACCGAGCGACTCGATCTCTCGCGGGGAAAGAGGAGTCCAATCCGCCGCGGCGCCGCGCATCGCCTCTTCCCACCTTCGCTGGTCCTCTTCGAGCTCGGGGGTCGAAGTCTCGATGCGGGATTGGAGCTCGGCCTTCTCGGCCTGGATCTCTCGGCTCGTCTTTTCTTGTTCGGGAGTCGGGAGGGGAAGCTCGGGCTCCACCACCCAGGACTCCCCCTGACCGAGCTTCAGAATCTCGTACTCCGCGTGGTCGAAAAACGCGAGGAACTGGTAGTACTCCTTCTGCGTGAACGGGTCGAACTTGTGGTTGTGGCACTGGGCGCAGGCGAGCGTCGTTCCCATCCACACCGTCGAGGTGGTATTCACCCGATCGAGGAGCGTTTCGAACCGCGCCTCTTCGTCGTCGACTCCGCCCTCCTGATTGAGGAGCGTGTTCCGGTGAAATCCCGTCGCGATTCTCTGCCCGGCAGTCGCTCCCGGAAGCATGTCGCCTGCGATCTGCTCGATGGTGAAATCCCGGAACGAAAGATCCCGGTTGAGGGCGTCGATCACCCAGTCGCGGTACTTCCACATCGTGCGCGCGTTGTCTTTCTCGTACCCATTCGTGTCCGCGTACCGGGCGAGATCCAGCCACGGTCGCGCCCACCTCTCCCCGTAGTGGGGGGACGCGAGCAATCGGTCGACGACCTTCTCGTAAGCGTCCGGGCTTTCGTCGGACAGAAAGTCGTCCACTTCCTCGAGCGCCGGTGGAAGTCCGATGAGATCGAGACTCAGGCGCCGGATCCAGGTCTCTTTCGCGGCTTGGGCAGAAGGGGATAGCCCTTCCGCGTCGAGCCGGGCGAGGACGAACCGGTCGACGGGGTTTCGGACCCACGCCGGGTTTCTCACTTCCGGAGGAACGGGCCGCCGGGGCCTCACGTAGGCCCAATGCTTCGTCGCCGGAGGCGACACCGCGAAATCCAAGGTCTCGATCCACTCGCGCACGAGAGCGATCGCATCTGCGGGAAGCGGGTCGGCGCCGAAGGGCATCGAGGGCTCGTCGAGAGCGAGAAGACGCCTCAAGAGCGGGCTGTTGTCGGCATCTTTCGGGATGATCGCGGCTCCCGAGACGCCTCCCCGCAGGACGGCCGCCTCGGAGTCGAGGCGGAGGCGGCTCTCTTGAAGCTCGATGCCGTGGCACGAGGTGCACGACGCCTCGAAGAGGGGCAGGATGTCGCGCTCGAACGACGGCTTTCCCGCTGCGAGCGCCGCGGTCAGGAGGGCCGACCCGGTGAACAGAACGTGCCTCAGCGCCTCCACCCTCCTTGGAGGCGGATTCTAACAGACTAGGAGGAGGCCCGTGCCTACATGTTGCCCAGCCAGATTATGACTTCCATCGCGTGCTGGTCGGGAGGGAAGACCGGGTAGAAGACCTTCTCGATGCGCTTCTGGGAAATCACGAGAGTCAGGCGCTTGATCAAGGTCGCGCCCTCGAACTCGAAGGTGGGAAGCCGCAGCGCCCGCGTGAGCTCGAGGTTTTTGTCGCTCAGCACTTCGAAGGGCACTTCGAGCCGCGCCACCATCTCCTTCTGATACTCGGTATCTTGGGTGCTCAGACCGAATACTTCGGCGCCAAGCTTCCGAAGCTCCTGGTGATGGTCGCGGAACCCGCAGGTCTCCGGCGTGCAGCCGCGAGCTCCGGGAATCGCGTCCCATCCTTCGGGGACCGGCGCATCGGGTCTTCCAGTTCGCGGATAGGCGTACACGACGATCCGCGAGCCGGGCTCCTTGGACAGATCCACGAAGCGGTCTTTCGTGGAGTGGAGCTTCACCGAGGGCATGGCGAGACCGGGGAGGTGGTCAGTGGCCCCATCGTCGACGGGAACGGGGAGGTTTGGCGGCAGGGACATCAGCCGATCCGCGCCCGCTCGAGCCTGCGCTGCGGCGCCCATTCGCGCGAAAAACGCGCTCGCCCCTGCCATCAAGAAGGACCGTCTCGTCCGATTCGTCATCGTCGTTAACCCCATCGGATTCTAACAGAGAACCCAGCTGTCATGACCATGGGAAAGGCTATAATGCCCGGCCATATGGCCCTCCAAGCAGGGCATTTCTCATAGGGGAGGAACATGATCAGAAATCACAAACGTCTCATGGTTGTGTCGGTCGCGGTGTTCGTTGCCGCCTTCGCACTAGCAACGGCAGTGCAAGTCGGCTCGGTCGTGAGAGCGCAGTCTCAGAAGCGGGTATTCGAGATCCGGACGTACACGGCGAACGAAGGCAAGCTTCTCGACCTGCACGCGCGCTTCCGGAACCACACCCTTCGGCTCTTCGAGAAGCACGGGATGACGAACGTCGGGTACTGGAGTCCTGAGGACACGCCGCTGTCCCAAAACACGCTCATCTACGTCATCTCGCATGACAGCCGCGAGGCGGCCAAGGCAAACTGGGACGGCTTCCGCAAGGACCCGGAGTGGGTGAAGGTGCAAACGGAGTCCGAGGTCAATGGAAAGCTCGTGGCGAAGGTCGACTCCGTTTACATGGATGCCACCGACTATTCGCCGATGAAGTAAAGGTGACGGACGAAGAGTATCAGGGGGAAGAGCGTCACTGAAAGGAGGCGCCCCATGAAGCTGACGCGCAAAGAGTTTCTCGCCCTTTCCGGTGCTGGAGTGGGTGCGGCGCTATCCAGGGCGATTCCTTCGCTCGCTCAGGACGTCACGGGATCTTCCGTCGTTCAAAAGATCCACAAGATCATCGAAGAGCAGAAGGAACAGCACATCGCCCGCGTGCAGGCCGACCTGCGGCAGCCTTCCGTCAGCTCCTGGAACATGGGCATCCAGGAAATGGCCGATCGCATGGTTTCGTCCTTCCGCGAGCTGGGCTGCAAGGAAGCGGAGCGGGTGGAGACGGACGGCTTTCCCGGGGTCTTTGCCTACTACGACGCGGGCGCTCCGAAGACGATCGTCGTCTACATGATGTACGACACCCAGCCTTTCGAGAAGGAGCGCTGGTCGAGGGAGCCGCTCGCCGCCGAGCGAGGACCCATGGGCGATTTCGAGGACGTCATCATCGCGCGCGGCGCCGTCAACTCGAAAGGCCCCAATCGCTTCTTCCTCAATGCCTGCCAGGCGATCGTCGAGGTCGAGGGCAAGCTTCCGGTCAACGTCCTCTTCACCTGCGATGGTGAGGAGGAGCAGGGCTCGCCGCACTTCCATCAGGTGCTCGACCCTTATCGAGAACGTCTGAGGCGCGCCAACTGCCTCCTCGACGCCGGCCCCTCGCAGCAACGAGACGGCTCGATCAGCATGACCCTCGGAACCAAGGGCATTCTCGAGTTCGAGCTCGAAGCTTCCGGCGAGCGTTGGGGCCGGGGACCTCAGAAAATGCCCATCCACAGCAGCCGGAAGGCGATTCTGGACAGCCCCGTCTGGCGTCTGGTGGACGCTCTCCGAAGCATGTACGACCCTTCCGAGAATCGGATTCTGATCGACGGGTTCTATGACGACATCCGCCCTCCCAGTGAGGAAGAGCTGATGCTCATGGAGGCTCTCATCCGCAAGTTTCCCGAGCGCCTCTTCAGCTCGGAGAAGGAGAACGTAAAGGCGTTCACCAAGGACTGGAGTCCGGAGGAGGCCGCGCGCCGGCTCACGTTCGACACCACGATGAACATCGACGGAATCTGGGGCGGCTATACCGGCCCCGGCTCGGCGACCATTCTTCCGGAAAAAGCAGCGGTCAAGATCGACTGCCGGCTCGTGCCCAACCAGGAGATCGCCCGCCAAAGGGATCTCGTGCTCGATCACCTGAACCGCAAGGGCTTCTCTGATCTGAAGCTGACCTTGATTGGGGGCGGCATGGAATGGTCGCAGACCAGCGTCACCGAGCCCATCGTCCAGGCGGTACTCGGGATGTACAAAAGCGCCGGCATCGAGCCTTCGATCTGGCCGCGGAGCGCGGGCTCGAGCCCGCAGTACGAGTACACGAGAAAGCTCGGGCTTCCCGCCTGCGGCGGCGGGCTCGGCCACGGCGGCCGCGCCCACGCGGATGACGAGTATATCGTCATCGAGGGAAACGACCGCGTGGCCGGCATCGTGAAATCGGAGCAGTCGATCGTGGACGTCCTCTTCACGTACGCGGCCTATCCCGAGCCCTACCGAAAATCTTAGTCCTTCGCTCCTTTCGATGGGGCCCGACGGGCGGAGGCGAGGCGCCAGAACTGCGTCTCGTCGAGGAGCGTGATCTTGTGTCCCTTCTCTCGGAGTCGCTTGATCTCCATGAGCTTCAAGCCCGCGTCCCGGCCGACCGCCTGCGTCGGATTCGGCCGCCCGCGGACCACCACTCTCGTTGTGAGCGACGGCATCCCGTGAACGATGGCGCCCGCGCGCCGGGCGGCGGCCGCGGCCTCCTTGCGAGGCCTTTTGAGGATGCCGGTGAACGCGATGTGCACGCCTTTGAGCGTTCGGAGAACTCCCGCTTTGAGCCGAGGGGGGCGCTTCCCGAGGGCCTCGATCAGCTCGTCGGCGCTTTCGTAGCGCTTCCGCCGCTCTCCGATGCAGCGGTAGACGATCTCCTTCAAGGGATCGCTGCACTTCAGATTCCGGACCTCGCCCGTGCGAATCCGCGTCCGCGCGTCGCCCCTCACCAGCATTCCCAGGAGCTGTCCCACCTGGTACACGTCGTCGCGCGCCTGCCACTTCGGGGCCGCGCCCGCGAGGATGTCGCTCGGAGCGGTGAGCGCGTTCATGGTGCGCGCGGTGATCCCCCGCCGGTCGCTCTGCTGGCGGACGATTCCGAAATCCCCGAGCTTCAAGCGCCTCCCTTCGCATACGAAGACGTTCAAAGGCGTGAGGTCGCGATGGAGGAGCTGGCCGCGATGGAGCTTCCCGAGCACTTCGAGGACGCCCGCGATTTCGCGCCGGGCGGTGGTCTCCGAGAAACCCTTGCTCTCCCGCCGCAGAAACGTGCTTAGATCACCGTAGGGCGCGTACTCGATCGCGAGGCAGTAGAGGACGCTCCCGTCCGGGCGCATGAGGGGAAACGCGTCGTAGATCCGGATCGCCCGCGGATGCGCGTCCAGAAGCTGCCCGAAGTACGCCTCTCGCAGCCAGCCGTCGATCCGCGTGCTCGCCTTGACGCAGAGGATCCTCGGGACGGTCGACGAGCGTCCCACCCGCTCGGCGAGATACACCTGGCCGAATCCGCCCTCGCCGAGAAGCCGATCGATCTTGAACTGGACCCGCGTCTCCGGGCTCTCGATCGTCTGTGCAGGCAGAAGCAGGTGCCGCTCCGGGACGATCGGAACGGGGCCGACCCTCGTGAGTGTCCGCGCGGTGGATGGCATCGTTCTCAATTCCGGCTCAATTCCGGCTTCTGGGCGTGTCCCGAATTCGGCCGCGGTCTTTGTCGTCGATCCAGTAAAGACCGTGGCAGCGATCGCACGCGACGTAGATCTGCTCACCGACGGCGAATACGGCGTCGGGGTCTTTGGCCTTCGCAGCCTCGAGCGCCGCGGCCCCGGCGTCGATCATCGCCCGCGACAAGTCCATCCAGGCGCCATTGTCCCTCGCGCGGTCCCCGATCATGAGGAGGTTCCCGGATTCCATGATCGTAATGGCGCCGTTTGAAACCGCGGCCCACTCCTCGTCGGTTTTCGGATACCACTCGTCGACGCCTTCCTCGGAGATGACCGTCCCCACGGAATCCCACACGACGTCGGCCGCGGGGTCGACGATCGAGACCATGAGCTCCTTCACGCTCGCCTGTGGTTTGAAGGGAGGTCCCGGGGCGTCGCCGCAACCGAAGATCGAGCAGAGGCCCACGGGAATCGAAAAAAGAATCGCTCGCATCACGCGCGCCCCGAAGAGCGCTGACGAGAGTAGCACGCCCGCGGAATCCTCGGACAGTGAGATACTGTCGAGACCTGGATCTTTCTCGCCGGGCAAACCGACCCGCCTCGAGGGCTCTAACTCAGGAACCTTGACGCGGAGACGATCACCACGTCGCGGTCGAACGCCTTCAGCACTCCATGCTCCGAGACGAGTTGGACGATAGGAATA
>CAZKNR010000120.1:0-2869 GCA_964553925.1 uncultured Acidobacteriota bacterium
AAACTGAGCCGTCCGGCATCGCTTCCCGCCTTCTTCTCGTCGTCGAAACGAATCATCGCGTAGACCCTCCTTTTGAGGCCTTTTGAGGCCTTAGATTCCCAGGCAAACGGAAACGTTCACCATCTTTCGAAACCGATCCCAGATCTTCCACCACGGCGCCGATGCGGGCGTAGAAAGAAGCTTGTTGGCCCGCACTCGATGGGCGTAGAGCACGAGGCCGACCGAAGTGGCGTACGACGGACTCGCGACCACGTCCACCAGTCCGCCCACCCCCGTCGGGGTCCCGCAGCGGATCGGCATATCGAAGATCCGATCCGCGACCTCGGCGAGGCCCTCGAGCGAAGCCGACCCTCCGGTGAAGACCACTCCCGAGTTCAGAACGCGCTCGTACCCCGCGCGGCTGATCTCGTCGTAGATCAGGTGGCAGATCTCCTCCGCCCGGGGCTGGATGATGTCCGAGAGGAGCTGGCGCGGCAGGATCCGCGATTTTCTTCCACCGACGCTCGGAACCTCGATGGTGTCCTCCTCCGAGATCATGGTCGCGAGCGCGCACCCGTACTTCTTCTTGATCTTCTCCGCTTCCGCGATCGGGGTCCTCAGCCCGACGGCGACGTCGCTCGTGAAGTGATCGCCTCCCGTCGGGAGCACCGAGGTGTGCCAGATACTCCCCTTGTCGAAAATCGCGAGATCCGTCGTGCCTCCCCCGATGTCGACCAGGGCGACTCCCAGCTCCTTCTCGTCCGGAGTGAGCACCGCCTCCGCCGCGGCGAGCTGCTCCAGGATGGACTCGGTCACCTCCATCCCCGCGCGGTTGACGCAGGTGACGATGTTCGCGGTGGCTGTGGCGCTCGCGGTGATGATGTGGACGTTCGCCTCGAGGCGCGAGCCCGTCATGCCCGTGGGGTCGTCGATTCCGTCGTGCCCGTCCACCACGAACTCCTGCGGGAGCACGTGGATGATCTCCCGGTCGCTCGGAAGGGCGATCGCCTTCGCGGCGTCGATGGCGCGGAACACGTCTTCCCGGGCGATCTCCCGGGTCTTGCCGGTAATCGCCACGACGGCGCGGCTGTTGAATCCCTTGATGTGGCTTCCCGCGAGCCCCACGTGGGCGGAGTCGATCTCGACGCCAGACATGAGCTCCGCTTCCTCCACCACTCGCTTGATGCAGTTGACGGTCTGATCGAGGTTGATCACCACCCCCTTGCGGATTCCCTTGGACTCCGCCGACCCGATGCCGATGATGTCGACCCGTCCTTCCTCGGTCACCTCGGCCACGATGGCCGTGACCTTGGTGGTCCCGATGTCGAGGCCGACGATGTACTTCTCTTTCTTGCTCAGAATGGCGCACCTCCGGGTACGATAACGCCGGTAACGCCGGTAACGCCGACAACCGGGGGGGCAGGTTGGTTCAATCTCACGTACACGCGGTTCTGGAAGCGAAGATCCAGGACTTCCACACCCGGTAGACGCTCTCTGATTCCCGCGAGAAGCGGTACGACTTCCGAGAGCCGCGCCACCATGGTTTGTTCCGATACCAGAAAAGTGAGCGGCGATTCGCGGAGGCGGAGCGTCATGGAATCCGCCCCGTCGGCGACGTCGAGCTCCGAGACCAGGAGCGCTAACCGCTGGTCGGCGAGGAGCGCTTCCGCCATGCGCCCGGCGAGAGCCGTCCTTTCGGAGGAGACGCTTTTGTCCTGGTCTGAGAGGCCGCGGACGAGAATGAGTTTTTCCATGTCGTAGAACGGCGGGAGCTGGTCGAGGATCGTCCCGTCCTCGGCGAGGAGATAGAGCTCGGAGAGAGCCGCCACCGCGACCGGGGTTCGCTCGACGATCTGAAGGGTGAGGGTCGCCGGGAGCATACGCTTCAGCTCCACGTCCTTGACCCAGGCGGAGCGCAACAGCTTCCCCTTCGTCTCATCGAGAGCGAGGGTGAGGATGTTCGTCGCCTCGTCGACGTCGATGAGCTCCAGGATCTCTCCCTCGGAGAGACGGTCGTTGCCCTCGACGAGAATTCGATCGATCTCGAGATCCGGGGCGCCGCCGCGGGCGACCGCAAAGAAGACGGCCGCCACTCCCGAACCGAGGAGCGCCTGGAAAAAAACGAGCCTCGCGACGCGAGCGTGCGATAGCCTTCCTGACGCCTTGCGAACGCGGAGCTGTCCTCGGAGGAAGTGTTCTTCACGCTCCGGCCCCGTCTTTCCTGTTAGACCTGTTAGGCCTGTTAGGCCCGTCATTCCCGTTAGGGGCTCCACGTCATCACCTCTGTCTCCAAAAGAATCGATGTTTCCTTGAGCACTTTCTCCCGCACCGCCTCGATCAGCGCGAGGACGTCTTTGGTCCTCGCCCGTCCCTCATGGACGATGAAGTTCGCGTGGACTTCGGAGACGCGCGCGCCGCCCACGGAGAAGCCTTTGAGTCGCGCGCCATCGATGAGCCGTCCCGCGGAATCTCCCGCGGGGTTCTTGAAAATGCAGCCGGCGCTCTTGACCCCCACCGGCTGGGTTTCCTTTCGAAACCGCATGTGCTCGTTCATATCGCGCTTGATCGCGAGCGGATCGTCGGGAACGAGAGAGAGCCTCGACCTCGCGACGATGAGGTTCGCTCCGAAGGACGAGGCCCGGTAACGAAAGTCGATCTCGCGTCCATGCAGCAGAACTCTTCCGCCTTCCGGAGAGACGGCCTCGACCTCGTGCACCAGAGGTCCAATCGAGAACTGGTAGGCCCCGGCATTCATGGTGAGGATGCCGCCGAGAGAGCCGGGGATCCCGACGCCGGGCTCGAGACCTCGAAGCCCCCTCGCTGCGGTCTGTCGGACCAGCGCCGGAAAATTGACGCCGGCGCCCGCTTCCACGATCCCGTCGCCCGGAAA
>CAZKNR010000121.1:0-4864 GCA_964553925.1 uncultured Acidobacteriota bacterium
ACCATCTGTCCGCGACGATGGTGGATGGCCGCGTGCATCGAATGACCGAGATCTTCGGCCGGCTCGCCCCCGGCGTCGATCTCGAAGCGGCCCGCGCCGAGCTCCGCGCCGTCCATGGGGCGTTCTTGAAGGAACATCCGGAGGCGTATCCGGAGGAAGGCGATTTTCGAATCGAGGCGGTGCGGTTGCGCGATCAGATCACCTCGCCGGCAAAAACCGTGCTGCTGGTGCTCCTTGCGGCGTCGGCGCTGGTCTTCGTCATCGCATGCTCGAACGTGGCAAACCTGATCCTGGCACGCTCGGTGCGGCGCGAAGGCGAGCTGGCCATCCGGGCGGCGCTCGGTGCGAGCGCCGGCGCGCTTCGTCGAACGCTTCTCGCGGAAAGCCTGCTTCTCTGCGGGACGGGCGCGATCCTCGGCGTCGGCATCGCGCGGCCGATGGTGGCCGTTCTTTCTCAGTATGCCGCTCGCTTCTCGGTGCGCGCGCTGGACGTGACCGTCGATGCGAGCCTCCTGTGGGTGGGCGTGAGCCTGGCCCTGGCCGCGGCCGTCCTGCTTGCGTTCGTCCCGCGGCTGCCTTCGGCGGAGGCGTCGACCGGCCCCGGCCTTTCGAACGGCAGCCTGCGGATCACGTCGGGCACGAACCGACGCCTGCGCCTGTTCGCCGTCACCCAGATCGCGGCGTCATTCGTGCTCCTGGCAGGCGCCGGGATGCTGCTGGCGACGCTCTTCGCCCTGCAGGCGGCGCACACCGGCTTCAACATGGGGAACGTCCTCGCAGTGAACGTGCCCGTGATCTCCTATGAGCGCGATCCGAAAGAGCTCGCCGTGTTCTACCGGGAGGCGATGCGGCGGATCGCCGAGCTGCCCGGTGTGGAGCGCGTCGCCGTGGGGACAGCGGTACCGTGGCGCGACGCCGGCATCTTCGGTCCGGGCTTTCAGTTCTCGGTCGAGGGTTACGCCAAAGCGGACGGCGAAGAGGATCCGCGCGCGCGGTTTCGCACCGTGTCCCCCGGATTTTTCGCGGCCCTGGGCGTTCCGATCCTCGCCGGCCGCGATTTCACCGAAGCCGACCGCCGCGCTTCAGAGCCGGTCGTCATCGTGAGCCAGAGCGTGGCGCAACGGATGTTCCCGACCCAAGACGCGCTGAACCGCCACTTCATGTGGACCGATCCCGTCATGGAGTTCATCGAGGTGAGCACCGGGGGCCGCCGGATCGTTGGCGTCGCCGCGGACGTGGACGATGAGAATATCGTGCCTGGACCGGCCATGAGCGTCTATCACCCCTTCGAGCAGGAGATCGGCGGCGGCCGCCTCTTCGTCCACACTCGAACCGATCCGTACGCGCTGGTGCCTCCGATCACCGGGATCATCCGCGAGCTGTCCCCCGATCAGCCCGTGGAGCGGGCCGCGACGCTAGAGGACGTGCGAGCGGAAGTGCTCGCTCCGGATCGGCTGAACGCGCTGGTCTTCGGCGGATTTGCGGGCGTGGCGCTGACCATCGCCGTCGTCGGCGTCGCCGGTGTCCTGGCGTTCTCGGTGAGCGCGCGGACGCGCGAGTTCGGTATCCGCCTCGCGATTGGGTCCGAGCCGCGGCATCTGCTGGCCCGCGTCCTCGGAGAAGGCGCGGTGATTGCCAGCGCCGGCATTGCTTCCGGGGCCGTGGGAGGGCTTCTGCTCGTAGGAGTCGCCTCCGGCTACATCCCGGACGTCCGCATTCCGGGAGCGCTGCCGACGCTCGGCGCCGCAATGATTCTCGTCGCGGCGGCGATCCTGGCTTCGCTGGTGCCGGCTGCGCGCGCGTCGAGCGTCGACGTCATCCAGGCGTTGCGATCCGAGTGATCCGCCACTCACTAACGCTAGATAAGGTGATAGAATTTGGAGCTCAAGGCTAGAAAGAATGGCCCACAGGGCGTTGGGTAACTCGCGGGTAGCAGCAGGTGTAAGATCACCATGTGGGAATTCGTCGGTTCAGCAGAACATTCTCGGGCTTGAACGCGGTACTATTGCGAGAGAGACACCATCGCGCCCAGCCGCCCGCGCGAGGATCCAAGGATGAGTAAGGACCAAACTCCGGATGCCGTATCACTTCGACCGAAGTACAAGGTCGTCGATCAGGAACCTCCGGACGTGTGCCACGTGGTCAACTTCCATCGCGTGGGGACCGACGTGCCGATGACCATCGGGCGTATCGACATCGCGGAGGTCGCAACGGGAATCGAGAACCTGCGGGCCAAGGGGGAAGCACCAGCGGGAGAGCAAGAGTTCGAAGTCGAGGTGTTCGAACGATTCGCTATGAGCCCCGATACTTTTGCGCGGCTGTTCAGCAACGCTCAGATGATCATCGACGCTATGGTCAAGTCGGGCCACTTGAAAGCGGAGCAAGACTCCGAGGAAGAGTGAGCGACCAATGT
Source organism: uncultured Acidobacteriota bacterium (assembly GCA_964553925.1). Lineage (GTDB taxonomy): Bacteria > Acidobacteriota > Vicinamibacteria > Marinacidobacterales > SMYC01 > DAISKN01. The sequence continues at coordinate 2,414 of CAZKNR010000121.1, forward strand.
CACGACCCATGAAAGCTTGTATCAATAGCTCGGCCGGGGTTCACCCCTACACTCGCGGCTTGACTGTCAAGACTCGCCCTTGGTTAAGGACCAGCGTGGTCTCAGGGTGGAGTTTGGCCACCAATGATGTCAATTCGGCCGATCAGGCCGACCTCGAGGGACTCGAGGATCTGGAAGACATCGCGGCGGGACTCGCTACCCTTCAGGCGTACGAGAAACACGGTGCGAGCGGATTCACGCGATACAGTGACTACACCGAACAGCGCCGCCACCGACGCTAGCTCCCGGTACGAGATCTTCTACGACCACCCAGCTTGCAAGGTATTGGATAGGCTTTCCCAGGCGCAATACGAACCAATCGACGAGAAGATCGTCGGACTCAGCCTGAATCCTCGCCCGCACGGGTATAAGCAGCTACACCGCGATTGTACAGAGTGCGCGTCGGTGACTGGCGAATCATCTACGTTGTGGACGATGACACCAAGCGAGTCATCATCGCCGACGTGAGACGACGTGGCAAGGACACGTACAAGGCCCTTTGAACCCCGACGCCACCGAATAAAATAGCTGCTAGGTACGGTCCAACCCGAGGAGCTTCTCCGCGTTCTCGAAATAGATCTTCCGGCGGTCGGCCTCGCTCAGATCGAGCTCGTCGAGAACCCGGAGAGTCTCGCGGATGTACATCGGGCCTCGTTCGGGGTCGAAGGGCGCATCGGAGGCGAATAGCACCCGGTCAACTCCGAAGAACGACAGACCGCATTCCGTCGCGGCGCGCGAGCCGAAAACCGCGGTGTCGCCGTAGAACATGCGGAAGTAGTCGATGGGGCGTTTCTTCAGGCGGGTGAGCACCTGCGTCAGGTCCTCGTCCGAGGTGCGGGTGCCGAGCTGGTCCCAGCCCGGACCCACGCGTCCCTCGAAAAACGGGATCATCGCGCCTAAGTGATGAGAGAGGATCTTCAAGCCCGGGTAGCGATCGAAGAGTCCGGCGAAAACGATGCGCGCCATGGCGACGCTGGTCTCGTAAGGCCAGCCGAACGTCCACCAGATCTCGTACTTCGATTTGTCTTCCGTCGGGTAGTCGGAGAACTTTGCGCCCCGTGCCGGGTGGAGAAAGATGGGCAGATCGTATCCCGCCATGAGCTCGAAGAGCGGCTCGAACTCCGGAAGATCGAGCGGTTTTCCCGAGACGTTGGTGAAGATCTGAACGGCGCGCGCGCCAAGATCCTCGATCGCGCGGCGGCATTCCTCCCAGGCGGCGTCCGGAGCGCTCATGGGGAGCGAGGCAGCGAACGCGGCAAATCTATCGGGGTGGAGCCGGACGAGCTCCGCCATACCGTCGTTCGCGGTGCGGGCGAGGTCCAAGGCGACGCTCGGAGGTCCCATGGCCTCGATCGGAGGCGAAGCCAGGGAAAGCACCTGTGTGTAGTCCTCGAAGCGGTCCATGATGCGGAAGCGCTCGTCGAGGTCGTAGAGCATGGGAATGGCCCGCACGCGCTTTCCCATGTCCTCGAGGGCGGGGCTCACCTTCATCAAGAGGTCGTAGAACGGCCGGGGGAACACGTGATTAAATACGTCGAGTTTTTTCACCGGCCGCCTCGGTGTGAAGATATCCTAAAAGCCATGGGAGAGGAAAAACCGCCGGGGTCACCTGGAAGTATCGTCTGGACCGACCTCACGGTCGACGACGCCGAGGAAGTCCGCGACTTCTATCGCGAGGTCGTGGGATGGAAGTCGGCGCCCCAGAGCATGGGAGACTACGACGATTTCAACATGATGGCCCCGGGAACCGAGACTCCCGTAGCCGGTATCTGCCACGCCCGCGGGGCGAACGCGAACCTCCCCGCGCAGTGGCTGGTCTACGTCCAGGTGGAAGACGTCGAGGCCAGCGCGCAGAGGGCTCAAGAGCTCGGAGGCGCCGTCATCGACGGACCTCGCGGAATGGGCGCGCTCCGCTTCTGCGTCATCCGCGACCCAGCGGGAGCGGTCCTCGCTCTCGTCGGGCCCGGCTGATATCCTCCGCTCCATGACCGAAGTCGCCCTACGAGACGTCGACCTTCCCGATTTCGGGGAGCCCACGGTCGAGCCCTCGATTCCGGCCTCCGTCTACGAGGCGCGCATTCGGCGAGCGCTCGAACGGGCCCGCGCACGCGGGGTAGACCATCTCGTCGTCTACGGCGACCGGGAGCATAGCGCCAACATCGCCTACCTCACCGGATTCGAGCCGCGATTCGAGGAGGCGTTGCTTCTCCTCGCTCCGGAGAAAAAGCCGGTGCTGGTGGTGGGAAACGAAGGCTGGGGCTATGTCGGAATCAGCCCCCTCGATCTCGAAAGAGTCCTGTTTCAAAGCTTCAGCCTCCTCTCGCAGCCCCGGAGCGATAGCCCTTCGACGCTCGAACTGTTCCGCGGGCAAGGCATCGAAAACGGGAGCCGGGTCGGAGTCGTCGGGTGGAA
>CAZKNR010000122.1:0-1509 GCA_964553925.1 uncultured Acidobacteriota bacterium
TCGATCGAGACCTGGAGCGAGGAGGAGACCGCGTAGACCCGATCCGCGTTCGCGGGATCGACCCTGAGGTCGGTGTAGTAGAGACCGCGGTTCACGATGCCGGGGTCCTTGTGCACCTGGGTGAAGCTCTCGCCGTGGTCATCCGAGCGGTAGAGGCTGCCCTCGTTGGACTCGCAGATGACGTAGACCGTCTTCGGATCGCTCGGCGCGACCTTGACGCCGATGCGGCCCAGGAGCTTGGGAAGGCCTTTCTCGATTTCCTTCCAGGTGCGCCCGCCGTCGACGGACTTGAAGACTCCGCCCTCCTCGCTTCCGCTCCGGTGCGTCCAGGGCTTTCGATCGAAGGACCACATCGCGGCGTAGAGGAGGTTCGGGTTCTCGGGATCGATGTCGATGTCGGCGGCGCCGTGGCGGTCGTCGACGTAGAGCGTCTTGTCCCAGGTGGCGCCGGAATCGCGGCTCGCGAAAACCCCGCGCTCCGGGTTCGAGCCGAAGATGTGCCCGAGAGCGGCGACGTAGACGTTCTCCGGATTCTTCGGGTCGACGAGGATGCGGGTGATGCGCTCGCTCGCGGCAAGGCCGAGGTGCTTCCAGGTCTTTCCGCCGTCCGTCGTCTTGTAGACCCCGTTTCCGAAAGACACGCTGTTTCGCGGATTCCCCTCGCCCGTCCCCACGTAGACCACGTCGGGATTTCCGGGCTCGAGGGCCATGTCTCCGATCGAGAGGTAGTCCATCTCGTCGAAGAGGGGCGTCCAGGTGACGCCGCCGTTCGACGTCCTCCAGACTCCGCCCGAGGCCGAGCCCACGTAGACGATCTCGGGAACGCCCGGAACTCCCTCGACGTCGGCGACGCGGCCCATCATGTTCGCGGGTCCGATGTTGCGCCACTTCAGGTTCTTCAGAAGGTCTTCTTGAGAAAAGACGGGTGTGGAAACGAACAAAGCGAGAGCGGGGAATCGAAGAAACCTCATTGAGACCTCCCAAGTCAAAGAGTATCGAGGCGGCGTTTCACCTCGGGCCAGTCGGAATCGAGCATCGCAAACCAGGCGGTGTCGCGGTTCTTGCCCTTTACGACCATGTGCTGGCGAAAGATGCCCTCGAAGCGGAACCCGAGGCGGAGAGCGGCTCGCCGGGAGCGTTCGTTCAAGCTGTCGCATTTCCACTCGACGCGGCGATAACCGAGAACCTCGAAGGCCTCGTGCAGCATCCAATGGACGGCCTCGGTATTGACCCCCGTCCCCTGCGCCCGCGGGACGTACCAGATGTGTCCGAGCTCGAGGACGCGCATCGCGGGGCGGATCGCGAGGTAGCTCACCATGCCGAGGTGGGCGCCGGTCTCGTTGTCGCGGACCGCGAGAAACAGCGGATCCTCGGAGAGCGCGCAGGTGCGGAGCCAGTCGAGCATCGCCGCTTTTGCCGCGAACGGACCGTAGCCCATGTAGGTCCAGAGCGACTCGGTCTTGGAGTCGCCGTGCGATCCCGAGAAGAGGTCGTCCACTTGAGAGTCGG
>CAZKNR010000123.1:0-22129 GCA_964553925.1 uncultured Acidobacteriota bacterium
CCCCTCCCAGAGGACATGGACGTTCGCGAAGCCCGCTTCGAACATGAGCTCGCGAAGCTCCGGAAGCGTCCAGAGGCGCCAGTCGTAGAGAAACGCGTTGCGCATGCGCGAGCCGTCTCGAAACTCGAAGTGGATCTTGCAGAGGATCTCGTGGGTGATGGGATCGAATTCCGCCTGGTCCCAGATGTAGTCGAAACCGTGGAGACGGCGCCGTTCCGCGAGAATGAACTGGGTCTCGCCGCCGCCCCACGCGTCGAGAAAAAGCACCCCCCCGGGCGACAGGGAAGAATAGGCGGTCTTGATATAGGCGGCCAGCTCGCGCCGGGTCTTGAAGACGGAGTAGCTGAAGTTGAGAGCCGCGACGGCGTCGACCTTTGGCCTCCGGAGGTCGAGGACGTTCGCCCGCGCGAGATGGACGCGCTCTCTCACTTTCGGCGGCAGGCGGCTCAGGTTGTGGACGTGGGCCCAGCGCAGGGTAGCGGCATCGAGGTCGACGCCGATGGCGACGTTCTCCTTGTGGAGCCGCACGAACTCGCAGCAGAGCAGAGCCGTCCCGCAAAAGTCCTCGCGGAGGATCCGGAGCGGCCGAAGGGAAAGCTTCTGGAAGTACCGGGAGAAGAATCGCGCGTCGCTTTCGGGCGACTGGACACTCTCTTGATAGAGGATATGCCGGTCGGCGGTTCTCGCCGTCAGTTTTCGTTTCGTCGCGCGCGACAAGGTGAGAGCCGGGGAATCCTTCAGCCGGAAGCCTTCAACATTCAGTGCACGGTGTAGGGCTCGCTGAGCGTGAACGGCGCGATCGTCGCGTCGAAACGGCCGCCGTCCTGGGTCACCATCTGGTAGGTGCCGCGCATCGAGCCGAAGGGGGTGGTCAAAGGGCAGCCGGAAGTGTACTCGAACGACTCGCCCGGGCCGAGGACCGGCTGCTGGCCCACGACACCCGGTCCGCGGACTTCCTCGACCAGACGATCGGCGTTCTCGACGATCCAGTGCCGGCTCAGGAGCTGAACGGTCACCGTACCTTCGTTCGAGATCTCGACGGTATAGAGGAAGAACCAGCGGTTCTGCTCGGGGTGCGAATGCTCCGGGGAATAGCGGGACACGACTTTCACGCGGACACCCTGAGTGAGCGCTTCCGATGTAAACACGTCCTCTCTTTCGTCCAATTCCGTCAGGTGGCGCGGGTATCGTACCATGACGCGCATGAGCCTTCTAGTTTTGGCCTCTCTTGCGGCTTCCATCACGATCGGCGGCATCACCGCCGAGCCCGGCACCGCTGTCTCCCGCATGGTTCCGATCGGAGGCGGAGCCGACGCCGAAACCGAACTGCCCGTTACGGTGATCCACGGCGCCGCGCCCGGGCCCGTCGTGGCGCTCATCGCCGGAAACCACGGCTACGAGTACGCTCCGATCCTGGCGCTCCAGCGGGTGCTTTCGCGCGTGGCGCCCTCGGAGCTTCGCGGCACCGTCGTCATGGTTCATGTCGCGGCGATGCCTTCGTTTCTGGCGCGAACGGTCTACCGCAGTCCCGTGGACGGAAAGAACTTGAACCGCGTCTATCCCGGAAAGGCGGCGGGGACCTCGAGCGAGCGCATCGCCTATTTCATCACCGAAGAAGTCATCGAGAAGGCGGACTACGTCATTGACCTGCACTGCGGCGACGGCAACGAGTGGCTTCGCCCCTTCGTCTATATGCCGGTCACCGGCGATGGGGCGCTTGACGCCAAGATCGAAGAGCTGGTGCTGGCCTTCGGGATCGATCACATCCTCGTCGATCGTTCTCGCCCCTCGGAGCCCGAGACGTCAACCTTCTGCGACGCGACCGCCATCACCCGCGGCATCCCTGCCTTCACCGCGGAGTCCGGATCTTTGGGGCGGACGGACGAAGCCTCCGTCGAGCAGGTCGCGGATGGTGTCGTGAGCGTTCTCCGGCACTATCGATTGCTCGACGGCGAGCCCGCTCCCGTCGTGCACCCCGTTTTCCTCGAGCCGTCGGCGGTTCTCACGAGCCCCAAGACGGGAGTCCTCCATCCCCAGGTCGAGCCGGGGCACAGCGTCGCGGCGGGAAGCCTCCTCGCGATCGTCACGGATTTCTTCGGCCGGGAGATCGCGCGGGTGACGGCGCCGTTTGCGGGCGAAGTGCTCTACGTCGTGGCGACGCCGCCGATTTCCGAAGGCGAGCCGGTCGCGATGATCGCGGCGCCCCGCAGGTAAGCTCACAGGGACCCACAGGTTTTGTGGAAAACCTTGTGCAAAAACTGTGTCGCGGGACCCTGCCGGCCGCTTCATTCATGGTCGCGTAACACTCTGCACAACAGTTGAGCAGCGGTTCATTCGGAGCCCCCTCTGTCCTTATGATCCTGCATCCCCGGTTTCTTCGTCTCCACGCACCGTAGGTTTTCGAAGACGAAGGAGCCCTGGGAATACTGTCACAGCGACGATTACAGACGCTGTCTCTTGTGCATGAAAGCGTAGAAAAGCCCCCTTCGTTCGGCGTTTCGAGCTCAGGGGTCGATGACGGCCTTGGACTGCCCGTACCGGCTTCGAATCTCCTCGCTCAGCTGGTGCACGGCCATGGCGTAATGGACGCTCTGGTTGTAGCGGGTGATCACGTAGAAGTTGTCGAAGCCGAGCCAGTACTCCGGGCCCGTCCGGTTCTCGAGCGTCAACGGGATGGCGCTCGCCGCCTCTGGCTGAGCCGGTGTCGTCGTCACCCCGAAAGACAAAAGCTCCGAAAGGCGATAGCGCGTCGAGAGCTTCCCGGAGCGGAAAGGCTCGGCGCCGGACTCCGAAACCTCCGCGGGAAGCGCCACGAGGGCGTTTCGCTGCCATCCATGGGCGGTCAGGTAGTTGGCGATGCTTCCGATGGCATCCTGGGTGTTCTCGAACAAATCCCGCCTGCCGTCGCCGTCGAAGTCGATGGCATAGCGCCTGTAGCTTCCCGGCATGAACTGGGCGATCCCCATCGCTCCGGCGTACGAGCCGAGGGGGGCGCCAAGGGTCATCGATTCCTCCCGGCTCAGAAGCAAGAAGTGCTCGAGCTCCACCCGGAACTCGTTCGCGCGCCGCGGATACTCGAACGCGAGCGTCTTTAGCGCCTCGAGAACCTTGAACTGCCCGCGGTTTCGCCCGTAGTGGGTCTCGATGCCGATGACGGCGATCACGATCTCCTCGGGGACACCGTACCGCTCCCGGGCGAGCGCGAGCGCCTCCGCGTTCTCACCCCAGAAGCGCGCTCCTCCCGCGATCTTTTCGGAGGTGACGAAGAGCGACCGATATTCGTCCCAGGGCTTGGGGCTCGCGGCGCGGTTCATGAGCTCCAGGATCTGCGGAACCGACCGCGCGGAGCTGAAAGCCTGGTCGAGCTCGTCCCGGGTGAACCCGTGCCTCGCGACCATCTCGTCGACGAACACCGCGAGCGCGCGATCTCGCTCCGATGGCTCTCCGGCCCCGGCCGAGATCGAAGCCAAGAATACGATGTGAGGAATCATGGCCAGACGCACTCTAACTTCTTGTCTGCTGGGTCTTTCGCATATTATAACTCACCATGATTCTTGGACGCTTGCTTTTCGCACTGGCTCTTCTCGAAGTCGAAGACTACTACCGGATCGAGAGCGCCGACGAGCCTGTCATTTCTCCCGACGGCCGGCATGTCGCCTTCACCCGCCGCGCGATCGACGAGGAAGGCAACCGCCGCCGGAGCGAGCTCTGGCTCGCGAGCGTCCCTTTGGAGTCCAAGCCCCGGCGGCTTTCGAGTCCGGGCTTCGATGCGTCAAGCCCGCGCTTCAGCCCGGATGGGAAATGGCTGACGTTCCGCTCCAAGCGCGATTCGGGAACGTCGTCGGTGTGGTTCTTTCGCACCGATGGGTTCGGGGAAGCGTTCCAGGTAAAAGACGTCGAGGAGACTCCCGCGTTCAGCCCGGACGGGAAGTACATGGCCTATGCCAGGAAAACTCCTCCATCCGATCCTCGTCCCGAGCGCTCTTCCCGAGACAAGAAGATCGAGGATCGATTCTTCGGGAAGATGTATGACTGGCTCCAGTTTCGCTTCGACGGACGTGGCTATCTGCCGGATCCTGCGGATCCATACGAGAGCCCGCCTTTGGAGCTCTACCTGGCCTCGACCCTCGATCCGGAGGGCGCCGAGCACCGCCGGCTGACTTGCTTCGGGTTCGACGTGTCCTCGATCGCCTGGAGTCCCGATTCCGAAAGGCTGGTTCTCGCCGCGGACTCCCATCAACGCGACGAATACGATTACGAGCGTCCCGATCTCTGGCTCATGGAGAGAAACGGGCAAAGCTGCGAAGCGAAGCGGCTGACCGACGACGGGTTCGCGCACGAATCGCCGGTCTTCTCTCCCGACGGCCGCCGCATCGCCTTTCTGCGGGAGAAGGGCCTGTCGCTCCTCATCCAGGAGAAAGCCGATCGCGGGGCGCCGCTCGACGTGTACGTCCTGGACCTCGAGAACGGGCGCACGGCGAACGTCACTGCCGCGTGGGACCTCAGGCCCGGGGCGCCGACCTTCAGCCCCGACGGCCAGCACCTTTATTTCGAGGCCGAGGTCAAAGGCGGAAATCACCTCTTTCGCGCGACCTCCGACGGCGCCGGCGCAGTATCCCAGGTGACGTCAGGAGAGCGTCAGCTCTCGGGCTTCTCGTTTACGGGGGGCACGGGGGGCACGGGGGGCACGGGGGACTTCGCGACGATGGCCTATGCCGCCGCGAGCGGGAGCGAGCCCTCTGACGTCTTCATCTCCGCTGCCGACGGGACGGGGGAGAGGCGGCTCTCGAGCTTCGGCCGCGATTCGGTCGCTGGGCTATCCCTCGGCACTCCGGAGACCATCGAATACAAGAGCAAGGACGGGACTTCGATCGAAGGCTTCGTGCTCCTTCCCCCCGGATACGATCCCAACGCGCGGCGCTATCCTCTCATCCTCGCCATTCATGGGGGGCCGCACGGGGCCTACGGCCACGAATTCTCCTTCCAGTTCCATCTCTGGGCCGCGAAGGGGTACGTGGTGCTCTACGCCAACCCTCGGGGCTCGACGGGCTACGGCGAGGACTTTCTCTGGGCTACGTGGGGCGGAGGATGGGGAAATCTCGACAGCGAGGACGTCCTCGCGGGAGTGGACTTCGCCCGATCGAAGTACGCGATCGACGAAGCGCGGATGGGAGTGACCGGCTACTCCTATGGGGGGTTCCTGACGAACTGGGTCGTGACGCACGACCATCGCTTCGCCGCGGCCATTACGGGCGCTGGAATCTCGAACTGGGTGAGCGACTACGGCACCGCAGACATTCCGCGCACCAAGGAGAGCGAGTTCTATGGTCCGCCCTGGGAGGACGAAGGCGGGTCGCTCCTTCAAAGGCAGTCACCGATCCACTACATCGCGAACGTACGGACCCCGGCTCTTTTCATTCACGGAGAGAGCGACTTGCGCGTCCCCATCGAAGAGGGCGAGCAGATGTACACCGCGTACAAAAAACTCAAGGTAGACGCGAAGTTCATCCGCTATCCGGATTCTTATCACGGCGGCTGGAAGCCCTGGAACGTGGTTCATCGGTACCATCACGAGCTTTTGTGGTGGGACCGATATCTGGGCGGTCCTTGAATCTCGTCCTCGCCTCAGCGCTCGCGCTCCAGACTCTCGGCGCGGCGCGAGAGGCTCCGCGGGTCATCGTCGTCTCGTTCGACGCCGCCGGCTTCGTGACGACGTCGCGCCTCCTCGCCGAGGGGAAGCTTCCGAGCTTCGACCGCATGGTGCGCGGGGGCGCGTGGTCGGACGGAATGGTCTCGAGCTTTCCCACGAAGACCGCGGCGGCGCACGCGCTCCTGTTCACCGGCCAACACGGCCATACCAGCGGCATCACCGCCAACTCGGTTCTCCGGTTCCCTCCGTCCGCGGGGAGCCGCCTCGAAACGCTGAACGGTTTTTTCTCCCAGTCGCTTCGCGCCGAGCCCGTGTGGGCGCGGGCCGCCGCTCGCGGGCTCGAGACCTATGTCTTCCACGCGCCTCAGGTCTATCCGTTTCGGCCGCAGCCTCACCTCAACATCGTCTATGGATACAGCGACGCGACCTCCCGCGGCGAGGTGCTCGCTCGAAAAGACGTCCTCGTCGGCGAAACGGGTGCGATCCGATTCGCGGTCGGGGAGTCCCGGTACCGCGGAACCTTCCTCGACGATCCCGGCGATCCGACGGAGGGGTACGACAGCCTCGAGATCGCGGTCGAGCCCGAGCTCGGTCCCTACGTCGCGCGGTTGAAGCCGGGAGACGCAGGATCGTTCTCGGTGCCCATCGCGGCAAGCCTGGGAGGGAGGACAGCCTGGTTCTCGCTGCGTCTCTTTACGCTCTCCTCGGACGGCTCGAGCTTCATTCTTTATCGAAGCGGGACGTCGGAGCTCGTGACGTCGCCGGCAGATCTCCTGGATGGGGAAACGCCGGCACTTCGAGCGTACGCGGGAAACGGGGGCGCCAGCGCGTACTCCACGGGTGGCTTCGGCCCGACTCTCGCGCAGGGAGGCTCGGGCGAAGCCGAGCGCCGGTTCATGGAGACGGAGCTCCACCTCGCCACTCAGCTCCTCGACCAGGCGCGATGGGTCCTCTCCCGCGACTATCGGCTGGTTCTCCTCTATAGCCCGGTCATCGACGACGTCGCTCACGAGCTCTACGGGTACCTCGTTTCCGAGCTCGAGGGCTACGACGAGGCACTCGCGCAGAGACTCTGGCCGATAATGGTTTCGGCCTTCGCCGTGCAGGACCGTTTCCTCGGGATGCTTCTCGATATCGCGGATCACGACCGGGCCCATGTGATCGTCGTGAGCGACCATGGCATGTCGGGAATCGACAAGCTCGTTCATCTCAACGCCGCCCTCGAGAAGGCGGGGCTCCTCACCCTCGGCCCCGGCGGGTCGATCGATCTGACTCGTACCCGGGCGCTCGCACCGCCCCTCGGAGATGCGTCCGTCGCCGTGAACGCGGTCGATCGGCCCGGCGGCATCGTTCCGCTCGAGGAGAAGCCGATGGTTCTCGAACAACTGCGGAGCGCGCTCTCGAGCCTGAAGGATCCGGTCTCCGGCGAGCGCATCGTGACCGCGTTGTTCGAGCCTTCGACGACAGGGCTTCTCCAGCCCGGAGGAGATTCGACGGGGGATTTGTTTCTGGACTTCGCGCCTGGATACTACCCCTCGACCTCGGCCTCGTCTCCTGTCGTCGTCGAAAGAACCGAGCCTACGGGCGAGCATGTCTTCGTTCCCACCCGCCGCGACATGCTCGCGATCTTCGCGGCCTACGGCCCACGGATTCCCAAAGGGGTGAACCTCGGGCGGGTCCACGCGACCGACGTGACCCCGACGATCCTCGACCTTCTGGGTATCGAACTGCCGCCGAACCTCCCCGGAAAGAGCCTGGTTCCGGGGCGCGGCGTCTTGAATCCTTGAACCGCGCAAAACCTCTCGCAGTCCAAGATCGTATTGGGAGCCAAGGGCTAGGAGCGTCTAAATGAGGCGTCTTTAATATTGTTGTTCCCGAGGACGGCCAAGGCAGTGTTCGAAATCGGACGTTCTAGCGCTCCGCAGAGTAAGCGTGCCTATTAGTTCTTTATCTAGAAAAGCTTGTAGATTTGGCGCGACTGGCACAGAACTTGCGCCTCTGCTAGGATAGGAGAGTTTGGCAAGATGGACGTAGCAAGAGAAGGGGTCGCCGAGGCGCGGAAGAGGAAGCAGAAGTTCCTCTATGTCGCCGGGGGCGTTGTGTTTGCGGTTCTGGCCGTCTGGGTCTCGCGCCTCGAGCCCGCCGCGCCGAACGTCGATCGGTCTACGGTCTGGATGGATCGGGTGGCCCGTGGCTCGATGCTGCGGCAGGTCCGCGGTCCCGGAACGCTCGTGCCCGTCGAGATTCGATGGGTCGCCGCCAGGACCGAGGGGCGTGTCGAGCGCATCGTGGTCCTCCCGGGAACCGACGTCGAGGCGGACGCGGTTCTCATCGAGATGAGCAACCCCGAGCTCGAGCAGTCCGCGCAAGATGCCGGCCTCCAGCTTCGTGCCGCCGAGGCGCGTTACGAAGATCTGAAGGTCCAGCTCCAAAGTCAGCTCCTGAACCAGAGGGCTCAGGCGGCCTCCGTTCAAGCCGACTTCCGCACCGCTGTCCTTCAGCTCGAGGCCGACAAGGAAATCCACGATCAGGGCATCATCGGCAATCTCGCGCTCAAGCTCTCGGAGGAGCGCGCGAAGGAGCTCGAGATCCGAAACCAGCTGGAGCAGCAGCGTCTCCAGATCGCGTCCCAGTCGAACGAAGCGCAGCTCATGGCGGAATCGTCCCGCGTCGAGCAGGTGCGCGCTCTTCATCACCTCCGGGTGAGCCAGGTAGACGCACTGAAGGTCCGGCCGGGAATCCGCGGCGTTTTGCAGCAGGTGCCCGTGGCCGTGGGCCAGCAGGTGACGCCGGGAGTGAACCTCGCCCGAGTGGCGCAGCCCGAGCATCTCAAGGCCGAGCTTCGCATCGCCGAAACCCAGGCCAAGGACGTCGAGATCAACCAGCGGGCAAGCATCGACACCCGGAACGGAATCGTCGAGGGGAGGGTGATGCGAATCGATCCCGCGGTTCAGGACGGAACCGTGACCGTGGACGTGGAGCTCGTTTCCGAGCTTCCTCGCGGCGCTCGCCCGGATCTGAGCGTCGATGGGACGATCGAGATCGAGCGGCTCGAGGACGTGCTCTACGTGGGCCGGCCCGCCTATGGCCAGGCGGGAACGACGGTGTCCCTCTTCCGCCTTCTAGCCGACGGTCAGACCGCGGAGCGAGTGGACGTGATGCTCGGCAAGAGCTCGGTGAACACCATCGAGATCGTGAACGGACTCGGCGAAGGCGACGAAGTGATCCTTTCGGACACCTCGGCCTGGGACGACTATCGAAAGATTCGGCTGAATTAACCGGGCCCGGAGGGGCCCCATCCTCCCCGAGCGAGGAGCGAGGGGAGCGAGCGAGCGAAAGCGAGCGAGCACCGATCAATGACCGAACAACCCCTCATCAAGCTCGAAAACCTCGAGAAGTTCTACGAGTCGAGGGCGGGACGCACCTACGTGCTCCGCCAGATCACTCTCGAAATCCAGGCGGGTGAGTTCGTCACCTTCATGGGGCCTTCGGGAGCCGGGAAGTCGACGCTCCTGCACATCCTGGGGATGCTCGACGGGGAATGGGGAGGCGAGTACTTCTTTCTGGACAACGCGGTCCACGACATGAAGGTGAAGCACCGCAACGAGCTTCACAAGCAGTACATCGGGTTCGTCTTTCAGGCCTACCACCTGCTCGACAATCTAACGGTTTACGAGAACCTGGAGATCCCGCTCTCCTATCGGAACGTCAAACGCTCCGAGCGGCAGGCCATGGTCGGAGACATCCTCGATCGTTTCAGCATCGTGGGGAAGAAAGACCTCTATCCCAATCAGCTGTCCGGAGGCCAGCAGCAGCTGGTCGGCGTCGCCAGAGCGGTGGTGATGGAGCCGAAAGTGATTCTCGCCGACGAGCCCACGGGTAACCTCCACACCGAGCAGGGGCGCGAGATCATGGAGCTCTTCAAGAAGCTCAACCAGGAGGGAACGACCATCATCCAGGTCACCCATTCCGAGACCAACGCTGGCTACGGAAACCGCATCGTGCGCCTGAAGGACGGCTGGCTAGAGAAGCGATGACGTTGAAGGGGCTTTCGCCGCGGGTTCTCGTCGCTGACGATCAGCCGGACGTGCTCGTCGCGCTGAAGCTGCTGCTCAAGTCCGAGGGTTACAGCACCGAGGCCGTGGAGTCTCCCGAAGCCATCGTGAATGCGGTCGAGGACCAGGACTTCGATCTCCTTCTCATGGACCTCAACTACGCCCGCGACACGACGTCGGGCCGCGAGGGGCTCGAGCTTCTGCGCCGCCTCAAGGCGGTGGACGACACTCTCCCTATCGTGGTCATGACCGCCTGGGGGAGCGTCGAGCTGACGGTCGAGGCGATGCGGGCGGGAGCTCGGGATTTCGTCCAGAAGCCCTGGGACAACGCGCGGCTTCTCAGCATCCTCAGGACCCAGGTGGAGCTCGGCCGGGCGCTCCGGCGCGGCGATCGCCTCGAGCGCGAGAACGAGCTCCTTCGTCAGGACCCGGCGACCCTGGTGGCGGAGTCGGAGACGATGAAGCCGGTGCTCGAGATCATTCAGCGCGTCGGGCCGTCGGACGCGAACGTGCTCCTGACCGGCGAGAACGGCACGGGAAAGGGAGTCGTTGCCCGCACTCTTCACGCCGCCTCCCGAAGGGCGTCGAAGCCCATGGTGACGGTCAACGTGGGCGGGCTCTCCGAGGGCGTCTTCGAAAGCGAGCTCTTCGGCCACGTGAAAGGGGCCTATACCGACGCCAAGAGCGATCGCGTCGGGCGGTTCGAGCTGGCCGACGCCGGGACGCTCTTTCTCGACGAGATCGCGAACCTGCCCCACGGACAGCAGAGGAAACTGCTTCGGGTTCTGGAGACGGGGGAGTTCGAAAGGGTCGGCTCCTCCAAGACCAAGCGTGCGGACGTCCGCATTCTCTCGGCCACCAACGCCGATCTGGGCCAGGAAGTCGCCGAGGGACGCTTCCGCCAGGACTTGCTGTTCCGCCTCAATACCATCGAGATCCGTCTCCCGCCGCTTCGCGACCGCCGCGGCGACATCGAGCCTCTGGCGAAGTACTTCCTTTCGATCCATGCCCGCCACTACCGAAAGCCGGTCGATGGGTTCGAGGATGTCGCGGCGCGAGCGCTTCGCGATTATCCCTGGCCCGGGAACATCCGCGAGCTCGACCACGCGATCGAGCGCGCGGTGCTCATGGCACAGGGGGAGAGAGTGAAAGTAGGAGACCTCGGCCTCCGGCCGGTCAGCGACAACGGCGGGAGCTCGATCGAGGATCTCAACCTGGAGGAGGTGGAGCGTCTCCTGATCCAGAAGGCTCTCGCCCGCCACAACGGCAACGTGAGCCACGCGGCGAAAGCGCTGGGCCTTTCGCGGAGCGCCTTGTACCGCAGGCTCGAGCGATACCGCCTGTAGGCTTAAGGTTGGCTCCCAAGGCGCCGTCACCCGCCCCGGCGCCTCCTTACCGCCGCGTCACTCACGACCTCGCGATCTTCCTCCTCGCCCTCGGCGCGGGACTGCCCGCGGTCGCGGTCTCGATGATCCTGATCTGGGGAGGGGACTACACCCCAAAGGTGCAATGGACTTTGTCGCTCGTGATCCTGGGCAGCTGGCTCGGGCTTTCTTTCTCGGTTCGGGAGAGGGTGGTGACGCCGCTCCAGACGCTTTCGAACCTGCTCGCGGCGCTCCGCGAGGGCGATTACTCCATCCGTGCCCGCGGCGCCAACATCGATGAGCCCCTGGGGCAGGTGATGCTCGAGGCCAACGTGCTCGGCGAGACGTTGCACGATCAAAGGCTCGGGGCGCTCGAGGCGACGAACCTTCTGCGTACGGTGATGGCGGAGATCGAAGTCGCGGTCTTCGCGTTCAACGAAGTCGAAGAGCTGAAACTCGTGAACCGCGCGGGCGAGAGGCTCCTGGCGCAGCCCGCGGAGCGGCTGCTCGGCCGGAGAGCCGCGGAGCTCGATCTCGCCGAATGCCTGACGGGGGCCGGCGAGAGGACGTTCCAGAAGACCTTCCCCGGCATGACCGGGCGCTGGGGAATGCGCCGCGGGAGCTTCCGCGAGGAAGGCCGGCCGCACACCATCGTGGTTCTCTCGGACCTGAGCCACGCTCTTCGTGAGGAGGAGCGCCAGGCGTGGCGTCGTCTCATCCGCGTCATCGGTCACGAGCTGAACAATTCTCTCGCGCCCATCAAGTCCATGTCGGGGACGCTGGCGCACCTCCTCGATCGAGGAAGCGAGCTGGACGAATGGCGGGACGACATGAAGCGGGGTCTCCAGGTGATCGGCGACCGAAGCGAGGCCCTGAGCCGCTTCATGAGCGCCTATGCCCGTCTCGCGCGGCTTCCGCCTCCGACGTTCCAGATCGTGGACGTGGACGCGCTGGTGCGGCGCGTGGTCGCCCTTCAGACGAATTATCCCGTCACCATCGAGAACGGACCCGCGGTCCGGATTCGAGCGGACGCCGATCAGCTCGAGCAGCTCCTCATCAACCTTCTCAGGAACGCCGTCGACGCCAGCCAGGAGAAGAGCGGCCAGATCCGCGTCCGTTGGAGCCTGACCGCCGGGCTCCTGAAGCTCCTGCTGGAAGACGAGGGACCGGGCCTCCCGCAGACGGCGAACCTCTTCGTGCCGTTCTTCACCACGAAAGCAGGAGGAAGCGGCATCGGTCTCGTCCTCGGCCGGCAGATCGCCGAGGCCCACGGCGGAACCCTAGATCTCGAGAACAGAGACGACGGCCCCGGCTGCCGCGCGAAGCTTACGCTCCCGGTGGGGCGGCACTGACCGGGTCGGGCTGCCTCTGATCGCCGGCGAAATTCTGCTAGAATTCGACCCAGGAAGCGGGACCCTGAATGAAGATCCGGCGAATCCTACTACCCACGGATCTTTGCGTAGATTCCCGGCGCTGGAGCTCCGGGCTCCGCCACTATCGCCGCACGGCGGACGCGACGATGTCCAGTTCCGCGCAGATCTTGATGCCAATTTCGACTTATTCAGTTACACTGATCTGGAATTATTTGCTTACGTAGAACCAGAGAATGGGCGTTCGGCCGACATTCGTAGGATCGAGAGACCGCCGAAGGTATGAGGAGCACATGACACGCTGCTTCGTTATTCAGCCGTTTGACAAGGCCCGCTTCGACAAGCGCTACGAAGACGTGTTCGCTCCTGCGGTTCGCGGGGCTGGCCTCGAATCGCCAAGCTGCACAAGCCTGGCAAGGCCAAGGCCTACCCGCTGCGCGGCCTGTTCGCGGCGACGGTGGACGGCAAGCCTGCCATCGTCGAATACGAGCCCGACTCCGACCTGCGCGACACCGAGCAGGTGCCGCTGCTCGAAGACGGCGGCATCGAAGCCTTCAACCGCCGCGAGGTGCTGCCCTACACGCCCGATGCGTGGATCAAGGAGGACGCCACCAACATCGGCTACGAGGTGAGCTTCACGCGGCACTTCTACATGCCGCAGCCGCTGCGCACGCTGGAGGAGATCAGCGCCGATATCCTGGCTATCGAAAAGGAGGCCGAAGGGTTGCTGGATGGCTTGCTCAAGGGGGGAGCGTCGTGAAGAAGAGAGCCGCCCCTTCACCCCAAAAGCCCAGACCCTCCTCGCTACAGCCAAGGAAGCGCAAACAACGCAGCCTGGCCGCCGAGGCAAAAACGACCGCAGTCGTCGATGCGGCGGGCCTCCTCTCGGACTTGCGCAGGCTCATCGAGTCCGCCCGCCAGCGGATTGCCACGGTCGCCTATTCCACCCAGACGTTGCTCTGTTGGCACCTGGGACGACGCCTCTTGGATGAGAATCTCCAAGGGGGCAGGGCCGCGTATGGAAAACAGATTCTCGTGACGGTGTCACGAGAATTGACGGCGGGGTATGGGCGCGGCTTCAGCTATGCCGAAATCGCCCGCATGATCCAGTTCTCACAGCTGTTCCCCGATGAGGCAATTGTCGTGACGCTGTCACAACAATTGAGCTGGTCCCATTTTCATGCCCTGCTGCCGATCAAGGATCCGCTGGCCCGCGATTTCTACGCGGAGATGTGCCGCATCGAGCGTTGGGACGTGCGCACGCTCCGCCTGAAGATCGGCGGCATGCTGTTCCAGCGCACCGCGCTGTCGAGAAAGCCGGAAGCCGTCATCTCGGCGGAGATCGCCAAGCTCCGGGACGGGCAGATGAGCACCGACCTCGTCTTCCGCGACCCTGCTCGATCTGCTCGGCTTGAAGGGCGCCTACAGCGAGCGCGACATCGAGAGCGCCATCCTGCGTGAAATCGAGGGCGTGTTGCTGGAGCTGGGCTCGGGTTTCGCCTTCGTCGCTCGACAAAAGCGCATGAGCGTAGGCAAGGACGATTTCCATCTCGACTTGCTCTTCTTCCACCGCCACCTCCGCAGGCTGATTGCCGTCGAATTGAAACTGGAGTCTTTCCAGCCTGCGCACGTTGGCCAGATGGAGCTGTACCTGCGCTGGCTGGACAAACACGAACGCGCTCCCGGCGAGGAAGCCCCGATCGGACTCATCCTCTGCGCCTCCGCCGATGCCGAGCAGGTGGAGCTGCTCGAGCTCGATGCCAAGTCCATCCGCGTCAGCGAGTACCTCACGGAGTTGCCGCCTCTGCCGCTGCTCCGCGCCCGCCTACACCAGGCGATCGAACACGCGCGGGAGCAGGCGGCCAGACGGCTCCCAGGCTCAGGGGAACAGCCTTGACAGACGACGACGGCATGCAAGCGATCCTCACCCTCGCGGGCAGCATGCGGGATCTTCAGCGGCAGGCTGCGCAGCAATACCTGCCGGTTGTTGATGACATCTTGCGCACCCGCTCCCGCGATGCCCAGCGCATTGAGCATACACTCGATGGCCTGCTCGACTTCTGCGGCCACGAACCCGTGCTGCAACTGTACAAGAAGCTCTGTCGCCTCTACTGGGACATCGACCCCGCCGCCACCGCCGACTACGTCAACGCCTGCCGCGAATACTGGGATAGCGACGAACCAGGAGGCCAGCCGTGATCGCCGACCTCAAGCCGTATGCGGAATACAAGGAGTCGGGCCTGCCGTGGATTGGGCAGGTGCCGGGGCACTGGGAGACTCGGCGATTGCGGCACGCGTCTGACATGCGAGTGAGCAACGTCGATAAGCACACGAAGCCGGCAGAGATGTCGGTGCGGCTGTGCAACTACGTGGACGTCTACAGGAACGAGCCGATCCGCGAATCAGCCCGTTTCATGGCCGCAACGGCGAGTGAGGACGAGCGCGTCCGATTCGGGCTTCAACGCCGTCCGAGTCTGCGAGGAGCGCGGCAGCGGGATCGACAAGGTGGTCTTCCAGGTGGAGCCGTTCCAGCTCCCGGCACCGCTCTTCGAGAAGCCGGACGGGTTCACGAGGACGGTCCTGTTCGCTCACAAGCCCTTATCTGCGATGGGCAAGGCGGACCGGGTACGGGCCTGCTATCTGCACGCGTGCCTCCGCCACGTGACTCGCAAGACCATGACCAACACGTCGGTCCGGGAGCGATTTGGTATCGCCGAGAAGAACGCATCGATCGCTTCGCGCCTGCTCAACGAGGCGGTGGAGGCGGGTCTCATCGTCGTGGAGGACCCGGAGGCCGGAACTCGGATCCGCAGCTACCTGCCATTCTGGGCGGCTCCGGGGCCGAGCCCAGAGGGGATTGCTTGATGCGCTACCCCCGATCGTGCCGAGGCCGGCGGCAACGCGGACCAAACTTGCTGCGATTCACGGGGTTATGGCCCTTTCAGTTGCTTGATCGTTGCTTGATCGGAATCGCCCCGGGCTGTCCCGGCCAGGATTCGGCATGACCACCGCCACCAGCGAAATTGATGCGCGCGGCCGCTGAGGGCGATCAGTTCGGAGGAGACGGTGCCGTCCGACTTTTGCTCCTCCGCGGGGCGGCGGTCGACGAGGCAGATGACGCCGGAGCTACTTTCCTTCATCGGGCCGCGATGTATGGTCGCTCGACTGTTGTCGAGACCCTTGTGTCCTCGGGAGCCGTCGTCGACAGGCGCACGACGGAGCGACCGCCCTTATCCTCGGTGCGTCGAGCCCGGACGTTGTTCGAGTGCTTCTGCACGCTGGTGCGAACGTCAATTTTAGAACCCGGGATGGATCGACGGCTTTGATGCGGGCGGCCCAGTTGGAGCTCTCAAAAGCGTCGCCATGCTCCTCGATCGCGGTGCGGACCCCGACCCTGAATCTGCGTGGCGCGACCGCCTGCGACCTCGCTGCGACGCGGGGACACGGCGCGATCGTCGCTCTACTCGCGGAATCGTGCCGCGTCTTAGCGGCCGAAAAGCGACGCCAGGAGGCCACCGAGTGAAGGCGAAATTCTGTTAAGATTCGCCCACCGAGCGGGATTGACATGGCCCCCGGGGTTCTGGACGGATGAAGATTCTCCTCTCCGTGGACGACGACCCGGCCCTGGCTGAAGTGCTGGGCACGCTCGACTGGTCCGTCGAGGTCTCAAAGTGGAGCGAAATCCTAGTGGTCCACGTCGTCCCTCAGAATTCGCTGTTCCTCGCCGGAACCGATGCTCCACGCGCGCGCCGCGGCGAGACGCTCATGGAGCGGGTTTCAGAACGGCTTTCTCGCCTGCCGGTCCGCGTCACGCGGGTCCTGGCCAAAGGGGATCCGGCGCAGGAGATCGTCCGCATGGCTGACAGCACGAGCGCGGAGTTGATCGTTCTGGGAGCCTGGGGGGAGAGGCGCGACGTGCTCATGGGCTCGGTCGCGCAGCGAGTGGTATCTCTCGCCCCAACCGACGTTCTGGTCGTGCGCGGGCGCGACCGCCATGGGCGCGAGGGTGAGAGCCCTGAACGAGCGAGTTCGTTTCGCGCTCTTCTCGCCGTCGATGGCTCCGTCGGAAGTGAGGCTGGAATCGACGCCTTTTCCAGAAAGCTTCGCGCCCGATCGGCCTCGATTCGGGTGGTTCACGTGCTGGAAGCTGCCCCGACGCTCTGGGAAGCCGGACGCGAGCAGGGCTCGTTCATCGAGCATCTAAACGAGAGGGCGAGTTCTGTCCTCGCCTGGGCGCAGGAGGTGCTCGAAAGACGGGGCCTTCAAGCGGAAGGGGAATGGCGTCGCGGCGATCCCGCGGCGCAGATTCTCGAGGCGGCTCGGGAGAGCGGCTCTGACGTCATCGTCGTCGGCTCCCGAGGCCATTCGGCGATCCGGGAAATGGTGCTAGGCGGGATCACCCATCGAGTCTTGCGGCAGGCGCCCTGCAGCGTGCTATGCGCCCGAGGCTGGGCCCCCCAGTCGGGCGCGCTTTCGCGCCGATGGTTGTCGGAGACATGGGAGCCCGGAGCGGGCATGGCGTAGAGGAGGCGGTGATGACGGGGCACTCGGATTAGACTGGGCCCGTGGACTCCCGGCTTCAGCGTGTCATCGTCATCACCGGCCTCGGGAATCTCGTGGTTCTCGTGGCCAAGTCGATCGTAGGCATCTCGACCGGCTCTCTAGCGCTCCTCGGCGATGCCATCCATTCTCTCGCCGACCTCGCCAACAACGTCGTGGCCCTGGTGGTGGTGCGTCTCGCGAACGCGCCCCCGGATCGCGAGCATCCCTACGGTCATCAGAAGTTCGAGACCCTCACGGTGTTCGGGCTCGCCGTTCTTTTGGCGGTTCTCGCCGTCGAGATCGTGGTGCGCGCCCTCAACCCCTCCTCCCGCGAGATCGTCCAGCACGGATGGGGGCTTGCGGTGATGCTGGGAGTGCTGGTGGTGAACGTCGCGGTGACCGCATGGGAGAGGCGCTGGGCGGCGCTCCTCGGTTCCGAGATTCTTCGGGCGGACGCACAGCATACGCTGTCCGACGTCCTGGTGACGGTCGCCGTCATCGCCGGCTGGCAGTTCGCCGCCCGAGGTTACCCGTGGCTCGACACGGTCTTCGCTTTCGGCGTAGCCCTGGTGGTGATGGTTCTCGCTTACGGTCTATTCCGCCGGGCGATCCCCGTGCTGGTGGACGGCATCTCCCACGAGCCCGAGAGCATCGCCACCGTTCTGCGCTCGGTCGAGGGGATTCGCGCCGTGCGGCGCGTTCGCTCGCGATGGGTTGGCATGACTTCATCCGTCGACGTCGTCGTCACCGTGGCTCCGGAGCTTCCAACGAGCGAAGCTCACGTCGTCGCCGATGCGGTCGAGAAGACGCTTCTCGAAAGCTTCGACATCGGGGACGTCACCGTCCATATCGAGCCCGACGAGACTTAGTACATCTCTCACACGAGATCCAACCCACCATCGGCAACGAGCGTCTGGCCGAAGATCCAATCGGACTGAGCGCTGACGAGGAAGAGCACGACCTTCGCGATGTCTTCCGGAGTTCCGATGCGACCCGCGGGAGTGCGGCGAATCGCCTCCTCCTTCTGCTGGTGATACAGGGGATGCATCTGGAGCGCCTCGGTCTCGACCAACCCTCCCGAGACCCCGTTGACACGGATCCCCCGAGGCGCGAGCTCGACGGCGAGATAACGGATCAGCGTCTCTAATGCCGCCTTGGAGACGCCGATAGCACCGTAGTGTGGTATGTAGCGATGACTTCCCAGGCTCGAGATGCCGACGATCCGTGCGTTTCTTCCCTCCATCAACTCGAGCGCTTCCTGGGCGCAGAGCAGGAGCGCTCGAGCGTTGACGTCGAGAGACACGTTCCAGTGCAGAACATTGATTTCGGTGATGGGTTTGAACACGCCGAGCGCCGCGGAGTGGACGAGGATGTCGAGAGCTCCCAGCTTCTCTCTCACTTCCTCGAAGATTTTCTTCAGCGCCGGCGGACGTCCCACGTCCCCTTTGGCCAAATGAGCCCGAACGCCCGCTCGTTCCGCGAGCTCCTGGGTTTCTCGGGCGGCCTCATCGTTGCGCAGGTAGTTGATGACGACGTCGGCGCCATTTTCGGCCAGCTTGAGCACCACGGCTCTCCCGATCCCGCGAGCTCCGCCGGTTATGAGCGCCTTCTTGCCACCGAGCAGCATTCCTTCGTCTCTCGCTCCCATTTCACCCCTCGAACTCGGTCACGAGGTCAGAACCGCAAGGCGAACGAACGGCCAGAGAGCTCCAGCTCGACGACGCCGTCCTGGATGAATACCACCGTCGCCCCTTCCACCGTGTCTCCGCTTCTCACCCGGCGCCCGTTGATGACCGCCTGCCATTCCCCCGCAACCCAGGCGGTCGTTTGCAGCTCCAGTACCGGCAGAGGGCCTGGTTCGGATGGCTTCGAACGAAGGAAATGCCACGCCTGCCAGTCGTAGGTGAGGCCGGTGCGAATCCGATCGTTTGCCGCGTACTCTCCAAAGAGGGAATTCGCCGGCCCCCCCACCAAATCCACCCCCACGCTCCAAGTCCAGCCGTCCCAGGGTTTCCATTCGAACTCCGACTGGAGGACGTAGTCGTGCTCGGCGAGATTGAAAAACAACTTCGTTGCGAGCTTCCGAAAAGGGTCGAGGCGATACTCGGCGAGGGCGGTCATCGCGTGCCGATAGAAATGACGAAGGGGGTTCGCAAACTCCAGCCCTGAGGGCTCGCCGGCCTGAGCCGATCCGGAATCGAACAGGTATTGCAGGTTGAGGTAGAGATCGTGCGACCTCGCGATTCGCGAGAACGTGCGGTCGCCTCCTGCCGAAAGCATCCCGAACGGAGCATCGAAGGGCGTTCCCGCGCCGGGCGGGTCACCAGAGCGCGTGTAGCTCCCCTCGCCCCGAAAGCCAAAGTCGCCGAGCGTCGTCTCAGAATCGAATCCGAAGACGTGCAGACGCTGGTAGTGCGGAAAAATCTCCACCGTGAGACTCTCCTCGCTCCCAGCCGCTGGAGGCGGCAGCACGGCGTAAGAGCTCGGGACGCGCTCGTAACCGTAATAGTAACTCGCCGACCAGGCGACTCCTCCGCGGCGGCCCGCCCAGAGACCCGCTTCGGAGCTCGAAAGCCCCGAGGGGCGCGAGCCGTCGTTCACCACGTACTGCACGGGCGGGCCGTCCCCGGGAGATGCGGGCGGCAGAAACGCTCCCGTCCAGCGATTCCGCGGATCGATGGGAAGAATATCCGCTTGGAAATAGGGGGTCCAGACGCCGGTGAATACCCAGTCTCCAGCGAAACGATCGATGCGGACAGCGTCGACCGGCTGTTCATCGGCCTCGAGGAAATCGGTGAAGTCTTGCCGCCGGAAGTAGTCGGTGGGCCGGATGCCGTCGACCCGGCCGGAGCGCACGATCTGACGGCCGGCGCGGATGTCCCAGGACTCGAAATTGAGGTCGAGGAAACCTTCGAAGAGGTACACACGATTGCGCGAGGAATCGACCGCGTCCATTCGCAGCTCGACCCCGGTCTCGATGCGGGCGTTCTCGTGCAGCCGAAGCTCGAGGTCCGGCGCGAACAGGAGCTCGCTGCGCCCGCCGTACATCCCGGGGTCGCCCTCGCCGAAGAACGCGAACCCTTGAAAGGCGGTTCGGGTGTTGAGCTGAATCTCAGGCGCTCCGGGGTCTTGAGACGGCTGAGCGGCGGCGAGCACCGCAACGAACGGGTAGGCGAGGCCGGGTGTCATCTCGCGCTCTCATCTTCCTCGCTCGAGAAAACGCACGGTGAAGAACCGGTCCTCGAGCCCCTGGTCGATCTTCATGTCTTCGAACCTCAGTGTCGTTCGGTGCCCTCGTGCCACGTCGCGCATCTCCCACTCTGCCCACCGGTAGTGGCTTCCGTGGGTCTCGAGCCTGGAGTTACGGAGCTCTTTCGCGAGCGCCCCCCGTTTGTCGTAAAAATCGGCTTTCATCACGACTTTTCGAGCTGGATCGATCCAGTAGACCGTCCTCGAGTATCCGCTCTCCTTCTTGAGCTTCTCGTCGCGGGGAACGGCCTCGACCACCTTAGAGTCCACGCCGCCGGCGCGCTCGTCCTCGAGATAGCGATAGTCGTATCGATCGACGTTCGGCTCAGACATGTCCTCGTAGGCGAAGTCGGTGCCCATCCAGGTATCGCTGCGATTCGCCGCGGCGACCCGCCGTGAAGTGTGATAGGCGGGGAGGTAGAGCCACTGCTCCGGGTCCTCATCGCCTTTGTCGAGGATCAGGATGCCGCTCTTGGCGAGGTCGGCGGGAGTATGCAACCGGATGAGTCGCATGACGTTTCCGTCGGGATCTCTCTTCGCGTAGAGCGTCGCCGTTCGCTGCCGCACTTGATCCCCGGAATCGGTGAGATCCATCCGGATCGACGCGACCTCGTCGGCGGCGGTGGCGGACGCGATGACTTCCTGCACGAGCTGTCGTGCCGTGAGCTCGCCCTCCGCCGAGACTCGGCACGTCACCGCCGCCATGAGGGCGATCAGAAGGCCCGCCGGCCGCCGGCCCTTCGGATGAAGGCCCCCGCTCAGCCAGGCACGAGCCGGCGTCACCGTGCGGTGCTTCTCGGCGACCCGGCCTTCGCTCGCTTCTGAAGCCAATCGCGAACCGAACGGCCGTCCACCTCGAACGAGACCTCGACGCGATCGTCGATCGTCTCGACCTCGACCGACTCCAGTGCGGGAGTGCTCGACGACGCACTCAGCGCGCCTAGCGCGAATGCTCCGCGCACGAGATCGGCCAGCTCGTTCGCGTCCTCGGAGCTTCCTGCTTCGGCTCGAGCCCGGACGCGGATCTCGGTTCCCGCCCGAACCGAGAGGACGTAGGAACGGAGAGCCGGCATCTCGCCTGCCTCCGCGAGGGGGGAGGGAAGGCTTGTTCCGAGATCCGCCTCCCCGGTGCCTGCCACACACAATGCACCGCAACCGGAGAGCTCGTCGAGGTTTGGCAGGCTGCCTCCGGACGAAGCCGCCTCGAACCCGAGGCCCGCGTCCAGCATGAGCCGGACGGAATCGGCCGAACCAAATAGGACCGTGCTTCCGTCGGGAAACGCGAGCGTATGCGGCTCCAGATCGCTTTGGGCCGCACCCGCAATCAGCCCGGGGAAGAAAACGTAGAGGGGGATTTCCCGGTATTCGATGTGTTCCACGACGACCCGTTGTTCGAGGGAATCGACGAGGCGCTCGGGATCGAACCCACCCGCGATGGCGACGCCCCAGAGGTCTTCCCCTCGGTCTCCCTCAGAAGCTTCAGGCCCTCGCCCGGTGAAGAACGCGAGCGCGTGGAAATCGCGCCATGGATCCATGCCGGTGAGCTCCCGGAAGCTGTCGAGCTGGCCGGGGGAGATCCGCTCAGCGAGGAGCGTTTCGAGACCTTCCGTGGCGGGGCTCGACAGCAAGGTCCCGAGGTCCGCGAACGCCACGAAGCTCGCGCTCGATGGAATCCAGATCCCGGGCTCGGGAAGGCCGCTCCCGAGGACGGAGCTCGCCAGGGCGATAACGGTGAGCGGCGCGGCAAGGGATTGGGCACGCACCCGCGGATTGTGGCGCAGATCGCGATCGCTTGTAAACTGTGAGACTGTGAGCTGTTTCCTTGACGCGCCCGCGCGGGCATGCTATTAGAACCGCGCGAAGAAGAGGGTTCCATGGTCCCCGTTCCTCTCAAAAGGA
>CAZKNR010000124.1:0-4543 GCA_964553925.1 uncultured Acidobacteriota bacterium
CTTCGACTCTTCGGGAGGAGGCTCGGGGATGCGCCCCCAGAGCAGGAGCGTCGGGCGGTAGCGCTTCGCCAGATCGACGGCGACCTCGGCGGTGATTCCGCGCGCGCCGCCCACGAGGACGACGACGCTTTCGGAGCCGAGCTCGATTTCCCCTTTCTCCCGCTCTTGGAGAGGGGCAAGCTTTGGAGACCGCGCCATCCGCCGCGCTCCCTGATAAACGACCTCGACGACGCCGTCCTCGGAAGAGAGCTCGTCGAGGATCCTGCGGGCCACAGCGCCCGCCGGCTCCGCGTCCGCGATCTCGACCGAAGCACACTGCACGCCGCTCCATTCGAGCGCGAGCGTTTTCGCCATGCCGCGGAGCGCCGCGTGGCCGGCAAAGGTGAGCCGGGGAGCGTCGCCGCCGCCGCTCGTAGGCATGGAGGCGACGCACCAAGCAGGACGGCCCGCCGCCGCTTGCCGCTCGAGGTCGCGGACGATGGAGCGAGCCACGTAGAAGAAACCCTTTACGTCGATGGCCAGACGCCGCCGCCAGCTTGCGAGGTCGCCTTCGAGCGGCGAGCTTCCGATCGACCAGGGAGAGAGATGGACGAGGCCGCTGAATGTCCCCTCCCGCTCGCGCACGGTCTTCAATAACGAGTCGACTCCGGCGGGATCCGTCAGGTCGATTTCATAGTCCGGGCTTCCGAGGAGAACGGCGCGCCCCCCTCGCTCGCGGACGAGGTCCACGAACGCGCGCGCGACGCCGCGCGAGTCCTCGGTCACCAAAAGCGCGCCTTCGCTCGTCTCCCATCGAGCGCGACCGCTCTCGGCAAGCGGGCGATCGACGAGATGAAGCGTTGCCCGTGAGAGACGGATGCTCTCCTCCGGGGCGGCAGCCACATACGAAGGCTCCCGAGGCGGCTCGGGAACCGCGCTCGAGCCCCCGACGGTTGCCTCGAGCCAGTCGACGATCCCCCGAAGCGTCTTGATTCCGTTCAGCTGCTCCATCGCGTCTTCTCGCAGGGCGCCTTCCGGAAGACACGTGCGCTGCACCGTACCGAGGATCTCGACTCGCTTGATGGAGTCGATCCCGAGCTCCGCCTCGATATCGACGTCGAGACCGAGCATGTCGGGCGGGTACCCCGTTCGTTCGCTGACGATTGCGAGGAGCTGTGCTTCGAGAGTGCCGCGCCCCGAAGCGGCATCCGCCTCGGCGACGACGACCGGCACGGGGGGCGGGGGCGCTTCGACGACCGGCAACAAGGCGGGCGCCCTCACGGGCGTGTCCTCGCCCGAGGCGGCCTGGTCCGCCGATCCCCTGAGGTACGCGCTCATGACGCTCCTCTGGGTCTCGAGAAATCGGTTCATGACGTTCTGGAACTCGAGCATTGCTTGCGAGCTCGAGTCTCGAGTGACTGGAGCGCTCGCCGAGATCGACGGGACCGAGGGAGGCGATGGTGCTTCCCCTGGCTCCGGGAACGAGAACGAAACCGAAGGCATGGCCGCCGGTTTTGCCGGCTCGGAAAGACGCCGAGCCCGGCTTCCATTCACGACCCACGCCGTCGGCGACGGTTCTTCGTTCGCCGTCCTGGAGTCGGCCATCGACGCGGTCCGGCCCGCGAACAGGCGATGGAGGCTCACGGGCACCCCCTCGGCCGCTAAAATGCCGAGTCCGTGCTGGAGCTGCGTCAACCCGGAGCGCCCCGGCACGTCCATGGCGACGGCTGCGTGCGGGAGGCCTTCGAGAATCTGACCGGCCAGCCCGGTGAGCACGTTTCGCGGGCCGACCTCGACGAAGAGACGTGCGCCGGCGTCGTACATCGCGCGCACCTGATCGGCGAAGAGAACGGGTTTCTCCAGATGGTCGGCGAGAATCTCGCGGATCGACTCGGACCGCTCCGGATAGGGCCCGGCGGTGACGTTCGAATAGACCGGCTTTCGCGGCGACAGGAGCTCGACGCCCGCGAGGAACCGCGCCAGTTTTTCTCTCGCCGGCGCCACGATGGGCGAATGGAAGGCGCAGGCCACCGGCAAGGCGCGCGCCCTAAGCCCCGCGGCGGAGAGGCGCTCGATGGCCGTCTCGATACCTTCGCGAGTTCCCGAGAGAATCGTCTGGCGCGGAGAGTTGAAGTTCGAAAGCCATACGTCAGGGAGCGATTCAACGACCGCGGCGACTTCGCCGGAGGAAGCATCCACGGCAGCCATCGTGCCCAGGTCCGCGCTCCCGGCCTCGAGGATGCTCTTTCCCCTGGCGACGGAAAGCCGGCAGAGCGCGTCGAAATCGAAGACCCCCGCGGCGTAGAGCGCCACGTATTCCCCGTAGCTATGGCCAGCCACCATGTCGGGCGCGACCCCGAGGCGGCCGAGGAGCGCTGCCAACGCGGCATCCGCGGCACCGAGAGCGGGCTGAGCTACGTGGGTCCGAGTCAGCGACTGCTGCTGCTCCAGGACCGCGTCTTGTCCGAAGGCAGGAGGCGGGAACACGAACCGGCTGAGAGGCTCCTCGAAGCTCCCTTCGACGGCGCGGTCGGCGGCCTCGAATCGTTCCCTGACCTCGGGAAAATGGAGGGCGAGATCGCGAAGCATGTTCGGGTATTGCGACCCCTGGCCCGGGAACAGAAACGCAACGCTGCCCCGCTGCGGCCTCGCGGAGAAGTAGATTCCCCTCGTGTCGTGAATGGCGTCGCCGTCGATTCCCGTCCTCGCAGCTTGAAGCTTCACGGCCAGATCGGAGGCCGAGGCGGCGACGATGGCGACTCGCAGGAGCTCGCCCGCCTCCCGCTCGGCCTTCTCGGAGTCCGTCCAGGCCCCGTACGCGAGGGCGAGGAGCGAAGCTCCCGGCTGCCGTGCGGAGAGCAGCATCCGGTCGACGCGCGCGGCGATCTCCTCCCGCGACCGGCCGGCGATGAGGACGATCTCGGTTGGCCAGCTGAGGGCCATTGATTTCGGCGGCGCGACGCCGGCGGTGTATTCCTCGAGGACAGCGTGGAAGTTCGTTCCCCCGAAACCGAAGGAGCTCACGCCCGCACGGCGCGGATGGTCGCTCGCGTGAACCCACGGACGCGTCTCCGAGTTCACGTAGAGCGGGCCGTCGTCGAGCCTCGCGCCGGGGCTCGGCGTGGTCACGCCCAGCGTCGGAGGGAGTACTTTGTGATGGAGGGCGAGAGCCACCTTGACGAGGCTCGCGATGCCCGAGGTCGCCTTGGTATGACCGATCATCGACTTGACGGAGCCGACGGCGGCGCTCCGGGGCCGCGCACCGGCCTCCTCGAGAACGGTCGTGAGCGCGAGCGCCTCGGCTCGATCTCCCACTACCGTTCCGGTTCCGTGCGCTTCGAAGAGACCGACCGTCGTCGGAGAAACGCCGGCCTTGCGGTAAGCGCGCTTCAACGCCGCGACCTGGCCTTCGGGCCGGGGCGCCGTCATTCCTTTGGCGCGCCCATCGCTCGACCCGGCGGTCCCGCGGATCACGGCGTAGATCCGATCGCCGTCGCGCTCCGCATCCTCGAGACGCTTCAGCACCAGCATCCCGATTCCCTCGCTGATGGCGATTCCGTCGGCCTCGGCGTCGAACGTCCTCGCGTGGCCGGTGGGAGAGAGAGCTCGGGTCTTGCTGAAGCAGAGATAGCCGAAGGGGTTCTGAGTGGTGTCCACTCCCCCGACGAGCACCACGTCGCTCGAGTGGGTCTCGAGCTCCCGCACCGCCTGGTGGACGGCGGCGAGAGACGAGGCGCAGGCCGCGTCGACGACGTAGTTCACGCCGCCGAAATCGAAGCGGTTCGCGATTCTCCCCGCGGCCACGTTGAGAAGCAGCCCGGCGAAAGAGTCCTCGGTCCACTCGGGCAGAAGGCCGTTCGTTGCCTCGATGAGGCTCGCCGCCTGCGAGCCGACGACGAGAGGCAGACTCGAGCGCAAGAGGTATCCGGCTCCGAGATCGCCCGTGCCGCCGCTCGCGCCAAGGATCACCGACGTTCGAGAGCGATCGAATGGCCGATCGGCATAGCCCGCGTCTTCGATCGCGAGGCGGGCCGCCGAGAGCGCCAGAAGCTGCATGGGGTCGACCGACTTCAGGGAGTTCGGCGGCATGCCGAACTCGACGGGGTCGAACGTCTGGTTGTCGAGAAAACCTCCCCAGCGGGAGTAGATCTTGTCCTTGGCTCGCGGGTCGGCGTCGAAGTACAGCTCCCAGTCCCATCGATCCTTCGGAATTTCGGTGATCGCGTCGACTTTGGCGAGGATGTTGTCCCAGTAGTGCTTCAGGTCGGGCGCTTTCGGAAGAATGCAGCTCATCCCGACGATGGCGACCGCGCTCGGCCGCTCCTCAGGCTCAGCGCGAAGCTCGGCGTAGCTCGCACCGCGGAGGGCCGCGATGCGCTCGGTGGCGCCGACGGAGACTTCCCGGTGGAGCGCTTCGATGCGGCAGGTGGCGCTCCTTAGCGCCGCGACCTGCCCGATCATGTACATTCCACGGGCGCGCTGCTCGTCGGCCTGGACCTCGACGAGCTTCTTGTCATCCTTGCTCGGGCCGTCCAGGCTAAGGGCGAGATCTCCCGGCGCGACG
>CAZKNR010000125.1:0-22371 GCA_964553925.1 uncultured Acidobacteriota bacterium
GTTCTTTGCGGCGGACACGGAGCCGGAAATATCGTCAAGCTCGCGAACCAGATCGTGGTCGCGGCTAATATCGAAGCCGTCTCGGAAGCGCTGGTGTTCGCGCGAAAGGCCGGAGTCGATCCGAAGGTCGCCTTCGACGCCATCCGCGGCGGGCTCGCGGGAAGTAAGGTGCTCGAGGCCAAAGCGCCGATGATGATCGAAGGGAGCTTCAAGCCCGGCTTTCGCCTGCGCTTGCATCAGAAGGACCTGGCGAACGCGCTCGCGACGGCGACGGAAGAGGCGGTCCCCCTTCCGGTGACGGCGCTCCTACAGCAAATCGTGACCGCTCTCGTGGTGAACGGAAACGGAGATCTCGACCACTCCGCCATCGCCCGTTTCCTCGAGGACATGGCCCAAACCACCATCTCCGGGAAGTGAAGTGAACCATGGGTATCGGAAAACAGCACTCGGGTTACCGCTCCTTTCAATACCTGCGTCCGGGAGCCGACTATCGGGCGTTTCCGACGGCGGCCGAGACCGACCGGGTGCCGCCGTTTCTTTTGCGCCTTACGCCCGACCAGGAGAAGCGGGCGGACAGGCTCGCCCGCGAGTGCGTGATGATCTCGCTTCACGATCACCTGGGAACGTTTCCCGACCCGGTCACCGACACCCCGGCCTACATCCGCGAGGGCCGCATGGCGACCGCGTTCGAAGGGCTCGCGCAATCGCACTGGGACTGCGTCTTCGACAACATGATGGACGGCATCTGCCAGATCGAGTCGAAGCGCGGCTGGAAATGGACGGAGGTCCTTCATGACCTCGGGATAAGGCTCTGCGACATCGCCCACCAGGACGCGGTATTCCACGCGACGACGGTCGACGACATCCTCCGGGCCCACCGCGAAGGAAGGATCGCCTGGGTGGCGTCGATCGAAGGCGCGGCCCCGATCGAAAACGAGCTAGACCGAATCGAGATCCTCTACGGTTTCGGGGTGCGCCTCCTGGGAGTCACCTATAGCGAGTCGAACTCCCTCGGCTCGGGCTTGAAAGAAGCGAGAGACGGGGGGCTCACCGCGTTCGGGAAGAGGGCGGTGGAAAGGATGAACCAGGTGGGGATGCTCATCGATTGCTCCCACTGCGGCGACCAGACCACCCTCGACGTCGTCGAAGCGAGCGGCAAGCCGATCGTGCTCAGCCACATCGGCGCCCGCGCTCTCTGGAACACGAGTCGCATGGCCCCCGACGACGTCCTCAAAGCCTGTGCCGGCAAGGGGGGGATCATCGGAATCGAGGCCGCGCCTCACACCACTCTCACCGCCGCCCATCCCCGCCACAACCTCGAGTCCTACATGGAGCACTTCGAATACGTGAAGGACCTCGCGGGTATCGACCACGTCTCTTTTGGTCCCGACACCCTCTATGGCGATCACGTGGGGCTCCATCACGTCTACAAAGTGAGCTTGTCCATCCAGGAATCGCAGAAGACCTCGGAGGGCGGCCCGCCCCCTCACGACGAAGTCGAGTACGTCGAGGGAGTCGAGAACCCGACGGAGGCCTCGTACAACATCGTTCGCTGGCTCGTGGCCCACGATTACGGAGACGAGCAGATCGCGAAAGTCGTGGGGGGAAACTCGCTCCGGCTCCTGAAGGAAGTCTGGGCATAGCCGGTGCTTCCGTTCCTTCTCCTTCTGGTCCTTGAGGACGTGTCCGGAGGAGAGATCCTCGGTGCTCGTCTCGAGGCTACGATCGACGGAGGACGGGACGTCGCCGTTCGTCTCACGTACCGCATCGAAGCTCCCGCGGCCGAACGGATTGCCTTCACCGCTCTCGAGATCGATGGAGCTGAGATCGAGGAGTTTGCCGCTTACGCCTCGGAGACGCCGCTCCCTGTGGAGCTCGAGCCGCGGTCGGGGCCGAAACGCGTGGGAACGATCGGCCTCCCAAAGGGCACGAGCGGCCTCGAGCTTCGCTACGTCGTTCGAGGCGGAGCCGAGCCAGCCGGGGATGGGCTTCGAGTGCGCTTGCCTTGCGCGATCCTCGGTCTTCCGATCGAGGAAACGAGGACCGGGCTCTTCTCTTCCACGATTGCGCTTCCGGACGGTCTCCGGGTAATTGACAGCTTTCCTTCTCAACCTATCGCGAACGCCGATGGAAGCTATCGGTTTCAGCTTCCCCTCGTCCCCACGTTCGTCGCCTTCCGGGCATCCTCGGGAGCGCCGCTTCTGACTCCCACGCGCGTTGCGACCGCCGCGGTCATAGCACTCCTCGCGGCCACGGGCATCGTTGGGGTCGGCCGGATGCGAGCCGCGAGACCATGAACGAGGAAGCCTTCATCTTCTGGGGTCCGTTCGTGGCCTTCGCGGCGATCGTCGTTCTCTACGTCGTCTGGATGTTCTGGGTGGAGCGCGGGGACGGCGAATGACGGTCGCCTTCTTTCTTCTCTATTTCGTCGTGGTCTTCGCCATCGGCATCTGGTCGATGAGGCTCACCCGCGACGAGTCCGACTACTGGATCGCGGGGGGAAAGCTCGGGTGGATCCTCGGCGGAGCCACCATCGCCGCGACCCACGTGAGCGCCGGCTCCTTCATCGGCACCATCGGGGTGATCTACACCGCGGGATGGTCTTTCGCCTGGATCGTGCTCTCGATACCGCTCGCCTACTGGTTCATGGCCGCGGTCCTCGCGCCTCGTTTCACCCGGACGCGGGAGCTCACGGTAAGCGCCTTTCTCGAGTCGCGCTACGAGAGCCTCGCCCTAAGGCGGCTCTCCGCCGTCGTCATCCTGATCGCGATCGTGGTCTACGTGCAGGCGCAGATCGTCGCCTCGGGGCTCGTGGGAAACATCGTCTTCGGGATCTCGCGCGAATGGGCGATGGTGGCCTTCACCGTGGTGCTCCTCGCCTATACGGCGATGGGGGGCCTCTTCGCCGTGGTCTACACCGACGTCTTTCAGATGGTGATCATGGTCGCGGGAGTGCTCCTGGCGCTCCCCATCGCCATCCACCAGGTCGGGGGAGTCGACGCGCTCTTCACCTACGTGAGAGCGGTCAAGCCGGAGACGTTCACCTGGGGAAGCTTTCCCCCCATACATCTCTTCACGATGGGAATCGCCTTTACGCTGGGCACGGTGGCGACTCCGGAGAAGCTCGTGCGCCTCTACTCGATGAAGAACATGCGCGAGCTCCGCCGCGGGGTGCTCTTCGCGTTCGTAGCCGCGACCGGGCTGAACCTCGCGATCTTCGTCATCGCGCTCACGGCCATCGTCCTCTTTCCGGGACTTCCCACCGGCGATCTGGCGATGCCTCTGGTGGCACGAGCGGTGCTTCCGCCGCTTCTCGGCGCCCTTCTCCTCGCCGCCATCGCCTCCGCCATCATGTCCACGGTGAGCGCGCTCATGCTCGTCGCCGGCTCGGCCCTCGCGCGCGATCTCTACGGCACGTTCCGCCCGGCCTCTTCCGAGCGCGAGAGAATCCTCGTGGGGCGAATCGGCGTCCTTCTGGTCGGAGCCGCCCCTCTGGTTCTCATCCTGAGCGGCGTCGGAAGAGGCGAGCTGGTTCAGTTCATCGTGCTCCTCTACACCGCGGTCATGGCCTCGAGCTTCTTCGTTCCGGTAGTCCTTGGAGTGTACTGGTCGCGCGCCACCAAGGCCGGCGCCCTCGCGTCGATGGCGGGAGGGGTTCTCACCTGTTTCGCCTGGAAGGTCTTCGGGTCCGCGGATATCGATCCGGTGCTCCCCGGCCTTCTCGTCTCGCTGGCGCTCTTCGTGGGGGTGAGCTTACTGACGACGGCGCCGTCCGACAACGCCTTCGCGCCCTTTGGCACCGAGCCTTCGCCCTCGAGGAGGTAGAGGTAGAGATGGCCGTGGCTTGTTACCTGGACTCTTGAGCTCAGACACGCGTCCCCTCGGCCTTTCGACGGCGACTTCCGTCGTCGTCGGAGTGGTCGTCGGGATCGGTATCTTTCTCACCCCCGCGGAGCTCGTGCGCTCGCTCGGCTCTCCTGGGCTCGTCCTGATCATGTGGCTCGTGACGGGGCTGATGGCATTCGCGGGGGCTCTGGCCTACGGCGAGCTCGCCTCGCGGTTTCCCGCGGCAGGCGGACCCTACGTCTACCTGCGCGAGGCCTATGGACGAAGGGTCGCGTTCCTGTACGGCTGGAATTGCCTTTTGGTGATGGACCCGGGGCTTGCCGCGGCCATCGCCACCGGTCTCGCCGGCTACGTCTCGTACCTCGTTCCCTTATCTCCCGGAGGGGAGAAAGCCGTCGCGATCGCGGCGATCCTCGCGCTCGGCGGGCTCACCGCGCTCGGGACCCGCCTCGCTGCCGGAACCCTCGTCGTTCTCACGGTGCTCAAGCTCGCGGTACTCGTCGCCCTCGTCGTCTGGGGGCTTCTCTCCGGCGCCGGCGATCCCGCCCATCTTTTTCCGGTGTTCCGCCCCGCGCCCGGCTCGGAGCCCATACTGGGAGCGCTCGCCGGCGGCTTCGTCTCGGCTTTCTTCTCGTTTGGAGGGTGGTGGGAGGCTTCCAAGATCGCGGGCGAGGTCTCAAATCCCTCGCGGAACCTGCCGCTCGCGTTCGCGGCTGGAGTCGCGCTTGTGACGCTCTTGTATATCGCCATCTCGACGGTGTTTCTCGTCGTCGTGCCTTTCGAGGAAGCGGCATCGGCCTCCGCGTTCGCTTCAGTCCTCGGAGAGCGGCTCTTCGGTGCCGCGGGCGGGATGGTGCTCACGATGATCGTGCTCGTGTCGGGAGTGGGGAGCCTCGCGGCCTTCCTGCTCGCGGCGCCCCGCCTCTACATCGCTCTCGCGGAAGACGGGCTCTTCCCCCGACGGCTCGCAGAGCGCCATCCTTCGCTTCAAACGCCGGTGCGCGCGGTCGCTCTTCAGGCCGCGCTCGCGAGTGTCCTCGTGACCCTGGGCACGTTCGGAGAGATCGTCGCGTACTTCGTGTTCGCGACCGTGGCCTTCATCGCACTCAGCGTCGCCTCGCTCTGGCTCCTTCCCGAGGAGCGCCCTCGCGTGCCTTTCGCGAAACTCGGGGGCGCGGTGTTCGTCGCGCTCGCGGCAGTCCTTCTCGTCGTGCTCCTTCTGGGGCGTCCCGTCCCCGCGCTCTCGGGCGTCGCCGTGGTCGCTCTCGGAGCGCTCGTCTACCGGACGCTCGAGAAACGGTAAGAGGGAGGCGCCGTTGACCTGCGATATCATGGAGCCGTTGACGGCTATGGTCCTTCGCAGCCGAGCGAATAGTTGAGTGCCCGGCACACGTCCAGAAGTTTTTTCTCGCTCAGTTTCGCGACCCGCCGGCCGATTCCACTCTTCGCGACCGTCACGACGTTGTGGAGATTCACTACCGATGGGTGTTTCATTCCATCGCTTTCGTCAAGAAAAACTTCCGAAGCAACGCCACGAATCGTCGAGGTGACGGGCGCCACGGTCACTTTACTGAGGTAACGAAGAGCCTCCCCGCGGGTCAATATCAGAACGGGTCGCGCTTTGTCAGGCGCCGGGAAACTGTAGAGCCGTATCTCTCCCCGCTCTAGTCCTCCGGCCAAGCGGCGACTCCCTCCCATAGAGCGACCTCTGATGGGTCATCGGGCGTTCGCTCGTATGCTTCACGCTCCCGTCTTTCAAGCTCTCGAAAATAATCGGTCTTCAAGTAGATACGCAGGGCTTCCCGCAAGAGGGCAGAACGATTCACTTGCTGCTTTTTCGCCATTCGGTCGGCCGCCCTCAGCAGCCGGTCATCGATAACCACCTGTATCGTTGCCATCCCACTGTGGAGTATAGTCAACAGAAGACTCCACAGTCAAGAGCGTTGGGGATTGGCCCGTCGCTTGATATGCTGCCCCGTCGTCCGATGGCATCCTCCAGCTCACGATGGTCCGCGGCTCGTCGGGCCGGGAGGACTCGTAACGCACGGGTTACCCCGCCTACCGCGCCTTGCGGCTCGATCCCATCGGATCATCCGGCCCTCGCCGGCAAGGAATTGAAACCACTCGAACCCCAACTGACGCCGTGACGTTGGAAGGATGCGCTGCTTCTCTCTACCGCCGGCCCGTCCCCGCGGTCTCGGGCGTCGCCGTCGCTCTCGGAGCGCTCGTCTACCGGACGCTCGAGAAACGGTAAGAGCGAGGCCTCTGTCAGCTCGCGTGCGCCGAGCTCGCCGTGCTTGTCGCCCCGCGCCTCGGCGCTCGGGCACGGAACACTGAAAGATACGCCTCGAGGGCGTCGAGCGTGAGCCGGTCCGCGGCCGTGGTCACGACACGGACGCCTTCCCGCCGAAGTCGCCGCGCGAGCCGCCGGTTCTCGAGGAGGATTTCGAGACTCGCTACCTTGGCGAAGGCCTCCGCCGGGGAGCGAGGCGCACCCCGGGCGAGCTGCGAAAGCTCGGGGTCCTCCATATGGATCAAGAGGGGCCGGTGGCGTCTTTCGAGCCGCTTCAGCGCCGCGTGCAGGAGCTCGGCGGCGGCGAGGTCGACCACCGAGGTGAAAAGGACGACGGTAGCGAGCCGCGAGCCGAGGCCGAGCGCGGTCTCGGAGGCCAGATCGTACGCCGGCTCGCCCAGCCGCGGAGACAGGTCGTACAGCTTCTCATAGGCTCGCCGAACGCCTCGAGCTCCGGAGCCGACGGGCACGACGCGCTCGATGCGATCGGAGAACGCGATGATGGTGACGCGGTCTCCGCGTCCCGAGGCGACGCGGGTGAGGGCCAGTGTGGTGCTGAGCGCATGGTCGAGCTTGCTGAAGGAAACGGTGTCGTGGCTCGCGAGCGAAGCCATGGTGCGGGCGCAATCGAGGAGCACGATGAGCCGCGCGCCCTGCTCCCATGTTTCTTCGCGGGTGACGAGGCGCCCGTGGCGCGCGGTGGCCTTCCAGTGAATCTTGCTCGGCGGATCCCCCGTGAGATACTCCCGCAGCGCGTAGGTTTCACTTCCTGCTCCCCGCAGCCTCCAGGGCGAGCGGCCGAGCTCCCGGCGGCGGGCGAGCGCGAGTAGCCGGCCCACTTCGCCTTGCCAGCGAACCTTCGGATAAACGCGCTGGGCCTGCGCGGGAACGACCTCTCGCTGCGCCCAGGCGAGCCGAAAGGGCCCGAGAACGCGAGCCGTCAGCGGCGCCACGACACATTCTCCGCGCGTGCGGGGTACGAGGTCGTATTCCCAGAGGACGCCGGCTCCCGGAGCGAGGAGCGCCTCGTGCCTACGGCCCTCCGCGGCGAGAAACGGATGGAGTCCTTCGCGAAGCTGGATCCTCAGGGGAAGGCGCGCGCTCGTCCGTACCTCGACGGCGATCCTCGCGGGGGTTCCCTGAGAGAGGAGGGGTGGCACTCGCCGAAGTCCGGACAGGTCCGTATTCGCCGCCCTTCGATGATCGACGAGCGCGAGAACGAGCAGGCAAACGTCGGACGCGATCGCCGCCCAGGCCATCCACGGCACGGCGACCGCCCCCACGAGAATCGCGAGCACGATCCCGAGCGCCAGAAACAATCTCGCCGCGGGCATGGCTTTGACCTAACGAGGGACCTCAACCGCGTCCGTGGCGGCGCGGATGACGCTCGCCGCGGTATGACCTTCGAGCTCGGATTCGGCCGTAAGGATGAGACGGTGCTCCCAGCTCGGGACGAGGAGTCTCTTCAAGTCGTCTGGCGCGAGAAAGTCCCGGCCTTCGACGAACGCATAGCCGCGGGCGGCCTCGAGCGCCGCGAGCGCTCCCCTCGGGCTCACGGGGAGCTCCACGTGGGGGGAGCTCCTTACCGCATTCGCGAGGCGCGCGAGGTAGTCGAGGAGCTCCTCTTTCACATGGACCCGCCGGGACGCGCGCCGCAGCTCCTTCGCTTCCTCGGACGACATGAGCGCGGGCGGAAGCGCGGCATCCAGGGACCATCCGGCGAGGGAGCCCTCGACGGCCCGACGGTAGATGCGAATCTCGTCGTCTTTTTCCGGCGCCTTCATCTCGATTCGGACGAGGAACCGATCGAGCTGCGCTTCAGGGAGGGGGTAGGTTCCCTCGAACTCGATGGGGTTCTCCGTGGCGATGACGAAGAAGTCGTCCTCGAGCGGGTGACAGGCTCCGTCGATCGTCACCTGACGCTCCTGCATCGCCTCGAGGAGGGCCGACTGCGTTTTGGGCGGGGTGCGGTTGATCTCGTCCGCCATGAGGACCCGGGTGAAGACCGGCCCCTTCACCAGGTGGAAGCTTCCCGAGCGCTGGTCGAACACGTTCGTCCCGATCACATCGGACGGCATCAGATCCGGCGTGAATTGGATCCGCGAGAACGGCGAGCCGAGGCAGGCCGCGAAGGCCCTGGCCAGAAGCGTTTTGCCGATCCCGGGAGGTCCCTGGAGAAGCGCATGGCCTGACGCGAGGTAAGCGGCGAGGAGCGTTTCGACGGCGGCGCGCTGCCCGAGAACGGTCTCGTTCAGGCTCGAGCGAACGCGGTCGATCGTCTCGTTGAGTCGCTCGAGTGAAGTCGTTTCCGAACCCTCGATCATGAAAACTCTCCTTCCATCGCAGCCGTCACTCCGCCTGACCTCGAGCCACGCGGACTCCGAGCTCAGTCAGCTCGGCGCCCGTCTTCGCGGATCCTGCTCCCGCGAGATTCATCCGCGGCTGAAGCTCGCGAGCCCGCCGCACCATGAGCTCCGCCGCCTCCCCATGATGCCCGAGCCGGTCGTGGAGCGACCCCAGCCCCAGGAGAAACGTCCGCGTCGAGCCGCTCACCACCGCCGTCTCCGGCCACACGGGCCCGAAAGATCGAGCGAGCCGCCATACGAGGAGGACGTAGAGGATCCCGAGGTGGAGGAGGAATAGATCGAACGCGAAGCGCGGCCGCGTTTGCTCTACGGAGAGAGGGGCGCTCAAGCCATGATGGTACTCGTCGAAGCTCCAGGCTGGATCGAGAGATCCCATGAGGGATTCGAGCAGATCCGCGTTTCCTGGTTCCAGGAGGCGCGCGTTTCCGAAGACCTCCGAGGGAACGACGACCACCCGTCCGTTCAATGAGGAAACGACGAAGACCAGGGGCTCGCCCTTCGGGCCTTCGTACAGGACCTGCGCCTCGACCGGTGCCTGTGGCGCGCGAGACAGAGCCGAGATTCGAAGCGGCGGCGCATCGAGACCTTCGGTGGGCGTGAGGCTCCATTCCTCATTGGCGTAAGCGCGCCAGGCGAAGAAACCCAAAGGAGGGTCCTTTCGAAGCTCGCTCCACGAAAGACCGAGCCAGTTCATCGCGTCGCGCTCCGTCCAGGATTCGGCGTCTCCGGAGTAGGCGAGAAGAATCGTCCCGCCGCGAAGAAGGTGCTGCTGGATTCCCGCTTGTTCGCTTCCGCTCGCTCCGCGCTGCCAGGGAAACGCGAGCACCAGGACCTCAGAAGGCTCGGCTTGGTCGAGGGGTCGATCCAGGAGCGTTACCTCGAGACCGCGCTCCTCGAGATAACGCCGCGCAGTGAATAGACCGCGCGAGCCCACCGAGAGCGCGCTCGCCGAGGCCGTCTCGCGTACCTCGACGAGAAGCGTCATCCCCATCGCGAGAACGACCAGGAG
Organism: uncultured Acidobacteriota bacterium; assembly: GCA_964553925.1. Classification (GTDB taxonomy): domain Bacteria; phylum Acidobacteriota; class Vicinamibacteria; order Marinacidobacterales; family SMYC01; genus DAISKN01. The sequence goes on from CAZKNR010000125.1 coordinate 9,515, forward strand.
CAGGCCCCAAAAGCGGACCGATTTCGCGCTCACGCGAGCTTTTGCTCCAGAGACTGCACGAGGTCGATCACCTCCTCGAGCGACGGTGTCCTCGTCCCGTACATCATCCGCTCGAGTCTTCGAACCGGCTCCTTCAGTCCGGCCCGATTCGAGCTCGAGAGGAGGTCGCCGCTCGTCCAGGAGTCTTGCACGCGCGATCCGAGAAGCGAGCGCGCCAGCCACCACCAGACCGCCTCGAGAGACCCGGCCACGTCCGCTTCCTCGATTCGGTGCTGAAGCTCCTGGCGCCAGCGCGCGGTGTCCCACGAGCTCCACGAGGGAGGTTGAGGCTCGGGACCCGGAATGGCGGAGCTCGTCGGGTCCGGAGTGAGCCGCCGCCGTCGAACGACGTAGCGAACCGAAACGAAGAGCAGCAAGAGCGCGGTAAGGACGGCGGCGACCCGTGCCGCTCCTCCGATGGCGGTGCCGACACCCTCCGCATACCGGCCGAGGGGCCTCAGACGTTCCATGAACCAGAAGGCCAGGTGGTGGAACAGACGCTCCAGGTAGGCCAGGACACCAGGGCGTGGCACGACCGTGTCGACGACGTTCTCCCGTGCGAGTCTTTCGACGAGCTCGCGATCGGCCGCCTCGAAACGAAAGTCGACAGGGCGACTCTGACCCTCCGCTCCCGCGCCGAGGGCCGGGTACACCACGATCGCGAGCGCTAACGTTCTCAGGAGACTCAAGACGCTTGCGGCTCCTCGACCGAGCGCTCCAGCTCCTTCAGCACGGCGTCCAGATCGGCGCCCTCACGACGCCGCCGCACGTCGAGAAACAAAAGCGCCATGCCCAGGTTGATGTACAAATAGAGAGCTGCGTTCGTAAGGGAGCTGAGCGCCGTCCCCGGGAGCTGAAACCAGGCCATTCCTTCCATCAGTGCGGCAGGGTCCGGAGCTTCTCCAGCACTCGCCCTCCGAATCAGAAAAATCTGCTGCGCCAGTGCGAAAGGCATCTGTACCAGCATGCCTACCGCGGAGGCCAGAATCCACGCGACCATCGCCAGCACAAAAGCCCTCACGATCGGGTTGTCCCCGAGGCGGCGCCGCACGTTGAAATGGAGAAGCTCCGCGGAGCGTTTCAACGCCGCGACACCGTAGCGCCCCTCCTCCGCCATCACCGGTGCGACGAAGCTGAAAAGGAATGCGAGGTACATGCCGGGAACGAGACAAAAGAGGCTCCCCGCGCCGACGCACAGCATCGTCAGGAGGATGGTCCCGATCGCGCGCGGCCGCAGCAACCAGAGCCAGCTCTTCGTCATGTCGATCGGCCGGCCCGAGGCCGCGTCCATCGTTGCGAGAATGCATGCCCCCCACGAGGCGTAGTGCGCCGCCATCAGTCCCGCGAACGCAAGCCCGATCCCTCCCATCGCGAAGAACACGTCGGCCAGGACCGGGCTCTCGGAGGAGCCGAAGGAGACAAAGGAGGACGAGAGCGTTGATAAGCGTTTGAAATAAACGAAGGTGAGGGGAACGCTGAGAAGTGCCAAGGGAATCGCGATCGCGGGAAAGAGGGCGGAGAAATTGCGGCGAAGCACTCGGATCGCCTCGTCGATGAGCACCCTCAAGGGAAGGGGGCGGGCCAGGATCGGTGCCTCGTTCATTCCGGGGACTCAGAGAGGAAGGGATTCCAGGCGAATACCAGAAACAGGATCTCGAGGGTGAGACCGAGGAGCACCTTCGATGACAAAGAGACGTCGGTCGAGGGCGAGACGAACCCCTCGACGACACCGAGGAGCACGAACCAGGGAAGGATTCCGAGGAGGACCGCGAGCGCAGCCCGCGCGGCCTTCGGAAGCGATTCGCGGCGGGGAGCCTCCCCGGCCTCGACGAGCGCGCGCCCGACGGTGAGTCCGGCGCCTGCGGCTACGAGGATGAGCGTGATCTCGAGGGGCCCGTGCGCCGCGACGAACGTGAGGAGCCGGCCCGCGAGATCGTAGTGAGCGGTGATTCCGACGACGGCCCCGAGGAGAAGCCCGTTCAGAAGCAGCACGTAGAATGCCCCGAGGCCCGCGAGCGCCCCACCGGCCCAGGCGGTAATCGCGACGCTCATATTGTTGGTCGCGATCGCCGAGGAAGAGATCGAGGGGGGGATGACCGTGCCGAGCGACTCCGTCCATAGCGTTCCCTCGGAAAGGCCGGTAACGGCCTCCGGTCCGAGGAAGGCGAGAGCCATCCCCGGCTGCACGATCGAAAGGAAGAGTCCGAAGAGGCCCGACGCGACGAACAGGGCCGCGGCGACGGCGATTGAAGGAGATACCGCGCGGAAAGCGCGGGGGAACGTTTGCGTCAGGAACCGGGCGATTCCGAACCGGCTCGTCTCGTGGTCAGGCAAGAGAACGTAGGTCCCTTCGATGGCGAGAGCCGCGAGCCGCTCCGCGGCGCGGGTGCGCGGGAAACGCGACCGTGCGAGCGCGAAGTCGTGGAGCACGCGGCGATAGTGGACGGCGAGGGCTTCGAGGTCGCCGTACCGCATCGCTCCCGCGCGCTGGCGCGCGCGGAGAAGACCTTCTTCGAGCCCCTTCCAGATCGGCTCCCTCGTCCGCAAAAAGCGCTGGTAGTCCATCGAGGGCCGGCTCAGCCTGTGAGGGCGGTGAAGGCGCGCCGCAGCGCCTGCGGCGGATCGTCGTCACTATCGATCTGGGGCAGAAAGGCCAGAAAGGAAGGGTCGGATTTCTGGACCCAGATAAGTGTGCGCCGCGAAAGCTCTCGCGCGCGATCGGGCGAAAGCTCGTCGAGCCGGTCGAGAAGGGCTTCCACGAACGCGATCTCTCGGGCCCCAAAGTCTTGGGGAATGCGCGACATGGCGACCTCCGGCGGAGCCGCGACCTGCCGGAGCACGAGAGTTCCGGCGAGCCTGTCCCCGAGCCGGCGCGCCAGCGGGTCCGCGGCCATCATCGGGACGCCCACGAACAGGTCCACCAGGCGCACGAAATTGCGAACGAGGATCGCTGCCGGAGCGGCTTTGCCGCCGGTCCGGCTCACCACCCGCAGCCGGAGTGCAGTCTTTCCTGGCGTCCTCCCGGAGAATGCGAGCTCGCAGCCAGCGAAGTAGCCCCAGTCCAGAAGGAACAGTCCGCCGATCGCGGCCGCGACGAGCCATCCCCCCTCGATTACGAAGCTGAGAGCGAACACCGAGGCAAGGATCCAGAGTATGCCGAGCAAGCCCAGGACCATGTAGTCGATAGAAGCGGCGAGCGAGCGGCTCGCCGCGCCCGCGATCGGGAGCTCGAGCGGAACGTTGTCGAGAGCGAGGATCGTCTCGGAGTCGCTTTCGGGAGCCCGGTCCACGTCCATGGGGGTCGACACTCCTGGCGATGCGGCTTGCTATTCAGTTCGAGAAGTTCCGATCAGGATACCACGGCCTCTGCCCCGCGGGGGAGCGCCCGTTTACAGGGCGCTCGCGAGACGGTAGCATCGGTGGGCCAATGATGGTGCTTCTCGTCCTTCTCGCGCAGAGCCTCTCCGTCGATACTCACGCGCACCCGAGCCGCTTTCACCGGGCGAACGTAGCCCGGATCGAGGCGGAAGAGATCGCGCGCTATCGGAGAAGCGGAATCGACGTGGTGGTCTGCAACATTTCGACCGACACCCCGTACCGGGGCGGGTACGTGACCCGCGAGGGGCAAACCATCGAGACCGGCATGCTTCGCGCAGAGCCCGGCGAGAGCTGGGCCTTCACTCTCGACCGGCTCGACCGAATCCTGGCAACGGCCGCGAGCGGTGAGGCTTTTCTCGTGAGGACGCCGGAAGAGGCGCTCGATGCCAAACGCCAGGGGAAATTGGCGCTCATCGCGGCGCTCGAGGGCGCGGATGGCCTGGAGGGGGAAATCGAGCATCTGCGAGAGCTTCACCGCAGGGGAGTCTCTCTCGTGCAGCTCGTCCACTTCCGCGCGAACGAGATCGGCCACATCCAGACCTGGCCCTATACTCCGGGTGGGCTGACCGGCTTCGGCCGGGAAGTCGTCGCGGAGGCGAACCGCCTGAAAATCGTGATCGATCTCGCCCACGCGAATCCCGAGACCATCCGGGACGTCCTCGCGGTGTCGAGCCGTCCGGTGATCTTCAGCCACACGGGTGCGCTGTCGCTCAAGAAGCTCGACCGCCACCTTGGCGACGAGGAGATCCGCGCCATCGCCGAAAAAGGTGGGATCATCGGGATCTGGCCGAACGGAAGCGCCCTCCCCGAGCTGAGCGACATGGTGGAACACATCGACTACGTGAAGAATCTCGTGGGTATCGACCACGTCGGGATCGGAAGCGACCTCAGAGGCATGTCGGAGTACACCGCGGGGTTCGGCGAGGAAGCGCGCTTCGACGCCATCGCCGAGGCGCTCCTGGCGAGAGGCTATTCGCCGGGCGAGGTCGAGAAGGTGATGGGGGAGAATTTCGTCCGGGTATGGAGGGAGGTCACAAGGTGAGAACCATGAATCGTCGCGAATTCGTTCGGTCCACGGCGAAGGGTGGTCTCGCCGCAGCCGCGACCCCGGCGACGGTCTTCCGTCAGAGCATCCGGCCGGTGGTCCTCTCGGACCGCAGCGGAATCGCTTTCAAGAACGGCGGACCGAAGACCTGCGTCGAAACCGCCTTCGAGAGGATCGTGGAGGGAAAAGACGTCCTCGAGGCGCTCATCGAGGGAGTCAACATCGTGGAGAACGATCCCGAGGAGCCAGGCGTGGGCTACGGCGCGGTTCCGAACGCGGACGGAGTGGTTCAACTCGATGCGTCGTGCATGCACGGCCCGACGAAGCGAGCGGGCGGGGTGGCGGCGCTCGAAGGCGTGCGCACTCCGTCTCTGGTGGCGAAGGCGGTGATGGACGTAACCGATCATCATCTTCTCGTCGGCAAAGGGGCTCAGGACTTCGCGAGAAACCTCGGCTTCACAATCGAAGAGGACATCACGACCGAGAAATCCCGCGGGCTGTGGCTCGAATGGAAGCGGCGAATCGACCCCGAGCATTATCTCGACCCGAAGAAACGGACCACGACAGGGTACGAGGCGGCTCTCCAGATGCTCCGGGAAGGACTCGTTCACGAGAGCCATTTCTGGGGAACCATCCACTGCAACGGAATCAATCCGCGGGGTGAGATCGGAGGCGTCACCAGCACCAGCGGGCTGAGCTTCAAAATTCCGGGAAGGACCGGCGACTCGCCGATTCTGGGAGCCGGGATCTACGTAGACAACGAAGTAGGAGCCTGCGGATCGACCGGTCGAGGGGAGGCGAACCTGTACAACCTCACGTCCTTTCTCATCGTGGAGAACATGCGCCGGGGAGCGCACCCCAAGGACGCCGCGCTCGAGGGGTTGAGGCGGATTCAGGCGAATACCGTCGAGAAGAGACTCCTCAACCGCCGAGGCCTGCCGAACTTCAACATTCGCTTCTTCGCCCTGAACGCCAGGGGCGAGTACGCGGGTGTCGCCATGTACGCGGCGGAGGAGACGACGTTCGCCGTCTGCGACGAGAACGGTCCGCGGGAAGAGGCGCTCGAGCCCCTGCTCGAGGGAGCCCCGTCCGCCGATTAAGTTTAGTTTCGTGCGCGACCCCGTGGGCCCACGGACTCGCGATTGTTCTCTCCGCTTCGAGCCACCACGCGGGTCCCTATCGTTGTGTGGCCAGTTGACGTACGTCGTGCTAAAAATCCAAAATGTACAGCATCTAGCCATACAAAGGGTGGGCGAAATGTCGACAGTCAAGAATGATGCCCAACTCAGCTTCAGGTTGTCGCAGGAACTCAAGGTGACGATCGAGAGAGCCGCGGCGCAGCTGGGTCAGTCGGTCAGCGATTTTGCCGTGTCGACGCTCGTCCGCGAAGCCCGCACTGTGATTCGCGAGCATGACGTGACCGAGTTGAGTGAGCGCGATCGAGACATCTTCGTTGCGATCCTCGACGACGCCGATGCCACTCCCAATGAAGCGTTGCGCGCGACCGCCGAGCGGTACAAGAAAGAGATGGCCTAGTCTTGATGTTCGCCGTGGTCCTTCTCGGGTTTCCAGGCTTCGAGAAAGCTCTGGAGATCCGTGTTGCGTTCGCGGCGCTCGTTTGCCTTGTGCATCGCCTCGATCACCTCAAGGCTTGGCTTCACGTGCACGTACTTCGGGTCGTAGGTGAGGCTTACCTCGCAGATCCTCGGGTTCCAGAACTTGTGCATGGCGTGCATAGAATCGATGACCTCGGGGTGTCCTAGAAAATCCGCGAGCTCAACCACCTCGTATCGGCTCAGGTGAAAGTTGTATTCCTGATTGACCAGGTCGGTGAGCGCTTTTCGATCCTCTCGCACCGCCAACACCTTCGCCAGGAATGGCTCGTCCACCACTGCGAGTCCGAGCGCTGCCCAGAAATCGATCATGATCTTGCCTCCTGTTTAGAACAACGTTGACACCGACGGCGCGAGGCCTACCGGCCTATGCGGAGCGCTCCCATTCGGCTTTCCGCCTCATGCACCAGGTTCTGATCCCCTGAGCCCTTCCAAACCCGAAGGAATTCTTCGTAGCGGCGCACTGCCTCGCGGTCGCGCCCGAGAGCCTGCAGGCAGCGGGCGGTCTCGAACTGTGCGAGCACCCAGAAGAGAGCAGGTTCCCGACGCAGGATCTCTCCCTTGCGGAAGAGGATCTCCTGGTAGAGCGGAAGGGCTTCCGCCGCGTCACCTCCGTCCATCCGGTACCGGGCGAGCGACCACAGCGCCGGTACGTCCGGCCATAGACGTACGGCTTCCTCGAGCCTCTCCCTTGCCTCCGGTGCGCGCCCTTTCGCCCGCGATAGCTCTCCGGAAACGTGGGCGAGCATCCCCCGAGCGAAGCGACCCGGGTAGCGCTCGGCCAGCCGGGTCAAGCGAGGGAGGATGGACTCGGCGTGCGACGGCCGACCGAGCTCGATTTCCAAAATCGCTGCCTGGCGCAGGCTCAGCAAATCCCAGGAACTCTCGACGCTTTTGGCGAGCTGCTCGGCGAGATCGTGAGCCTTGCCCTCGTCGCCGAGCTCTTTGTGAAGGAGGGCAAGAGCGAAGCGCCTAAGTCGGATCAGATGAGTACTGCCGGGGGCGACATCCTGCCCTATTCGGCCCTCATCGAGCTCCTCGATCGATTCCTCGAGCCTCCCTTCGAGCACGTGGGTCTGGGCCAGATAGAAGCCCGCCCAGGCGGCGCCGATACGTTCGCCGTTCTCGAGCCTGCGGAAGGCCTCGGTCGCTCGCTCGCCCTCACCTTTCGAAAGCCACGCCAGCCCTTCGCCCCAGTTGAGATACGCTCCTTCGAGGCCGCTGGCGCGCGCGGCCTCCACTTCCAAGAGCGCCTCATCGCTGCGGTTGGCCTCGGCCAGAAGCAGCGCCAGAAGCCCATGGTTCATGAGGCTCGTGGGACGAAGCTCCGACGATCGCCGCGCCGCATCGAGCGCCTCGGGAAGATATCCCACCCACTCGGCGGTGTTGGCCAGGAACCGGTAGCCGTCCGGATCGCGAGGGTAAGCCGCGGTCCACGCTCGAGCGACCTGAAGCGCGCGATCGTAGTCCTTCGTCATGGTGTGGTAGGAGACGTCGATGAGGTAGCGCTCGGGCTCGGTAACTCGGTCCCGGAGACGAAACGCGCGCTCGAGCGCGGCCATGGCCTCTTCGGGCCGCCCCCGGGCATTCTCGACCACGAACAGCCGGGCCTGGGCTACGGCGAAGTCCGGGTCGCTCTGAACGGCGGCAGCGAGCAACGACTGGGCGTGCTCCAGATCCCCATCGGCATAGACGTCGAGGGCCTCGGAAAAGAGCCCGAGCGCTTCGAGCGAAGAGGTGGTCACCGGCTGGAGCGATCGACTGTGCTCGGCAATCCACCGCGCCTCTTCGCCGAGGCGACCGCGCAGTGCAACCGCCAGTCGATCGGCCGACTGCCAGAGTTGCTCGCGATTCTGAAACGAGCTTTCCACGACCGCGAGCGTCGCATCGCTTCCGGGATCTACGGCCTCGACGACGATGCGGATGCCCTCCCTCGAGGGAAGAATCGTTCCGGACACGAACGCCTCGAGGTTCTCGCGCCGGCTGACTTCGCGGGCCAGCGGTCGGTCGAGCTCGGTGCCGGGCGAGAGGTGCATCCGCTTCAGCGTCTCGCCCGCCGCGCTTCGCGGAAAAACGCTGAGGAAGCGCGACTGCCCGAGGGCGAGCGTCAAAAGCTCTCGCACCGAGTGATCGAAGTACGGATCGCCGGTTCGGTTGTCGAAACTGGCGACGAGAACACGCGGGGCGCCGGAGAAAGGGGGAGGCCCGCTCCCAAAGCGAGTCGCGATGACGAGGCCGACGGAGACGACTCCCAAAACGAGCGCGGCCACCACGGCCAGCCCTCGCCGTAGCGGATGTTTTTCCAGGCGGAGGAGCTCCTGGCGTAGTCGCTCCGCGGTGGGAAATCGGTCCGAGGGTTCCTTGGCCAGGCACTTCTCGACGATGCGCGCGAGCGCCCGCGGGATCCCGCGCTCTCCGAGGTGAAGAGCCGCGGGCGCCTTCGTTCGAATCGCCTGCCGGACCTCGGCATCGTTTTGCCCGCGGAACGGAAGCTCCCCCGACGCGGCTTCATAAAGCACGACCCCGAGCGAAAAGATGTCGCTGCGCGCGTCGATGGACGCACCGTGAGCCTGCTCGGGCGACATGTAGTGGACGGTGCCGACCACGACCCCGCGCTGGGTGAGGTCGTCCGGCTCGCCCGCGGGAGCGGGCGACGATGGTCGAGCAGGCTCTCGATCGAGCGTTGGATCGTCCAGGGCTTCCGGCATCACCTTGGCCAACCCGAAGTCGAGTACCTTTATGTCGCCTTGGGGCGTAACCATGATGTTGGAAGACTTGATGTCGCGGTGCACGATGCCGGAGCGATGCGCGGCATCGAGTGCCGCACAGACGCCGGCGCCGATTCGGAGGACCTGTTGAGGCGGCAGCGCTTCGGAGCGGCGAACCAATTCCCGAACGTTCGTGCCCGAAACAAGCTCCATCACCATGAACGCGACGCCGTCGGCCTCGTCCGCCTCGTAGAGAGTGGCCACGTTGGGGTGATTCAGAGTCGCGGTCAACCTGGCCTCGCGGAGGAAGCGATGCCGTGCGCTTTCATCCTGAAAGAGCTCATCCGAGAGCACCTTCACCGCAACCGCCCGGCCGAGCTTCGTATCGCGCGCCCGGTACACGAGCCCCATGCCGCCGGAGCCGATGAGCTCCTGGAGCTCGAAATGGCCGAGGGGTCGTGGCAGGCCGAGACTGGCTCCGATCAAACTTCAACCTCCGGCGAAACTCCTGGAGACGCGAGATTCCCGATAGAGTTATTCATATCGACGGACGCAAAGTCAACATTTTCAATGATTCCTAATAATTCCTAAGAACGCAGTGCCGATTTGAACCCCGTTCGATGCAAGGAATACGATTGGGCGCGTTCGACGCGCCGGGAGGAACGATTTGAAGGGGGTGATGCGGATAGGAGAGTGGCGAGTCGAGCCTCACCGCAACGCGCTGGTCCTCATTGTCGGTGGGCCTCGCGAAGTACACATCGAGCCTCGCGCCATGCAACTCCTCGTGTACCTGGCCGAGCACGCGGGGGCGATCGTGACCAAAGAGGCCATCATCCGCGACGTGTGGGACGGCGTCTTCGTGACCGACGAAGCGCTCACCTACAGCATCTTCGAGGCGCGAAAGGCGCTGGGAGACGACGCCCGTCGGCCCCGGTTCATACAGACCGTGCCGCGCAAGGGCTACCGGCTCATCGCTGCGGTCGCTCCCGTCTCGGAGGAGGATGAAGCGGACTCCGGCGTGGCCATAGCGATCCCGCGTTCGGGGTTTCTCGACCGGCGAATCCTGGTTCTCCTCGGCGTGGGAATCGCCGTGGCCGTCGTCTGGTTCTTCCTTGGGAGTGGAAACGAGTTGCCGCCAGCGGGCCGATCGTCGCTGACCCCGCCGCCGGGAGCCACGGGGGCGCTCGACTACGGCGAGCTGGCCCTCTCCCCCGATGGACGCTCTGCCGCGTGGGTTGCCCGGTTGGAAAACGGAGAGAGGATCCTGTGGACCCAGTCGCTCCGCACCGGTGAGGCGAAGTTGCTGGCGGGAACGGAGGGGGCGGAGTTTCCCTTCTGGTCTCCTAACGGTCGCTCCATCGGTTTCTTCGCCCAGAGGAAGTTGAAACGCATTGAGGCCGCGAGAGGGTCGGTCCGGAACCTGTGCGTGGCCGCCTTCCCGTGGGGAGCGGCGTGGGGCGGCAATGGGTGGATCCTCTTCGCCGTCGAGGGGGAGGGGATCGAACGCGTGCGCGACTCGGGCGGCGAGCGCGAGAACGTGGTGCGCCCGAGCGCCGCCACGGTGCAGCATCGATGGCCGAGCTGGCTTCCTGACGGCCGCAGCTTCCTCAACCTCGAGCTCGACGACCGAAGCCCCGACGACGCCCGTATCGTCCTGCGCGAAGTTTCGGGCGGCCTGAAGACATCGATCCTGGCCGCGCGCTCTCGGGCGGAGTACGCGGCCCCCGGGTACATCATTCTGGTTCGGGGGCGGAGCCTCGTGGCGCTGCGGCTCGACCGAGAGCAGCTAGCACCCGTGGGCGAGCCCCAGATTCTTGCCGAGCCGGTGCGCGAGGTGCAGGGGCACGCCGCCTTTTCGCTCACCCAAACGGGACTTCTCGCGTACCAGCCCGACTCCAAAAACGGCGGGGAGGCTCCCGCGTTCCGCTTGCTGGACTGGAATCGAGCTCTGGAACGGTGACCTACAAGGTAGGCCGGGCGGGCGGGGGCACGATCGGAGGCGCGCTCTCGGACGACAACATGGAGGTGATCGACGTCGGGGTCCCGGTGCTATCGATACATACTCCGTACTTCGTGAGCTCCAAGGTCGACGTTTACCATCTGTACCGCGCCATGCGCGCGTTCTTTGTCGCGTCCCGCTGAGGTTGTGTTCTAAGACGGACTGAAAACGACGAAATACTGATCGGGCAGAAAGTCGTGCTCTTCGACTAGCCGGAATCCCGCCTTGGAGAGGTCCCCCTCCAGCTCTTTGCGATCGAGACGCATTTCCGGAGGAGGTCCTTCCTCGATCGCCGCGTCCTTCCGGAAGTCCACGATGACCAGACGCCCGCCGGGCGCGAGGCTCTCCCGCAGGATCTGGTAGTAGGCGGCGCGGTTCTCGATGTGGTGGATAGTGTTGCAGATGAAGATCACGTCGACCGACCCCGGGGGGAGCATGGGGCTCTCGCGAAGGGCGAGGACCGGGACGATGTTCTTCTGTCCCTCGGTCCCGGCCCGTTTCGCGATGTAGCGCAGCATGTTCGGCTCGAGATCGACGGCGAAGACCGTGCCCTCGCCCGCCGCTTTTGCGAAACGACGAGTGAAGTAGCCGGTCCCCGCGCCGATGTCGGCGATGCGATCCGAGCTCCGGAGCTTCAAGGCCGCGACGACCTCGTCGGGCTTCTGAAGGCGATCCCGCTCAGGGCTCTCGAACTCCGCGACCCAGCGGTCGACGTCGTCGAAGGAGTGTCCGGGCATGTGGTGCTGCTGGCCGAGGAGCAGGAATACGGTGATGAAAGCAGAGATCATGGGGTCATCTCCTCACCCAGGAACTTCCAGCGAGCCGTGTAATCCCTGGGGATGGACTCTTTGCGAACGCGGACCCGCACCATCTCAACCGGCATCGACCCGCCCTCGAGAACGGCGTCGTGGAGCTCCCGGTCCGTCATCTTCCCCGAACCGACCATCTCCTCGTGAAGGGCGCGGAACTGAAGCCCCCCCATCATGTACGCGAGCTGGTAGAGGGGCGGGTAGGAGCCGTTGAACGATCTCCGCACTTCGGCCGAGGCGTTCGCGAGCTCATGGCCTCCGCGCTCGACGAGAAGCTCGATGCACTCTTCGGGGGTCATCCGCCCCAGGTGGAAGCCGAGGGAGAACTGGATCCGCGCGGCACGGTGCATCCTCCAGAAGAGCATTCCCACGCGGTCCTCGGGGCTTCGCTGAAAACCCCGATCCCAGAGGAGCATCTCCCAATAGAGCGCCCACCCCTCTCCCCAGAACGGAGTTCGAAACGCTCGTCGATGGGCGTTGTACCGCTGGTTCATGAACGCCTGCAGGTGGTGGCCGGGAATGAGCTCGTGGAAGACCGTCGCCCGGGCGAAGTGAATGTTGTTCCCGCGGAGGCTCATGAGCTTGTCCGCGTGCTCCATGGTGTCCGTCGGGTACGACACGCTGATGACCTCGCCCCCGGTGAAGAACGGGTTCACCCTCTGGCGCTCCGGGGTCATCATGCGCATGCGCCAGACTTCTTTGGCGAGCGGAGGGACGGTGACCAGGCCGTGCTCGGCGAGGTAGTCCTCGGCCTCGCGAGCCAGGTCCCGGATCAGGTTCGGCTGTTCTCCCGGCGAGACGTAGAGGTTTTTCACCTTCTCGATCGCGGCCATGGTGTCGTCACCGAGACCCATCTCCCGGGCGGCTTTCCGGAGCTCGTTCTCGCACCAGGCGAACTCGCGCTCGGCGAGGACCAGGAGCTCTTCGGGAGTGTAGGGGACGAGCTCGGAAGCCAGGTCGGCGACGAGAGCCTCGCGCCCGATCGGAGTTCCCACGATGGGCTCCTCCTCACCGGGTCCGATGCCGAGAACCTTCTCGCGGAGGAATTTCCGATAGTCCTCGAGCGCTCGGGTCACTTCCTTGTAGGGCGCCTGGCACCACCAGGTGAAGAGAGGGTCGTAGCCGGAGTAGAACTCGTACCACGAACGCAGAGCCTCGCCGACCACGAAGAGCTGCTCTTGCGCCCGAAACGCGGTGAGCCGCTCGATCGCATCGACCCGACCTTCGTGCTCCTTTCGCGCCGCATCGATCCGGTCGGCGAGCGAG
>CAZKNR010000126.1:0-2003 GCA_964553925.1 uncultured Acidobacteriota bacterium
GGGATCCGCACGGAATCGTCGATGGAGAAGCCACTTCTCTCCCATGAGAGCAAAAGGCGAATGCGGTCTTCTGAGAGAAGGCCTTCTGACTGCAGCAGGCGGAGCACCCGATGACGGAAGAGCTCCTCAGCCATTCGATGATCGAGATAAGGCACGGGCACCCACTGCCCGGAGGCATTCCAGCCGCCCCTGGAACAAAGAGCATGGACGTGGGGATGAAATCGAGCCGCCTCCCCAAATGTCTGAACGACCGAGACCATTCCTGGGCGAAAACCGTCTTCTTCGAAGGCGGCGGCGCTCATGAGCCCTTGGAGGGTATCGTAGGCGCAACGGGAGAGCTCACCGAGAAGCTCACGATGGTGGAGAAAGTAGACTCTGAGCATCTTTGGGATCGTAAAAACCCACATGGCGTGAGGCACGTCTTCGAACACTTCGTCGTGAAGGAAAGCGGCAAATGCCGCGGCTCGCTTGGCGTCACACGAAGGACAGAGGTTCCTTTGACGACACGAGAACATAAGCAACCGCTCGGAACGACACTCGTCACATCGAAGCCTAGCGAAACCACATTCCGGCGACGCACAGTCGAGGTAACGAGCGATGACGGTGTCGGTGAAACCTCGCCATCGGCCGTGGGTGTTCTCGAATCGGTCCTCCCAGAGCGCCTTGACGTCCTCGTAGTGGGCCTCGACCAGCTGAAATAACGGAGTCGAACGGGGGTTGCGAGGCCGGTAAACGGGCGGAAGGCTTGCCGCTTCGGGGAGGAAGGCAGACGTAGCCGCCAAGGCGCCCATAAGGCGTAAGGACGAAGTCCGCCCTGGTGAACCTCCCTGCGGGGGTCAGCAAAGCTGCACGGCGAGCAGTTAACTGAAGGACCGCCCTTCATCCTCACCGATTTCGTAGATCTCGCAGAGGTAAGGATGGTCCAGGGCGGCGGCCGGGAGTGGGCGCTCGCTCCCGAGCTGAGGCCGGCCCTTCCCACCGGCCTGAGGAGCGAGAGCCGAGAAGATGCCGGCCTGCCTCGGCGTGAGGGCGCCTTTTTCTCAAGACCAGTACGGCGGAGCAGACGATGACGAAGGCGAGAAGGGTCCCGATGCTCACCAGCTGCCCGAGGACCGCGATGGGAATGGCGCCCGCGACGCCCGCGACGAAAACGCCGGTGATCGTCGAAGAGATCCAGGGCGTCCGGAACCGCGGGTGGATGGCGCCCGCCCAGGGAGGGAGAAGCCCGTCCCGCGACATGGAGAAGAAGACCCGGGATTGCCCCAGGAGCGTCACCAGCATCACGGTGCTGGTGCCGGCGATGGCTCCCACCTTCACCAGAAGGCTTCCCCAGGCGACCCCGGTGGCATCGATAGCGACGGCGACCGGGGCGGCGACGTCGAGCCGCGAGTAGTGCACGACTCCGGTGAGAATCACCGCGACCGCGATGTAGAGGACGGTGCAGATCCCGAGAGAGACGAGAAGCCCGAAGGGCATGTCGCGCTGCGGATTTCGCGCCTCCTGGGCCGCCGTCGCGACCGCGTCGAAGCCGATGTAGGCGAAAAAGATCACCGCGGCGCCCCGGGCGATTCCCGAGAGACCGAAAGCCCCGAAGCTTCCCTCGTTCGGCGGAAGAAACGGCGTCCAGTTGGTGGCGGCGACCTGGGGATGACGCAGAAGGTACGCGCCCGCCACGGCGATGAATACCAGAACCGTGCCCACTTTGACGAAAACGATCGCGAGGTTCAGGTTGGCCGACTCTCTGATACCGACGATAAGAATGGCGGTCACCGCGAGGACCGCGAGGACCGCGGGGACGTTGAAGGTCGCCGTGACCGAGGGAAGAGACGCCGGGTCGATTCCGGCCGAAGCCAGGACCGGCCCGAGCGCCGCGAGCGGCTCCCATCGGTTCTGGAAGAACACCAGGATCGTGCCGGGAGTGTCGGTGAAGCGCGGGGGAAGGTGGATCCCAAAGTCCTGGAGGAGGCTCACCACGTTCGCGCTCCATCCGGAAGCGACCGTGG
>CAZKNR010000127.1:0-58380 GCA_964553925.1 uncultured Acidobacteriota bacterium
CCCATCGCCAGGATGAACTGGAAGAAGTCCGTCACCACCACTCCCCAGAGCCCGGAGAGGGTGCTGTAGATCGCGACGACGGCGAAGAGAATGACGATGATCGGAAGGTCCCATCCTCCCTCGGCCGCCTCGGTTCCGGAGAGAACGGTGAATTTCAAGATGTTCAGCATCGCGACCGTCACCCAGCCGAGGATGATGGAGTTCACCAAGAGAGCGATGTAAAGGGCGCGGAAACCGCGGAGGAACGCCGCGGGCTTTCCCCCGTAGCGAGCCTCGACGAGCTCGATGTCGGTCATGACTCCCGCGCGCCGCCAGAGACGCGCGTAGACGAAGACGGTTATCATCCCGCCGAGGGCGAAGGCCCACCAAAACCAGTTTCCGGCGATGCCGTTTCGGGCGACGAGCGCGGTCACCGCGAGCGGAGTGTCGGCGGCGAACGTCGTCGCCACCATCGACGTCCCCGCCATCCACCAGGAGAGCGAACGGCCCGAGAGGAAGTACTCCTCGAGGCTCGAGCCGGCGCGTTTTCTGTAGGCGAGCCCGATTCCGAGAGAAAGCGCGAAGTACGAGGCGATGAGGATCCAGTCGATGGGGGCTAGGGGCATGAGAACGCGCGGGATGCTACCATACCGCGGAGGTGGAGCTCGATCTCGTCATTCGCAACGGAAACGTCGTTACCGCGACCGAGGAAGTGTTCTGCGACATCGGCATCGCGAAGGGTCGCATCGCGGCGCTCGGGAAAAAGCTCGAAGGAGGGGCGCGGTCCATAGACGCCGAGGGGAACTACGTCTTCCCCGGCGGCGTCGACGCCCACTGCCATATCGAGCAGCTCTCCTCGAGCGGTCTTCTGTGCGCCGACGACTTCTACTCGGGGACGGTCTCCGCCGCGTTCGGCGGAACGACGACCATCATTCCCTTCGCCGCCCAGCACCGCGGCGACTCGGTGAGGCACGTGGTCTCCGATTACCACAGCCGGGCGAAGGCGAAGGCGGTCGTCGACTACGCTTTCCATCTGATTCTCTCCGACCCCACGGAGTCGGTGATGAACGACGAGCTCCCCGAGCTCATCCGCAACGGCTACACCTCGTTCAAGGTCTATATGACCTACGAGCGGCTCCGGCTCGACGACTATCAGATGCTCCAGGTGCTCGAGCTCGCGAAGCGCGAGGGCGCCCTCACCCTGGTGCACGCCGAGAACCACGACATGATCCGCTTTACGACCGAGCGGTTGCTCGAGAGAGGCGACCGAGCGCCGAAGTTCCACGGCGTCGCCCACTCGCGCCTCGCGGAGGGTGAGGCGACGTTTCGCGCGATCGCCCTCGCGGAGCTCGCCGGCGCTCCCGTCTTCATCGTGCACGTTTCTTCCCCGGAAGCGACGGTCGAGATTCAACGGGCGCGGCGGCGGGGAGTCAAGGTGTTTGCGGAGACCTGCCCGCAGTATCTGTTTCTCACCGCGGAGGACCTGGACCGCGAAGGCATGACCGGGGCGATGTTCTGCTGCAGCCCGCCGCCTCGGGACCGAGCGTCGCAGGAGGCCTTGTGGCGCGGCCTCGCGGACGGGACGTTCCAGGTGTTCTCCTCCGATCACGCCCCTTACCGCTTCGACGAAACGGGGAAGCTCGCGAACGGCCCGGACGCCCCCTTCAACCAGATTGCGAACGGCGTTCCCGGAATCGAGGTCCGGATGCCGCTTCTCTTCTCCGAAGGCGTCCTGAAGGGAAGGATCGACCTCCACCGTTTCGTGGAGCTCACCTCGACCCGGCCGGCGAAGATCTACGGGATGTTCCCGCAGAAAGGGAGTATCTCGATCGGGGCCGACGCCGACCTCGCGATCTGGGATCCGGACCGCGACGTCGTAATCGAGAGCGCGAGGCTCCACGACAACGTGGGCTACACGCCGTACGAAGGGCGCAAGGTGAAAGGCTGGCCCATCACCGTGTTGAGCCGAGGACGGGTCGTGGTCGAGGACGGCGAGCTCCAGGTGGAGCGGGGAAGCGGGGAGTTCGTCGCCCGGGAGAAAGTGTTTTGAAGAGAAGTCTGGTTCTGGCTCTGTGTCTCGCGCCCCTCGTGGTCGTCGCACCCCTCGCGGTCGCCCAGGACGTCCGCAAGCGCGCCCGCGCTCTCGGGATCGACATCGGAGTCATCACGCCCGGCCCGCTGAACGCCATCACCGATGTCGAAGGGGTCCTCGTCGGACACGAAAGTGTCGTCGAGGGAGATTCGGTGCGCACCGGTGTCACGGTCGTCCTCCCGAGAAAAGACGTTTGGGATCGGCTCGTGCCCGCCTCAGCCTTCGTCCTGAACGGAAACGGCCAGCTCACCGGAATGCCCTGGATCGAAGAGTCGGAGCTCCTCGGGTTTCCCATCGTGCTCACGAACTCCGCGAGCGTCGGACAGGCCTACGACGCGACCATCGAGTATCTGTTCCGGCGCGACCCCACGCGCCGCGTCGGGCTCCAGGCGGTGGTTGCGGAATGCTGGGACGGGACGTTGAACGACATCCGCGGTCGCGCCATACGAGAGGAGCACGTGTTCCGCGCGATCGACGGCGCGTCCGGAGGACCCGTGGCCGAGGGCGCCGTGGGCGCCGGCGTCGGGATGGTGAGCTACGGGTTCAAGGGAGGCATCGGAACGTCTTCACGAAGGCTCGCGCGGGAGGACGGAGGCTACACGGTGGGGGCGCTCGTGCTCGCAAATCACGGATCCCGCGAGCAGCTCGTGGTCAAAGGCGCACCGGTGGGGCGCGAGATCCGCGACCTCCTTCCCGAGATTCACGAAGGATCGGGAGGGGGTGGCAACTCCGTGATCATGGTGATCGCGACGGATGCGCCTCTCACCTCGCGCGGGCTCCAGAGGCTCGCGCGGCGGGCGACCTTGGGTCTCGCCCGCACCGGTGCGACGGCGCACGCCTCGAGCGGAGACATCGCCATCGCGTTCTCGACGGCGCGGGCGTTCGACCGGACGGGGGGCGCGATCCTCGAGATCCGGACGATCGACCCCCGCGAGCTCGACGCGCTCTTCGACGCCGCCGCCGAGGCGACGGAAGAGGCGATCGTGAACTCCCTCACGATGGCGGAGACCACGACGGGTTTTCGCGGCAACCGAGTCTACGGGATTCCCCTCGACCGGTTGGTCGAAATCGTCAACTAATGCCGCGGCCCATTGGGCGATACGCAGGCCTTCTGCGCGTAGGCGAGGGCTTCCCGGAGGGAGGGGAACACCTGAAGCTCCTCGTGGACGCGGCCCTCGTACCAGACGAGGTGCCGGACGGCCGTTTGAGGATCCCAGCCCGAGTCACAGGCCTCGATGAAAACGGCGCACTCGAGGCTTGGCGCTTCCACGACCGTCGCCTGACTCATAGAAAAGTGTAGTGCAAAACCCGCGCCAACTTGAGCCGGAGACAAGTAACTTGTTTTATTGCCACGTATTAGCGGAAATTAGACCGGGTAACACGCTAGACCTGCATATCTTTCTGTAACAGTTCCGGTTACAGGGCCTGATGGGGTTTCCCCTCGGATTTTCGCCGCTGCACGCGGCTTTCGATCATGATGCAGGCGTTCGCGAGGTAGTTGAAACCGTTCGCCTGAAGAAACGCGAGGTTCTCCGGGCTCTCGGCGCCGGGCTGGAGCCAGACGTTCAGGAGCCCGAGATCGAGACTCTCTTTCAGGACCGAGGCCGCTACCGGGGGCGGCACCACGATGTTCACGATGGTGGGCTTCTCGGGAAGGCTTCGGAGATCTTTAAAGGCGGGGTCGGAGTCCACGGCCGCGCGCCTGGGGTTCACGGGGAAGACCCGGTATCCTTTGCGCTTCAGATCGCGATAGATGACGTAGCCGTACTTCGAGGGGTTGTCGGTCGCGCCCACGACGGCTACCGTGACGTTTTCGTCGTCGAGAAGGGAAGCGATGTCTTTGATCACCTCTGAATGTTACCATCCCGCCGAAATCTCTGGAGGTATCATGGCTGTCTCTCTCGTCGCCTTCGCGCTTTCGAGCTCCCTACTCGCCCAGCCCCCTCGCGTCGAGGTGGAAAAACTGGCGGAGAACGTCTTTCTCTTCACCTACGAGGTCCACCGCTCGCTCTTCATCGCGACCGACGAGGCGGTGCTCGCGACCGATCCCCAGTCGCCCGAGGTGGCGAAACTTTTCGTGGACGAGATCCGCAAGGTGAGCGCGGCTCCCATCAAGTACCTCGTCTACAGCCACCACCACGACGATCACGCCTCGGGAGGGAAAGCTTTCGGGGACGCCGTCATCGTCGCCCACCGCGCCGTCCTGGGACACGTCACCGGCGAGATCGTGCCTCCCGCAGTCACCTTCGACGGAAGTGCCTCGATCTTTCTTGGCGGGCTCGAGGTCCGGCTCCTCTACCCCGGTCCCTCGGAGACCGAGAGCAACGTGATCGTCTTCGTGCCCGAAAGGAAAGTCGCGTTCATGGTGGACTCGGTCTTCGTGAAAGCGCTTCCCTGGCGGAACATGTCGGGGGCCGACCTGCGGAAGTGGATTGCGGCTCTCGAGACGCTCGAGAAGCTCGACTTCGAGATCCTCGCGCCGGGCCATGGACCGACGGGAAGAAAGGAGCACGTGCGGGCGTTCATCACCTACTTCGAGGACCTCCTCGACGCCGTGGGTAAGCGCATCGCGGCGGGAGAGTCCCTGGCGCAGATCCAGGCCACGCTCGAGCTTCCGAAGTATCGCGACTGGGCCCGCTACGGCGAGCACTTCGATCTCAATATCGAGGGCGCGTATCGGGAGCTGACGAAGTAGGCTCAGGCCAGCGACAGAACGAGGGAGAGCGTTCCCAGTACCCAGTAGTCGACGGGGAGGCCGAGGAGCCAGCGTTTGTGCCACCACACGTTGCCCCGGGTGAACTTCTTCCACCCGTAGTGCGGGTTCAACACGAACCAGAGCGCGTCTTCCACAATCCAGAAGAGCGTATAGGCGGAGATCGCGTGGAGCTCGGATCGCACCGTCCACGAGCCCTGAGTGACGAAAAACGGCATGTGGAACGTGAAGAACACGAAAAGGAACGCCCAGACGTGGTAGCCGGTGAGGGGGCGGCTCCCGAAGAACAGGTCGAGAAGGAAGTGCTTCTCAACCCGCCACGTGGGGAGATTCGCCGCCCAACCGTGCTCGCCTTCGATCTCGATCTCGAGCTTGGCGAAAAGGAGCGCCGCGAGGACGGTGAACGCGAGAAAGGAGAGCGGCAAGCGGCTATTCTCCGAAGCTTCCCGGTGCCTTCGTCTCGAGTCGCTTCGGCCGCTCCTTTCCCGCCGCCACTCGCGCGATCAGCTCGTCGAGGCAGGAGAGCACGATTCGGTTGTCCCGGCGCTCGTAGGAGGCAAGGGCTTTCTCGAACTCGGAGGTGCGCTCGAGAAATCCGGAGATGGCGGAGGCTGAGATCTTCCGCGTCCATGAGCCGTAGCCCAGCTCCATCAGGTAGCGCGCGTTGAGCTCCTGCTCGTACTGCTTCTCGATGGGTATGGCGAGCATCGGAACCCGCAGGCTCACCGCTTCGCTCATCAGGGAAAAACCTCCTCCGGAGATGACCGCCTTCGCCGTCCTGAGGTCCTCGAGGAACCCCGCGCCCGAGAACGCTCGAAGGCGGACGTTGCCCAGGTCCTCCTCTTTCGCCGCTCCGTACACCCTGAAATCGTAAGGCAGTTTCCGCAGCATGGAAACAAGGTCTTTCTCCGGGATCGCGCGCTGGTAGACGACCACGTGCCCTCCCGGCTCCCGCGCGGCCTCCAGGATCTCCTGTCTCAAGATCGGCGGCACGAGGGTGGTGTGCTTCTTGCGCACTCGGGGGAAGAAGAAGCTGGTGATGAGGTAGTGGTACGCCCGCGGCACCTTCATCCTCACCGCCATGCGGGCGACTTCGAGGTCGAACCCCTTGCGAATGGACTTTCCGTGCTTAAGGCGATTCACCGCCTGGATGTTGTCGACGCTCACCACTGGAATCCGGTGGGTCAGCCCGTAGAGGGCCGCGAAAGACTCGAAGTCGCTTACCACCAGTTGAGGGCGGAAGCTCTCCTCGGCGACCTTGCGGTAGACCTCGACGTTCTTCCGTACTCCCTTGGGCGCGTTCTTGAGGTTCCAGAACAAACTTCCCGCGCGGTTGAGCCGGTTTCCGAAGTACCGCAGGGTGAGCCCGTGAATTTCCTCGAGCGCCACGTTCTCCCGGCCGGAGAAGCGCTCCTTCAGGAATTGATGGGCCTTGCCGGAGACCACGACTTTGATCTCGTGCCCGGAGGAGGCGAGGTGCTCGAGCACCACGGCGCTCCGGGTCGCGTGCCCCATGCCTTCACCCACGACCCCGTAGAGAATTCTCATCTCGTGGCGAGAAGAAAAAGATCTGCCGATCAGGGCTTGATCACCAGTACAAGTTCCCCACCATGGCCAGCGCCTCGGACACGTGATGGAGATGAGCCCCGTCTGATTTCTGGACCCTCTCGAAGGCGGCTCGGGCCTCCGTGTACTTGTCTCTCCCCTCACCGACGAGGACGTTGCCGATTCCCAGTAGGGCCTCGGACTTGTGCCAGGGACTGGCGCCTGGGAGGGTCTGGACCTTCGCATATGCGGCTTTTGCCTCGGCATGCTTCTCCGCGTGCCTGAGACAGTTGCCTGCAGAGACCTGGCCCTGGGATTTCTTGTAAGAGTCGCACGCGTACAGGGCCGGCACTTTCTCGAAGTGAGCGACAGCCTGGAGGTGATTTCCTTCGCCGCACAGGCTCCATCCGACCTGCAGCAACGCTTCCGCCCGTTCGTCGTCGTCGGCCGCGAGGGAAAGCGCGCGCTCGAACGCAACCCGTGCTTCCGCCTGCGTTCCGGAGCCGCGCAGGGAATGTCCGGCGTGGATGGCGTCCGAGAACGAGCTCATACGTTTACTGTACGTTGAAAGAATGCGACTGTCACTCGTAGCGGAGAGCTTCCACCGGAGCGATGCGGGAGGCTCTTGATGCCGGCGCGAACGAAGCCAGGAGCACCACCGTCGAAAGCAGCACCACCACTCCCGCGTAGGTCGGGAGATCCATTGCCGAGACGCCGTGGAGGAGTCCGGGGACGCTCGCGAGGGCGCGGGACAGCGCCGTCGAGGCGAGGAGGCCGAGGACGAGCCCGAGCCCCGCGGTCCTGAGGCCTTCCCCCAGGATCATCTTCCCGAGAATCCCGGGATCGGAGGCGAACTTTCGCTGCCAGAGCCCATGGCTCAAGACCACGACGTCGCCCTTTCCCGTCTGGTTCTCCTCGTCTTCGAACGCGCGCCCATGAAGGGCGCGGCCTCCGAGAACGCGGAAGAGGCTCGCGGTGACGAACGTGCGCGTCACCGGCTCGGGCTCGCCGCCCTCGACGGCGAGCGTCGCGTCGTGGGGGAAGGTGAAAGCGGCGAGCGCCTCGATCGAATCGCTCTCCCGGTAGTCGTAGTACTCGGGCTCGGAGACGCTCCCCTGGGGAAACTGCGTCCAGCTGCTCCAGATACGCACCAGGTCGGAGCTTCGCTCGTAGCGGAGAGGGTTGAGAAGAACCGCGTTCACCACGCTGAAGATCGCGGTGTTCGCTCCGATGCCGAGAGCGAGTGCTATAACCGCGACCGCGGTGAACGTGGGGGAGCGGTAGAGCCCGCGCCACGCGGTCTTCACGTCATGGCCGATCGTCGATTGCGTCAATAGCATGAGGGTCCCCCTTCGTTTTCTTCGAACAACGCGGCGCTCCCATCTTTCGGCGAGCCCGTTTCGGCCGACGTCCCATGCGGTCCCAACCGTGAACGAGAAAGCCCTCGATCGGCCGCATTCGCGCGCCTCGCGCCATCCTTCCTCGAAGTCCGCCTCGATCTCCGGGCCGAACTCTCTCCGAAAGGAGCGAGGACCGAGCCGTAGCACCCAGCGCAGAATCGTCGCCTTCATCGAGCAAGAAGGCCTCGCGCCTTCACCCTTTGGACGAGATCCGCGAGCCTCCGTGATTCTTCTCGCAGGGCGCGCTCGCCGAGAGACGTCAATCGATAGTTCCTCCGGCGGTCGCCAGCACCGCGGCCAGAGGCCGTCGCGGCCACGAGCCCTGCCCGCATCATGCGGCCGAGAAGCCGGTAGAGCGAGCCGATTTCGAGGGCGACCTCACCCCCGGATTCGCTCTCGACTTCCTTCATGATTCCGTAGCCGTGGCGCTCGCCCCGGCTCAGGACCAGGAGGATGAGGAAGTCCTCGGGTTTGAGAGGCATGATATAAGTAAATTACTTATATCAAGAGCAGAAGGTTCCGCAAGTCTTTTTTTTGCGGGATGCGGCTGACTAACGGAACTAACGGGACGGGGTCGTCCGCTTCAGCTTCTCCACGTTGACTGCGGCCAGCAAAACCCCGATCGGCTTTCCCTGGTCGAGGACCGGCACTCCCACGTGGACGGAGTACGAATGGATGCTCTCGTCGAGAGAGAGCTCGCCGATGTGGACTCCGCCCTTCCCCTGGTTGAAAGCCTCGAGGTATTGCACCTCGTCCCCCTGGTAGAAGTCGGAAGTCTTGTTGGTGATGGCGACGTTCGCGCCGAGCGCGTCCGTGAGAAAGGCTTCCTGGATTTCCGGGCTCAAGAAGCGTAGCTCTTTGAGCCTTTGGGCCGCCGGATGATCGATGAGCGCGCGCATGAACGGGGTGACGCCGGTCGCCGCCTCCCACTCGAGGTTGATTGTCTCGATCTCGTCCATCGAGCGCGGACTCGCGTTGGCCTCACGGACGGCCTGGACCACGATCGGATCGGAGGCCCACTGCTGCACGACCGTGACCCGCGCTTCCACCTGAGCCTGTAGCGCGGGGTCGAGCTTGGGACCGGTGGAAAGAAGGGGAGTGATGGCGAAGAGAACGTGAGCGACGTGGGGTTGCATCGTCGGCACCTCCAGCTTGGCTTCATAAGGTGTGCAACACTCGTGCCGCGGTTTGGCCCCTCGGAAAGCTCAGAAACGGGGGGAAGGCCCTACGACGGGCAGTCTCTTCCCCACAGTTTGTTCGGCTTCTCCTTCGGGAGGCACGCGGGTAGACTATCCGAGCTTTTCCCCCTTACTAAAGCAGGAGGAGACCATGGAAGATCGCTCGAAGCGCGCCTCACGACGGCGCTTTCTCTCGAAAGCTCTCGCCGCCGCAGCAGCCGTGGCGACGAAACCAGCCCTCGCAGGACCGCCGGATCCCGAGCGGGAGCGTCTCACCCGTCTTGTGGCGACGTATGGAAGCGAGCTCGGAAACCTGCGGCGCGTGAAAGGGAGGGAATGACCGTGGCCATCTTCGAAGTCGAGAGTTGGCTCGTGGTCGAGGGAAAGGAGAAAGAGCACCAGGAGGCCATGCGCCAGTGGCTCTCGTGGGTTCGGGACCATCGGGAGCTCTTCCAGGAGTGGAAGAGCGTCCGCTACTTCAACAAGTACGTGGCGGGCGAGCAGTCGGGAAGGCACGTCGTGATCTGGGAGTACGAGAACCTCACGGCGTTCGAGGCCTACAAGAAAAAGCGCGAAAACTACGAGGGCGCCTACGCGGAGTACAAGGTGAACGATCCTTATTATAAGGGGGTCTTCATCCACGACCGCATGACGATGGAGTTCTGGCAGGACATCGAGCGCGATCTTTGGATCGAATGACGGGTTCGAAGGTAGTCAGCACCTGTGTTAATTTCGTGGCATGCTGAAGGGAAGTGCCGTCACCAAATGATCGGTGAGGCGCTATGCGGCCAAAGCTGCCTCATCACGTCGAGATGGCTGACCAGACACTGAAGGACGCTTAGTGATCGGCCGCACCCTTGCCCAAGATCGCCGGTGCGGCCACGCCCTTTGAGGGAGAGCTGCTTCGCCGGCTGGCAGTGCTGAAGCTCTGGCAGGTGCGCGATCCGTTCGACCCAGAGACGTTCTTCGAGAGGATTCGAAGCAGCAACTACGACTGGGACGATTTGCACCGTCTGATGAGGGCCAGCGAGCGGCTCGATGCTGCCGAGATCCTTCGGACCGTCGAGGCGCGGTTCGCGGTGCTGCGTGCTCTCACGGACCTCGAGCGGACAATCATCGCCGACGCAAAGAGCGGCCGGAACGAACGGCTGGCCAATCAACTCCGCGCCGAGATCCGAGCCCTCGCCACGAGGAGCGGAAGCCCATGAAGCGGGTCCGCTCGCGGAGGCCTCGGACAGTGGGCCAACTGCGTCCGCGTTCAGTGCTGACGGAGGCACACCTCCGTGGCCAGCCAGGGCTCTCTCGAGGAGCGCGTGATGCCCTGCTGGCCTTGCAGCCCACGACGGTGCTCCAGGCCCTGCGGGTGCGCGGCGTCGGGCGGAAGACCACTGCCAGCCTGCTTGCCTTGGGTGTCCTCAGCGATCCAGAGGGTGTTCAGCATCGCCCGCGCACAGCAGAGGAGCTTGGAATCGAACGATGACGAGGCGCACGACTCAGCGGCGGGACCGACCCCCGAAAGGGTCGGAGCGGGAATGGTGCGTTCTCCGGTTTCGGACAGACGACGAGTGTGAGCTTGAAGATAGGGCGGTTATTGGAGCTCGGTGGGTAAATGCCGGATCGACGATGGAGTTCTGACAGGACGTCGAGCGCGATCTTTGGATCGAATGACGGGGTCGAAGGTTATCGGCACCTGTGTTAGATTCGTGACACGCGGAAGGGAAGTGCCGTCAACAAATGGTCGGTGAGGCCGTAAGCGGCCGAGCTGCCTCATCACGTCGAGATGGCTGACCAGATACTGAAGGACGGCTCGTGATTGGCCGCCTGGCTTTCTCTTCTTCGAATACTCGAGGGCGGCCCCAAGTCCTGCCATACCGCCGCCAACGATGACGAGATCGTAGTCTTCGACCGAGGCGAACGCGCCGGACAGGTTGTCAAACTCGCCATCGCGAATTCGGTGCGCGGTGGCGACGACTTCCGGCGTATTGCCATGGGACAGGCGGTAATCTCCGACGCCACCATATCCGTTCCGGTCCTATCGACGGCCGCTCGTGAGACGTATTCTGCTGGGCAAACCCCGGCGCGGCCTGTCCGAGCAGAGCGCTCCCAAAGCCAACCGCAACCCCGTTGACGAAGTCTCGCCGCGTGATCGGGCGATCGAGGCCGTGAGTCATCCTTCGGATCTTCATGGCGGTCTCCTTCTCGATCCGGCCGGGAGGAAAGAAGAAGCCGGGAGAGTCCCGGCGCGCGACGCCACCTAGCCGCGCACTTTGCGCCAGCGTTCTGCGAGTTCGGCGTACTTCTCGGTTCGCATCACTTTCGCAGCCGTCTCGGGCGAGATACTCCGCTCCGGTATCCGCAGGAACTGGCCATGCTGCTTGAGCTCCAGGAGCATGTTCTCGTACAGCTTCGCCGCCGGCTGATAGAGCTGCACGGCGTGAATGTTGATCTTCATCTTCGAGTTGGCGACGTCCGCCTGAGGGTGGTTCAGCCCGATGAGCGGAATCGGCACGTTGTTCGCGATCTCGTCGACGTGCTCCTTCCTCATCGCGACGACGAAGAACGCATCGGCCCCGGCCTTGGCGTACGCCTGGCCACGCCGGATCGCCTCTTTGGCGTCCTGGTTGGCACCGATCCACAGGCAGTCGGTGCGAGCGAGGATGAGGAAATCGGGATCGGTGCGGGCTTCGACGGCCGCCTGGATACGGAGGACCATCTCCTCGACCGACATCAGTTCGCTCTTCCCAGGGCCCAGGTGCTTGGGATTGAGAGTGTCTTCGAGGTGGGTTCCGGCGATGCCCGCGCGTTCGTACGCCTTGATGCTCCGATAGACGTTGAGCGCCGTCTCGCCCAATTGATCGCCGTCGACGAGGGTCGGAACGTCAACCTCGTGGGCGATGCGTGATCCGATTTCGACCAGCTCCGGCGTCGTGATCAGCCCCCAGTCTTCGATGCCGAGGTAAAGAGCCGCCATCATGTTGCCGCCGACGTACACAGCCTCGTAGCCGTGCAGCTCGGCAAGCCGCGCGGTGAACACCCCGGTCGCCTCCGGCACGACCGTGATACCAGTACGGGTCAGAATCGCGCGCAGCTTCGAGGTCTTCGATTCTGGACGCATGCGCGTCGCCGGCGTGGCCGCTTGCTCCGGCGTCGCGGCCACCGAAGGGATACTGCCGGCCGCAACGCCGCCGGTGACTGCCGCCGCATGCTGCAGGAAACCTCTGCGTGTCGTGGAATCCATCCGATGTTCTCCTTTGTTCCTCTACGAGGTTGACAGGCCTTCTATCACGCCGAGTCAAGGCGGGCAATGGAGGCCAGCGGCTGGAGGGTGTAGGGCAGGTTCGCACGTCCCCTAAGATAGAATCTCGGCCAGTATGGCGGCGGACGGCGAGCGCTTGTCCCACTGTTCGATTACAGGGAATCCAGGCGCGGGCGCCACGAATAGCCGCGTGCGCACGCTGGTGATGGAGCGAATGGAAGAGCCGGGTCCTCCACTGCTCGAAGAGGCCGTAGGCATCGAGGCGGCGCACGAGACCGGAAAGCCCAACCCATGATTGGCCGCACCCCCGCCAGCTCGGGTATAAAGCACGAAGTATCTTTCCCGCATTACGTTGACAGACACGGTAAAGAACATCGGCAAAGGACGGGAGGCTCAAACCCGGAAGACGGCTACTCGGGGTACGCCGGCATCTGAGCCAATTCAAAAAAGTCCCACTGAAGATCCCCGGACACCGGCCCTCACTTGACGCCGTCGGCTACATAGAGGTCCGAGAGAACCTGCGAGTACCGGTAGGCGTACGCCTGACCATCCCGGGAGAAAAACGGCGGTGAGATCCCACCAATGCCTGTCAGGTCCGATGGACCAAAGCTCCTCAGGAACTGTTTGCGGCCTGTGGCGAGATTCAGCGTGTAGATTCTCCGGGGCAGAACATCCTCTGGGTGAGTGGAGGTGACGTACATGGACTTGCCATCTCCGGCCCACTGGTAGGGAATATCATCGGCCTCCAGTCCCACCACCGGGCGCGGATCGCCGCCCTCGACTGGCCACAGCAGCCACTGTCTCTCTGGATTCCGCACCACGAGCGCCCACTTGCCGTCAGGAGAGACCGGCCGACCGAAGAAGGGCCCACCGCCGATGCCTTCGGGCGTGAGCGGGCGCGAACGGCCGCTATCGAGATCGTAGACGGAACACCGTGGCCGTTTCCCCGGTTCTGCCCCGCAGAAGAGCAGGCGCTTGCTGTCGGGGAACCATTTCGCACCGAACGAGGATTCGATGGTTCGTGGCTCGCCGGGTCCGATCGGCACCAGCACAACGCGCGGCGGGTTGGACACGGGAATCGTCATCGCCCACTTGCCGTCCGGTGACAATTGCGCCGCATAGCCGTCCCCAAGGCGCACGGCGGGGCCGCCATCCGTGCTGCGGACGAACACGCTGTAATTAGGCCCGCCGCCCTCGCCCTCCTCATCGAACAGGATCGTCTTGCCGTCGGCGGAGAGGTCGCGCAGCAGGGGATAGTCCAGCCAGCTCAGGTCGCGTTCGGTCGTTTGTCCGGGCGGGAGTACCATCAGGCGTCCCTTCTGCGCCTCTGTGGACAGCAGCACGCGGCCGTCCCGGCTGACGTCTCCCAGAAGTAACGAACCGGGCACGAGACTCAGCGGGCGCCACCTGCCGGCTTGCGAGACGGCGAACAGCCCTCGCCCAGTGCCAGTCCGGCTCGCGGTAAACCAGATCTCGTCTCCAGAGACAGACCAGGCGGTGCCTTGGACGCTGGGAAACTCGGGTGTCAGAATTTTCTTCTGCCCTCCGAGATCCACCACGCCGACGACACCGCGGTCGTCGCCGCTCGGAGGATGCTCGAGAAATGCGATACGGTCGGCGGTCGGCGAGACCCGCACGTGACTGATCCACTGCACGGTCTCGTAGAGGACCTTGCCGATGGGGTATTCCAGCCGCCATCGTTCCGTCTCCGGCATGTAGCGCGCAATTGCGAGCTCTTTCCCGTCTGGAGACCAATCGGCTGCACCGGCGTTTTGCAGAATCTCACGAGGCGCGCCTCCATCGAGCGGCGCCCGCGCCAGCGTGCCCAGTCGAATCCAGTTGGGCGCCGGCACGAGTTTGACCAGGAGCGCCATCTCTGATGCCGATGAGATTCCCAGGATCCGGGCCTCTGGAATACCGAGCGCGCGCTCGCCCAGGCTCCCGGTGCGCGCCGAAAACAGCTCGCTGGGACGCCCTTCCCACGCAGCCGAGTACACGATCGTCGCCCCGTCGGGCGCGAAGCGGGCCGTCTCGATGTTGCCGCGACGGAATGTGATCTGATGGTACTCGGGTGGCGGCGTTGGCCCGGTTCGCAGGACCACCAACAACGTGGCGATCGCGGCCACCGCTACGGCGCTCGCAACAACGGCGACGATGACCGCCGCCCGCCTCTTGCCCTGGGCGCGACGGCTCGTGATGGCTTCAGTCGTGGTGCCGCTGAGATTCGAGAGGGCGTTCAGGTCGAATGCGATGTCCCGTGCCGACTGGAACCTCTCCACCGGGCTCTTTTCGAGGCAGTGCCTTGCAATTCGGTCGAGCGCCGCGGAGACAGGCGCCTCGGACGGAGCCGGCTCGGGGGGGTCCTCCTTGAGGATCGCTGTCATCGTCTCGGCGGCCGTCTCGCGCGCGAACGCCCGGCGGCCGGTCAGCATCTCGTAAAGCACCGCCCCGAAGGAGAAGATGTCCGAGCGCGCATCGGCCGGCTGGCCTCGGACCTGCTCGGGCGACATGTACCCGACCGTTCCAAGAACCGTCCCGGGCTCGGTGTGTCGCTGCACGGTCGGCGAACGGGTATCGCCTACTCCCGGCGCGGAGGCCAAAGGGGCCGCCAGGCCGAAGTCGAGGATCTTGACGCGGCCGTCCTCGGTCACGAAGACGTTCTCGGGCTTCAGGTCGCGATGAGCGATGCCCTTTTCATGCGCCGCGGCCAACCCCTGAGCGATCTGGACGCCGTAGTCCACAGCCTTGCGCGCGGGCAGCGCTCCCGCGGACACCCGCGACCGCAGCGTCTCGCCCTCCAGGAGCTCCATGACGGCGTACGAGGTTCCCTCGTGCACGCCGAAGTCGAAGATCGAGAGGATGTTGGGATGCGAAAGCATCGCGACGGCCCGGGCCTCCCTCTCGAAGCGGGCCAGAGCCTCGGGGTTCTCCGAAACCCCCGCGGGCAGGACCTTGACTGCCACCTCGCGGCCGAGCTTGTGGTCGCGCGCCCGGTACACCTCTCCCATGCCACCTGAGCCGAGCGGCGACAGGATCTCGTACGGGCCCAGACGAGTGCCGGGGTTCAGCGACATCGAACTGCCGAAAAGCATAGGAGATTTCACGCTTGTCGCGCAAACGGGGCGGGGCGGGGATGTGGGTGACGTCGCAGGCCTGGGCTTGGTGTGTGGTGCAGAGAAGGTAGTCGGGGTGAGACCATGGAGCCGTCGAGGGCCAGCCTGCCCGGCTTCGATCCGCTCCGGAACGATCCGAGATTCGGCGCGCTCGTCGAGCGGCTGGGTCTGCCGGCCGTCGGGCACGCTTGACAGGCCCGCCGACGAGCTCCTGCGACACGAGCATGCGGTCGAACGGAGCGGTTGAACATCGGGAGGTGTCGCGACTTGGAGCGCCGTTTCCTCGCCCACGTTCAACTCAAGAGAGCGGCTTTCCGGGAACGACTTCGCGCAAGAAAAGCTCGCAGGGAACGCACCGGATCCCTTCTACCTCGAGCGTTTCGCTTCCGAGATAGAGCAGCAGGGCTTTGGCCTCTCGGTAGTCCTCGCGGAACGCTCGGAGACCGCGAAGGTCCGAGGTCCGGACGTCGGCAGAATGCTTGACCTCAATAGCCCAGAAGCCGCCGGAGCCGTAAACGACGAAATCCACTTCGCTCCCCGACTTGGTTCGCCAGAAGCTGAGTCGGCAGTCGGTGTCCGAGTAATCGATCCACGCGCGAAGATGCTGCGCCACCAGTCCCTCGAGAGCCGCGCCTTCGATCTCCTCGGGTCGGTCGAGGGGCCCGTACGGACGCATCGAACGATACACCCCCGCGTCGAACCAGTAGAACTTCGGATGATGCACGAGGTGACGCCGCGCGCGCCGGGTGAAGACGGGGATGCGGAAGGCGAGCAGAAGATCCTCGAGAACTTCGACGTAGCCCTCGACCGTCTTTCGGCTCACCTCGCACTCCCGGGCCACCTCGGAGACGTTGAGCATCGCGGCCTGGGAAAAACTGATGGCTTCCAGGAAACGCGCGAAGTTTCCAATTCCACGCACCACCCCCTCGAGCTGAACTTCTTCCTTGAGATACAGAGCGACGTAGGCATCGAGAACGCGTTTGGGCCGCTTGGAGCTCCACACCAGAGGAACGAGGCCCTGCTTTAGCGCCCGCTGAAAGTCGAAGCGGGAACCGAGCTCAGCGGCGACGAACGGGTGGAGCGACGAGACCAGGGCGCGGCCCGCCAGGAGATCCACTCCCGTTCGCTTCAGCTTTCGCGCGCTCGACCCCGTGAGCACGAATCGAGGCGCTCCCCGGCGTGTCTCGATGATCTCGTGAACGACGTCGAGGAGAATCGGCGCCTTCTGTATCTCATCGATGACCACGACCTTTCTACCCGGGCTCCCGGCGACGACCTCCTTCAGCCTCTCGGGTCGTGCCGTGTAGCGCCGATGCACCTCCGGCGCCAGGAGGTCGACCCAAAGGGCGTCTGGATATGCCTTCCGGAGCCAGGTGCTCTTGCCGGTGCCGCGCGGGCCGAACAGGAAGTAGCTCCCGCCCGGGTCCTGGAGGAATCGCCGCACCGCCGCCATTCTTGCTTCCTTTTTGGCAACCCTACCGCCATATCGTAGGCCAGGCCGATCTCGTTTTCAAGGGAGAAGGAAAAGCGCGCGCAGGCCGCGAGCACCTCCGAGGTGCGGGGCCTTCCGCCCGGCGCCTACAAGACCTGAGCCACGGCGGCGGCCACCATCCTCCGGGCGAGGAGGACGGGTTTTCCCGTTTTCTGCGCGAGCTTCCGGCGCATGGGCTCGGTGTAGCCCATGCAGTGCATGACCACGAGGTCCGCCTCCTCGAGCTCTCGCGCCGCCGTCTCGAAGCGATCTCCCGAGTACGGCGACGCGTGACTCAGGAGGAACCGGCGGCTCCCCGCGGGCTCGCATCGAAAGCTCGCCTTCTGGCCCTCGTTCGGGAGGAGCACTCCGATCGAAGGAGCGGACTCGGCGATAGCGGCGAGCCCGTGGTCGACGACCGGGCCGGCGGCGACCAGGATCCCCTTCGAGCTCAGGCCATGGAATCGCCCGGTGCAGAGGAGAACGACGACGTCGATGCCGCCGTCGAGCTTGCGGACGATCTCCTCGACGCGGTGGTGGACCGAATCGGCGGCGAGGAGGACTTCGGTCCCGTCGTGAAGCCGGGAGACCAGAGGAACGTCTTTGTCTCCGGGCGCGAGGTGCTCGATTTCCTCGGGGGTGAGGCCGTCGAGGACGCCGTGCTCCTCGATGTCGAGGCTCAGCCCGTCCCACCAGGGCCTCATCTCGTCGAGAATATCGGGGCGCGGCGACTGGCCGATGGTGATGAACGCCGCGCGCTTTCTTGGCACGATCGAAAGCTAGCACACGGTGTGCCGCCGCGATAGGATGCCGCCTCCGATGAGACCCATGAGAAAGGTCGAGCTCGACGAGATCTCGGCGCTCGCGACCGGAGCCTGGATCCTCGGCGCCGGCGGCGGGGGAAACCCCTATCACTCGTTTCTCAACCTGCGCGAGCTGTACCGGGAGGGCAAACGGGTCGAGCTCATGGATCCGATGGAGCTTTCCGACGACGACTGGGTTGCCGTGGTCTCGAGCATGGGGGCGCCTCTCGTGGGCGAGGAGCGCCTCCAGGATCCGGCCGTCGCCGCGAAGCCGGTGAAGATGATGGAAGCCTATCTCGGCATCTCGTTCCGCGGAATCATGTCGGTCGAGATCGGAGGGTCGAACGCTCTGCAGCCGTTTCTCGCGGCCGCGGTCCTCGGTCTTCCGGTCATAGACGCCGACGCGATGGGGCGGGCGTTTCCCGAGGCCCAGATGACGAGCTTCGCCATCGGCGGGCTCCGACCCTTCCCACTCACCCTCGCCGACGTCCGCGACAACGAGGTCATCGTGGCCCGGGCAGCGAGCTGGAAGTGGATGGAAAGGCTGAGTCGCAAGGCCTGCGTCGAGGTTGGCTCGGTGGCCGCGACCTGCAAGGCGCCGCGAACGGGAAAAGAAGTCAAGGAGTGGGGGATCCTGCATACCACCACCAAGGCCATCCGGTTGGGGCGAGTCGTCCGCGAAGCGCGCCGCCTCAAGAACGATCCCATCCGGGCGCTTCTCGAGGCGGAGGGAGGCAAGGCCCTCTTCCGAGGAAAGGTGAAGGACGTGAAGCGGCGGACGACGGAGGGATTTCTCCGCGGCTTCGCCGAGATCGAAGGTCTCGATTCCGATCGCGGCCACGTCTTCCGCCTCGAGTTTCAGAACGAGTTCGCGGTAGGCGCTCTCGACTCCGAGGTGCGGGCGACGGTGCCGGAGATTCTCAGCGTCCTCGACAGCCTCTCGGGAGAGGCGGTGGGGACGGAGACGCTGCGCTACGGCCAGAGAGTCACCGTCGCGGTCCTTCCCGCCCCGCCTCTCCTCACGACGGAAAAAGGTCTGGAGTTCGTCGGACCGCGCGCGTTCGGCTACGACATCGATTTCCGATCGGTATTCGCCCAGTGAGCACGATTGGAATCGACGTCGGGGGCACCAACACCGACGCCGTCCTCATCGAGAATGAGAAGGTGGCCGCATCGGTCAAGACGACCACCACCGAGGACGTAACCACGGGCATCGTTCACGCGCTCGCGGCGCTGGTTGCGAAGGCTAAAAGCCTCGCGGACACCGTCGACGCGGTCATGATCGGCACCACTCACTTCACCAACGCCGTCGTTGAGAGAAAGCACCTCTCGCGGGTCGCCGCGGTCCGCATCGGGCTTCCCGCGAGCTCGTCGCTTCCTCCGTTCGTGGACTGGCCGGAGGACCTGGCCGCTCTCGTCCGGGGCGAGGTGTTTCCGATCGAGGGCGGACACGAGTACGACGGCCGCCCGATCGTGCCCTTCGACGAACGGGGAATGAGGGCTGCGGCTCGCCGCATTCGCGAGAGCGGACTTCGGTCGGTCGCGGTCGCGAGCGTCTTCTCTCCCTTGAAGTCTGATTGCGAAGAGAGGGCGCGGGAGATCCTCGAAGAGGAGTGCGAAGAGATCGACGTGACCCTCTCGAAAGATGTCGGCAGGCTCGGCCTTCTCGGCCGGGAGAACGCGACCCTCCTGAACGCCGCCATCATCGAGCTCGCCCGCCGCACCACGCGGGCGTTCGTCGAGGCGTTGAAGAAGAGCGGCATCGAGGCCCCGCTCTATCTCACCCAGAACGACGGCACGGTGCTGCGGGCGGAGATCGCGGAGAAGTTTCCCGTTTTTGGCTTTGCCTCGGGCCCGACGAACAGCATGAGAGGGGCGGCGTTTCTCTCCGGACTCGAGGACGCGCTGGTCGTAGACGTCGGAGGGACGACGAGCGACGTCGGCTGTCTCAAGTCGGGCTTCCCGCGCGAGGCCAATAACGTCGTCGAGGTCGGCGGCGTGCGCACCCTGTTTCGCATGCCCGACCTGCTCTCGATCGGGCTTGGCGGCGGAAGCCTCGTCGAGCAAGGCCGCGTCGGTCCAAGGAGCGTCGGCTATCGATTGACGGAGAAAGCGCTGGTCTTCGGTGGCGATACCTTGACCGCGACGGACGTTGCCGTGGGTCTCGGCCTGGCGGATCTCGGCGATCGCCGCCGGGTGAAACAGCTCGACGCGAGAACCCTCGAAACGGCGCGGGCGACGATGGCCTCCATGCTCGAGGAGGCCATCGACCGAATGAAGACCGACGCCGCTCCCGAGCCGCTCATCGCCGTTGGCGGAGGCGCCTTCCTGGTTCCCGAGACCATGGCGGGGATCTCGGAAGTGCTTCACGTGAAGCACCAGGGAGTCGCGAACGCGGTCGGGGCGGCCATCGCCCAGGTGAGCGGGGAAGTGGATCAGGTGTTTAGCGGTGTCGGCCGCGAAGAAGCGATTGGCCGGGCGACGGCGCTCGCTCGGGAGAAAGCGGTTGCGGGCGGCGCGTCGGCCGGGAGCCTTCGTGTCGTCGAGGTCGAGGACCTCCCGCTCGCGTATCTTCCGGGCGACGCGCTCCGGGTCCGGGTGCGGGTCGTTGGGGACGCCGCTACGGGTTTACAGTGAGGCGGTTCGTGACCTGGAGGACACCGAACGTGCTCCGCACGATCGACTCCGCCTGGCGTTTCTCCACGTTGCTGCGCACCGCGCCGGTGAGCATGACATTGCCTCTCTCGACGATGATATGGATCGGCGGATGGGTCTTCTGGGAGTAGGCGATGAACATGTCGGCCCCATAGATGCGCTCGAACAGGATCTCCCGCAGCCGCTCGTCCGACGGTGAGACCGGGAGCACCTGGATCTGGCTCTTCAGCTCCCGCACGCCCCGCACCTTTCCCACGCGCTCCTCGAGCTCCGTCTTCTTGAACGGCATGGTGACGTAGCCCCCGAGAGTGACGGCTCCTTCGTCCTCGAGCATGAAGGTGACGTCGTCGAAAACCGTGTAGTGAGGATAGGTGAGCACCCGGTTCACCAGGTCCTTGGTGAAGTCCTCGACGCTCTCCGCTTCCGGGATTTCGAGGTCGCTCTCGACCTCCAAAACACCTTCGACACTGAGGGCCGCCTCGATGGCTTTCATCTGTGAATAGGCGTTTCTCGCCTTGCCCCGCAGGGTCACGACCGAGTCCTTCACCAGGATCTCGGAGACGTCCTTGTCGAGCTTCTCCTTCTTGAGCTTCGTCCAGATGGCGTCCTCGATCCGCTTTTGAGGGTCATCCGCGGACTGAGATCCGGCTCCCGCGCACGCGAACGCGAGGGCACCAAGGACGATAAGCGCGCGAGCGCGAGCTCCCGGGTGCCCCATGTTCCCATTCTATCCCAGGGCGCTTCGGGCAGTTGCCCCCGGCATTTGCCGGAGTTATCGTTTCGCTCCATGACGGTGACCGCG
Organism: uncultured Acidobacteriota bacterium; assembly: GCA_964553925.1. Taxonomy (GTDB): domain Bacteria; phylum Acidobacteriota; class Vicinamibacteria; order Marinacidobacterales; family SMYC01; genus DAISKN01. The sequence goes on from CAZKNR010000127.1 coordinate 21,008, forward strand.
AAGAAAAACTACTGGCTCATGAAGAGCGAGCCGGACGTCTACAGCATCGACGATTTCGCCAAGGATGGGACGACCCACTGGGACGGAGTCCGGAATTTCAAGGCCCGGAACTATATGCGCTCGATGGCCGTGGGCGACGGGGTCTTCTTCTATCACTCGAACGCCGACCCCAAGGCCATCGTCGGCATCGCCCAGGTTTCGAAAGAGGCCTATCCCGACTCCTCACAGTTCGACAAGAAGAGCGATTACTACGAGCCCAAGGCGACAAAGGAAAAACCCTACTGGTCGATGGTCGAGATCCAGTTCGTCCGAAAGTTCGACGAGCCCCAGAGCCTCGAGAAGCTTCGCGAAGTGAAGAAGCTCCAGGGAATGGCGCTCTTGAAGAAGGGCCAGAGGCTCTCGGTCCAGCCCGTGACCGAGGAAGAGTGGAAGACGATCTGCGCCCTAGCTCGGGTTTCCGCCTAAAGTCAGCGAAGCTTGTCGAGCCAGGCGTCGAAGGCGAGTACGATATCGTACTGGTCTTTGTGCTGGCCGAGGGCGAGGAACTCGGTGAGGGTGCTGCTCGTAAGCATGGGCAGCGCACGGCTCGATTCTGCCAGAACGTATTCCCCCTTGGTCAGGTTGTACATGAGGAGCGCCTTTCCGTCGAAGCGCCAGACTTCGGGAATGCCGAGCGCGGCGTAAACCGGGAACTTGAATAGCGACTCGTGATGGATGTCGACCTCTACCACGATATCCGGCGGGGGGTCTTTGCCGAAGTCGATGCGCAGCTTTTTCCCGATGGCAGCTGCGGACTGCACGTAAAAGCACCCGTCGGGCTCCGAGCCTTTGTCCTCGACTCGCTTCCGGATCGTGGAGGAGCCGAAGGAAAGGACTCGGATTCGTAGCTTCGTGCTCAGCAGGCGGACCAACGCCTCGATGAGCCTGTTGTAGCTCTCGTGCTCGGAGGAAAGCGTCATGATGTGCAGAGTCCCCCCGTCATAGCTGATTCGAAGCCCGCTGGCATCACCCACGTTCTCGAGCAGCGCCTCGTACTCGGTCCAGCTGACGTTGCGCAACGTCAACGTGCTGTCAGCGGGAAGTCTCTCGATGACCTCGACAAGAGCGGTTGCCACGCTGCTCATATCCGAATTCTATCATCCTTGCCGGGCTCGGTAGAATAAGACGGCCGTCGTCAAGGCTTCGGTGGCGTGGTCGTCCGCCGGCTCCTCGGGCGCTCCGCCCACCGGAGCTTGTGGCGCAGGACCTGGAAATAGTTCTTCCCCGGAGGGCTCACGAGCTTCACCTGGTGCCGGCTCTGTCTTACGCGCACCACGTCTCCGGGCTGCATGGGCGTGCTCGTCTGCCCGTCGAAGGTGACGTAGACCTCCTCGGAGCTCCCGCGGAGCGTGAGCTCGATCTTCGCGTCGTTGGAAACCACGACGGGACGGTAGGTGAGGGTGTGGGGGCAGATGGGGGTCAGGATCATGGCGTCGAGGTTTGGATGAAGAATGGGGCCTCCGGCGGCGAGCGAGTAGGCGGTGGAGCCCGTGGGAGACGACACGATGAGCCCGTCGGCGCGGATCAAGGCTACGAACTGCTGGTCGATCTCGACCCCGATCTCGATGATGCGCGCGATCGCGCCCTTGGTGATCACCACGTCGTTCAGTACGACCTCGCTCGCGAGCGTTTCGTCCTTCCGCAGGAGCTCGGCCCGGAGCATCATCCGGGAATCGATCGTCGCCTCTCCCGAGACCACCGAGTCCAGCGTCTCGAAGAGGTTCTGAAGGGCTATGTCGGTCAAGAAGCCCAGGCTTCCGAGGTTCACGCCGAGGATAGGGATCTGCTTTGCGCCCATCGCCCGGGCGACGGAGAGAAGTGTCCCGTCGCCTCCGAGGACGATGACCAGAGAGAGATCGCGAGGGAGGGTCTCGAGGGTGAAGCTCGCGCTTCCGCGTCTCCTTTTGGCGAGCGAAGCCTCGAGGTAGGTCTCGATGCCGCGCTCGCCGAGCCACTTCACCAGGGTGCGCACGACGCTCGAGGCTTCCTTCGCGTGGAGCTTGGCGACGATCGCCACTTTCTCGAGCTCGAGCCCGCCGTTTCCCTTCACCGGTCCTCCCGCCGGGCGAGGAGGAAGTACTCCTGGTTGCCGGTTGCGCCTCGAATGAGAGAAGGGACGACGCCATCGACGCGGAGGCCCAGGCCTTCCGCCGCCCGTCGGACGCTTGCGATCGCCTCGCGGTGCTTTCCCTCGTCGCGGACCAGCCCGCCCCGCTCGATGTCCGAAGGTGAAAGCTCGAACTGCGGCTTCACCAGCATCAACAGCATTCCCTCGGGCTTCACCAAGGGTATGATGGCCGGGAGGACCTTGGCGAGGGAGATGAACGCGAGGTCGAGGGTGGCGAGATCGAAGGGCTCGGGGAAGTCCTTGGGGTCGAGGTAGCGCGCGTTCACTCCCTCGACCACCCGGACCCGCGGGTCGGAGTAGAGCTTCCAGTCGAGCTGACCCTTGCCCACGTCGAGAGCGGTGACGGCGAGAGCGCCTCGCTGAAGTAGACAGTCGGTGAAACCGCCGGTGGAAGCCCCGACGTCCAGCACGGAGAGCCCCGCGGGATCGACCCCCAGAACGTCGAGAGCCCCTTGAAGCTTCTCGCCGCCGCGGCCCACGAAGTTTTTCTGCGGGCGCCGGAGACGGATCTCGGCGTCCGCTCGCACCATCGATCCGGGTTTGTCCACTAGCGCCTCGTCGACGAGCAATTCGCCTGCGAGGATGAGACGGCGCGCCTTCTCCCGGCTGTCCGCTAGGCCTCTCTCCACCACGAGCTTGTCCGCGCGACTCCGGTGGGCTTTCGCCATCCTCCCCCGATCAGCGGCTCCGTCGAATCATGTGCTCCGCGAGAAGCGCGAGCGGCCGACCCCGGCCCCCGAAGGGCTCGAGACGGTGAAGCGCCGACGAGACGAGCTCTTCCGCTCTCCGTCGGGCCTCGCCGATCCCGTGAACCAGGGGATAGGTGGCCTTTCCCGACCGGGCGTCCTTCCCCGCGGATTTTCCGAGAGTCGCGTCGCTTCCCTCGACGTCGAGGATGTCGTCGATGATCTGAAACGCGAGCCCTGCTTCCTCGCCGAACCGGGTCAAGCGGGCGAGGTCGTCCTCTCTCGCGCCCGCGACGATCCCGCCCACGCGGGCCGACGCCCGGATGAGGGCCCCGGTCTTGTGCCGATGGATGCGCTCGAGAGTCGCGGCGTCGACCGGTCGCCCCTCGGATTCGAGATCGAACACCTGGCCTCCCACCATGCCGCTCGCGCCGGCCGCGCTCGCGAGCTCCGCGACGGCTCGAATCTTCCGGTCCGCGGAGAGCTGGCAGGGAAGGGGAGGATCGGCGAGAACGGCGAACGCGTGAGTCTGGAGCGCGTCACCGGCGAGTATGGCGATCGCCTCCCCGAAGACCACGTGCGACGTCGGCCTTCCCCGCCGAAGCGAGTCGTCGTCCATCGCCGGGAGGTCGTCGTGGATCAGAGAGTAGGTGTGGATCATCTCGAACGCGGCCGCGGCCGGAAGGGCGTCCGAGGCCTCCCCTCCCACGGCCTCGGCTGCGGCCAGAACCAGCACCGGCCGCAGGCGCTTGCCTCCCGCGAAAAGACTGTAGCGAACGGCGCGCGAGATCGTTTCCGGAGGAGTCGACTCCGGGGGGAGGTAGGAATCGAGGAAAGCGTCCACCAGAGCCGCCCTACCCGCGAGGTAGCGCTCGAAGCTCAGCTCCGCTTCCAGCGTTTCGTGGTCCACTGTCACTCTTCGTTCGAGTCCTTGTCGAAATCGAGAGGTGTCGTCCGGAGGGCGCCGGTCGCGTCCCGCTTCGGCTCCCCGGAGTCGGTTACCTGGAGAAGCTCGACGCGCTTCTCCGCCTCCTCGAGCTTCTCGCCGCAGAACCTCGCAAGGCGAATGCCCTGCTCGTAGCGGGCGAGAGAGCTCTCGAGGGAGAGCTCCCCCTTCTCGAGCTCCTTCACGATGCCCTCGAGTCGAGAGAGCGCGTCCTCGAAGTCCTTCGGCTCGAATCTCAGAGGTTCAGAGGCTTTCTCAGGCATCACGCTTTTCCACACGACAATGGAGCCGGCCACGGGCCAGATCCACGCGGACGGCGTCGCCCACGGCGACTTCGTCCGAGCTTCGGAGAAGCTTACCTTGAGGCGACCAGGCGAGGCTATAGCCACGGCCGAGGACGCCAAGGGGCGAAAGGGCATCGAGCTTCGAGGCGACTTCGGCGAATGCGCGGCGGGCGCGGTGGGTCCTGGATCGCTCCGCGGCCTCCAGGCGCGCGGAGAGGCGAGCGAGCCTTGTCCTCGCTTCCCCCAGTCGGCGGTCGACCCGCCGTTCGGAGAGCCGCGCCGAGACGCCGTGGAGGTGCTGGCGAAGGCGAGTAAGAAGCCGGTCCATGTGAAAACGCGCTCGGTGGACAGATTCATCGACCCTCTGCGCCCGGGTCTCGATTCCGTGGAGAACGGCTCCGAACGCCTGGTGGGTCGAGACCCGATCCACGCGGGAGCGGAGATCCCGGAGGCGGTAGCGCGCCGTGCTCTGGAGCCGCCGTTCGAGCGCGGCCACCCGTTCGAGGAAGTCGTCTTTCTGGCGCACCACCATCTCCGCCGCCGCCGACGGGGTCGGGGCGCGGACGTCGGCGACGAAATCGGCGATGGTGAAATCCACCTCGTGGCCGATCGCGCTCATCACCGGGATCGCGGAAGTCGCGATGGCCCGCGCCACGGACTCTTCGTTGAAGGGCCAGAGATCCTCGAGGGAACCCCCGCCCCGAGTGACGATGAGGACATCGATGGCATTCCTTTCGGCCAGCCGGTTGAGAACCTGGATGCCCTTGGCGATCTCGGCCGCCGCCATGTCTCCCTGCACCTGGGCCGGATAGACGAGAACCTCGAGGTTGGGAAAGCGCCGATGGAGGATCCGGCAGAGGTCGCGGAGGGCCGCTCCCGAAGGCGAGGTCACGATCCCGAGCCGCTGGGGGAGGAGGGGAATCGGACGCTTGCGCGAGGTCTCGAAGAGCCCTTCTTTTCCCAGCTTCTCCTTGAGCTGCTCGAAGGCGAGCTGGAGCGATCCCTTTCCCCGCGGCTCCATGCGCTCGACCCGGATCTGGTACGCGCCCCGCGGCTCGTAGACGGTGACGTGCCCCCAGACGAGGACCGCCATCCCGTCCTCTGGGCGGAACCGAAGGTGGCGGGTCGAGCCCCGGAACAGCACCGCCGAAATCTGCGATTGTTCGTCCTTCAGCGTGAAGTAGTAGTGCCCGGAAGAGGGCAGTTTCAGGTTCGAGATCTCCCCCGCGACCCAGAGGTTATAGAACGTCCGCTCGAGGTTGAGCTTGATCTCCTGGGTGAGCTCGGTGACCGAGTGGACCCTGCGGCCGGTGTCCGACGCGGCCTTCGGCTGGCTGGTCACTCTTCCACTTCAAGCTACGTCGGCTTCAGTGATTTTGAACCGGGTGATGCTTCGCGCGCGGCCGGTTCTCTCGTCGATGTCGGCGATGATGCCGCACATCCAGGGGTTGCCTTTCGCCGTCTCGAACTTCGTGGGCATCGCCGTCAGGAATCGGGGGAGCGAGGTCGAAGCCTCGATCCCGATGACGGAGTCGTATGCGCCGCACATGCCGAGGTCGGTGATGTAGGCGGTGCCCTTGGGGAGGATGCGCTCGTCGGCGGTGGGGACATGGGTGTGCGTTCCGAACAGAAGCGCGACCCGTCCGTCGAGATAGGCGGCCATCGCCATTTTTTCCGATGTGGCATCGGCGTGCATGTCCACCACGATGACCTCAGCCTTTCCCTTGAGGGCCTGCAGCTCTCGATCGATGGCCTGGAACGGGCAGTCGATGAGCGGCATGAACACTCGCCCCTGGACGTTCACGACCGCGGTCGTGATTCCGGAGGCGGTCGTGGTGAGGCAGGTGCCGACGCCGGGGCAGGCCGCAGGGTAGTTGATGGGGCGCAGCAGGCGCGGCTCGCGCTCGAGGTGCTCGAAGATCTCCCGCTTGTCCCAGATGTGGTTTCCGGTGGTTAAGACGTCGATCCCGAGATCGAAGAGCTGGTCGGCGATGTCGGGCGTGACCCCGAATCCGGCGGCCGCGTTCTCCACGTTGACCACGACGAGGTCGAAGTCTTCCTTGGACTTGAGGTGAGCCAGGCCTGCTTTCAGGATGTTCCGCCCGGCCTTTCCGACGACGTCGCCGGCGGCGAGGACCCTCACTTGAGGGCCGTCCTCGGGCTTCGGGACGAGCTCGAGCGGGGTTTCATCCGCGCCGCCTCGGGGGGGCGAAGGCGCAGGACCTTGCCGTCGTCGACGAGCGAAGCCTTGAGGGCCTCGTCCACGTACTCCACCAGGCGGAAGTCGAGATCCCGGCGCACGTAGGAAGGGAGCTCGTCGAGATCCTTGGCATTGAGCTTGGGAACGATGACCGTCCGGAGCTTCGCCCGCCGGGCAGCGAGGATCTTCTCTTTGATCCCTCCGACGGGAAGCACATTGCCTCGAAGCGTGATCTCGCCGGTGAGGGCGACGTTGTGCCGCACGGGAGTCTCGGTGAGGGCGGAGATCATCGCGAGCGCCATGGTGACGCCCGCCGACGGTCCGTCCTTGGGGATGGCGCCCTCGGGGATGTGGATGTGGATGTCGCGGGTCGCGAAGAGCGATTCGTCGATATGGAACTGCGCGGCGCGCGAGCGGGCGTACGAGAGCGCTGCTCGGGCCGACTCCTGCATGACGTCGCCGAGAGTACCGGTGAGGATGAGCTCGCCCTTCCCCTTCATCACCATCGCTTCCACGAACAGGACGTCGCCTCCGGTGGGCGTCCAGGCGAGACCGGTCGCGACCCCGACCTGATCCTTCTGGAGAGCGTCCTCCCCGAGGTACTTCGGAGCTCCCAGGAACTGCGAGACGTTCGACGCCGTGACTCGCGTGAGCTGCTCGCGTCCGTCCGCCACCCTCCTCGCGACCTTGCGGCAGATCCTCGAGATCTGACGCTCGAAGCTCCGGAGTCCAGCCTCGCGCGTGTAGTGACCGATGATGAGCTTCTGAGCCTCGTCGCTGAAAGCGATGCGTTTGCCGTCGAGCCCGTTCTCGCCCACCTGCTTCGGGATCAGGTGCCTTTTCGCGATCTGGACTTTTTCCTCTTCCGTATAGCCGCTGAGCTCTATGACCTCCATCCGGTCGAGAAACGCCGGCTGGACGGTATCGAGCTGATTGGCGGTCGCGATGAACAGCACGTTCGAGAGATCGAACTGCACTCCGAGATAGTTGTCGCGGAACGAGTAGTTCTGCTCGGGGTCGAGGACCTCGAGAAGGGCCGAGCTCGGGTCGCCGCGATAGTCGGACCCGATCTTGTCGACCTCGTCGAGCATGAACACCGGGTTCGAGGTCCCCGCCTGCTGGATTCCCTGGATGATGCGGCCCGGCATCGAGCCCACGTACGTCCGGCGGTGTCCCCGGATCTCCGCCTCGTCGCGGACGCCTCCGAGAGAGATGCGGTGGAACTTGCGGCCGACGGCGCGGGCGATGGAACGACCGAGAGAAGTCTTTCCCACTCCCGGGGGGCCGACGAAGCAAAGAATCGGCCCGCGCATCTTCTTCTTGAGCTTCCGCACCGCGAGGTACTCGAGAATGCGCTCTTTGATTCGGTCGAGGCCGTAGTGGTCCTCGTCGAGAATCACCCGGGCCTGCGGGAGGTCGAGGTTGTCGCGGCTGAAGCGGTTCCACGGGAGGTTGACCATGCACTCGAGGTAGTTCCGAAGAGTCGCGGTCTCGGCGGCGTCGGGATGCATCCTTTCGAGCTTCGCGATCTGGCGGTTGACTTCCTTCTGCACTTCCTTGGGCATCCGCGCCTTCACGGCCTTCGCGCGGAACTGGCGGACCTCCTCCGCGAGCTCGTTTCCCTCGCCGAGCTCCGACTGGATGGCCTTGAGCTGCTGGCGCAGGAAGAACTCTCTCTGCGAGCGGTCCATCTCGCCCCGTGCCTGGGAGCTGATCTGCTGCTGCATCGTCAAGACCTCGAGCTCCTTGGCGATGAGCTCGTGCACCTTCTTCAGCCGCTCGATGGGGTCGATGGTCTCGAGGATCTCCTGGGCTTCCGTCACCTTGAGGTCGAGGTTCGATACCGCGAGATCCGCGAGCCGTCCCGGATCCTCGAGGTTCGCGGCGATGACCATGACCTCGGGAGAGATTGACTTGCCGAGGTTCACGGATTTCTCCAGCGCCTCCTTGACGTTTCTTCGAAGCGCCTGGAGCTCGAGCGACTCCTCGTCCCAGGTTTCTTCATGGACCGGAGTGAGGCTCGCGAGAAAGAACGGATCGGACTGGGGAAAGCCGTCCACCTGAGCGCGGTTCATTCCCTGGACGAGGACGCGAATGCGTCCGTCGGGGAGCTTCAGCATTCGCATGATCACCGCGACCGTTCCCATTCGATGGAGATCCTCGACCGCGGGGTTCTCGCGATTCTGATCCTTCTGGGCGACGAGACAGATCATGCGATTTTCGGAGAGCGCGGAGTCCACCGCCTTCACCGACCGGTCGCGGCTCACGTAGAGGGGAACGATCATGAAGGGAAAGATCACGATGTCCCGAAGCGGGAGGACGGGGAGATACTCCGGTATCTGCGGCGGCTCTTGGGTCTCTTTGGGGTCCAGTTCCATCGGAATCTACTTGATCTTGGACTCTACGTCGTCGATTTCAAGATGGAATTCGCTGCCTCGTCGGTCCTTGAGCTTGGGGATGGTCACCGTCAGCACTCCGGCCTCGAGCGCGGCCGTCGCTTTGGTGAGATCCACCGCGCGGTCGATGTAGAGCGACCGGGAGAACTTGCCGAAGCTTCGCTCGAGACAGAGGTAACCTCGTATCGAACGGTCCACCTTCGCCTGCTTCTTTTCACCCGACAAGATCAACTTGGGCCCTTGAAACGCGACTGCGATCTCGCTCTTCAGAAGCCCGGGAGCTTCCACTTTGACCACGACGTCTTTCGCGGTCTCGAGCACGTCCACTCGAGGGAACCACTCGCCGAGACCGATGCCTCCGGCGTCGCTCGTGTCGAGATCGCTCAACTGACCGAAGATCTTGCTGAACTCTCTCTGGAGGCTCGAAAGGCTCGAAACTTCCGGGAGAGCTCCGCGGCGCTGCACCATTTCAGATATGAGCGAAAGTAGCACGAACGCCCGGAGGGCGTCAACGCGTCGAGATCACGTCCGTTTCACCACGATGAGCGTTCGATCGTCGGTCGCGCGCGCCCCGGCGGTGAAGACCTCGACCTCGTCCTGGATCATCCGCTCCAGCTCGCGCGCGGGGAGAGAGGCGTTGGCGCAAATGAGCTCTCCCATGCGCTCCTCGCCGAACTCCTCCTCATCCGGACCCCATGCCTCGCTCAAGCCGTCGGTGAAAACCAGGAGGATGTCTCCGGGCTCGAGCTCTACCTCACCGGCCTCGAACGAGGTCTCGGCAAAAAGACCTATGACCGTGCCGCCCGCGGTGAGCCTCTCTATCTTTCGGCTCTTCGCCCGATACAGGATCGGCGGAATGTGGCCGGCGTTGACGTAGCGCATCCTGCCCGTGCCGGTCGTGAGGTCGCCGAAGAAGAACGTCACGTAGAACTGAGCGGGGGAGTTATGGAACATGACCCCGTTGGTCTGGGAGAGGATGGTGAGCACCTCGGCCTCCCGCTGGCAGGCGAAGTGCACCGTCGCCCGGAGCACCATCATCATCAGAGCCGCGCTCGCGCCCTTTCCCGAGACGTCGCCGAGCGTCACCGCGAGCCCATGCGGGCGCTCGATGAAATCGAAGTAGTCGCCGCCGATGGTGTAGCAGGGAGTGTTGGTGCCCACCAGGTCCCAGCCCGGATAACTCGGGGCCTGGCGCGGGAGGCTGTTCTGCTGGATCTCACCCGCGAGCTCGAGCTCGCGCTCCATGCGCTTTTTCTCGATCATCTCCTCGAGAAGCTTGGCGTTCTCGAGCTTGATGGCGGCGACGTTCGCGAGCGAGCTCAGAAGCGTGAGGTCGTCCGGGGTGAAGGAGTTCTCCTTGCTCAGGCTGTCGACGTAGATGAGTCCGGTGACGGCATCGTCGTGCCACAGGGGCACGCACATCGCCGAGCGGATGCCGAGGGAGATGATGGACTGCTGCCGGTCGAAGCGCGGATCCACCAGGGCGTTCTTGGTGAGGATCGAGACCTTTTCCTTGACCACCTTGTCGGCGATGGTTCGGCTGAAGGCGATCTCCTCGGTGGTGTTGCGCCCGCCGGCGCTTCTCACCGCCTCGACCGAGAGCCCCCCGCCTTCGGTAGTAAGCATCAGGACGCCGCGCTCCGCGCGGATGGCCTTGAACGCGAGCTCGAGGATGAAGTCCAGAAGCTCGTTCAACGGGCGGTTGGAGATGAGCGCCATGCTCGCCTGGCTGAGGGCGCTCAGGATCTGGTTCTGCTTCAGGATCCTCGCGGAGTCGTCGGCGATCGAATGAGAGGAAGTCCGAGCCGCCCCGCGGGTTCCCGCGATGTTGTCCCAGGTGTCCTCCTTCGCCCGAGCCGCAACCGCCAGGAGCTCCTCGGTCGAGACCACGAGCGTTCCTTCGAGGTCGAGCCCCGCGGGCGTCTCCGTCAGGATTACGCTTCCCGAGGCGTCGTGGACGAAACGAATCTGCTGATCTCCAAGGGTGATCACGTCGCCGTTTTGGAGGGGCACGCGCTGCGACAGGCGCAAGCCGTTCACGTAGGTTCCGTTCCGACTATCGAGGTCGCGGATGAAATGCCGGATGTTCTCCCGCCGGATCTCCGCGTGGATGCGCGAGAGCCACTGGTCCGCGAGGACCAGGTCGTTCTTCTTCGACCGGCCGATGGTGATGACGTCCTTTTCGAGCTCGAACCGATAGGGCTCGCCCTGGAGCGGCTTCACGTAGAGCTCTGGAGTTCGGGCCATCGGTGGAATTTAAAAAGAGGCTCGCTCTAGGAGACCGGGGAGTCCTCCTCGCTTTTGGGGGTTTCGTGGCTCGCGGGTCTTCCTGTAATGGCTGTAACGCCTGTAACGCCTGTAACGCCTGAAATGGCTGAAATGGCTGGGACGGCGGCTACCGTATCCGACTTCTTCTGCTCCTTCGCCGCGCGCCTTCGTTCCTTGGCCTCTTCCTTCTCCTTCACCTTGTGGGCGGAAATGGCGTCCTGGAGAACCCTCGTCATGAACGCCTGAGCTTCGGCCCGAGTGCACTCTTTTCCGATTGCGACCTCGGCTGCGAGCCAGCTCCGGATCTTCTTGCGGGTGTGCTCTTCCTCGCGCGCCAGACCCGTGGTTTGGCGGAGAAAATGGAGGCGCTTCAGGGCGCGGGCCAGGCTCCGGGGCGAGCCTTCGGCGATGAGCTCCTCGATCACCCGGTGGCGGTCGGCGTCCTCCGGGATCGCTCCCTCGAACTCCGCCGACAGCTCTTCTTGCACCGCTTCCATCGCCATTCCCGCCGGCCGGAGATTCAGCTCGGGGACGCGCGAAAGAGGAACGAGGATCCGGCTCCCCTCCTCGATGTCCTCGAGCTCCACCAGCTTGGCGCCGGGCGCCGCTGGATCCTCGATCACCCCGCGGAAGATGCAGTGGCCCACTTTGGGGTAGAAAATAGACTCGCCAGGCTTCGGAAGCCTCGCGAGGGTGGCCTCGTCTCCGCCCAACCGTACACCTCCCTTGTGAGCCCAACAACATATCACGAGTCGGCCTGGCCCATAATAGGGTCCTTGCTCTTCGAAAAGAGGCTCATCTACTTCCCCTCCCGGGAGATCGAGGTGACCCCCGAATCTCTCGGCCTCGAGCATGACGAGATTTTCCTCTCCGCCTCGGATGGGGTCCGGGTCCACGGGTGGTTTCTTCCCAGTTTCCCGCCGCCGAGTCCCGCATACACCGTCCTCGTCTGCCACGGCAACGCCGGAAACATCTCCGGCCGGTTGGATCGTGCTCTACTCCTTCGCCGCAATCTGGGAGTGGACGTCTTTCTCTTCGACTATCGCGGCTTCGGGCGGAGCGAGGGCCGGCCCTCCGAGGAGGGCACGTACAGAGACGCCGTCGCTGCCCACCGGTATCTGGTCGAGGAGCGACGGATCGCGCCTGAGAGGTTGATTCTGCTCGGTGAGTCTCTGGGCGCGGCGGTCGCGATCGAGCTCTCGCTCCGCAAAGACGTGGCCGCGCTCGTTCTCGAAGCTCCTTTCACTTCCATCGCCGACATGGGCCGGGTCGCCTATCCGTTTCTCACGCCCTTCACCTCGTTCGTACGGACGCGGTACGACAACCTGAAGAAGATCCCCGAGGTCGCTCTTCCCCTTCTCATCTTTCACGGGAGGCGGGATCCGACGGTCCCCTTCGCGCAAGGAGAGGCTCTATTTCGCGCCGCCCGCGAGCCGAAGACCTTCGTCGCCGTCGAGAATGGGGGACACGCCGATGCTTTTCTCGCAGGAGGGGACGCGTACTGGAACGCCTGGGAGCGTCTCCTCCAGTCGCTCGACTCAGCTCCCGCGCGCGAAGGGTAGAGACGATACGGTCGCGGTTGCACCGCCTATCGTAACCTCTATCCCCGGCTCCAGGTACGCGCGCTTCAGGTAGGCGAGCGCGAGGGCGCCGCCAAACGCGGGCGAGAAAGCCGCGCTCGTGACCGCGCCCGCTTCCTCGCTTCCGTGCAGCACTGCGCTTCCTGAAGCGGGTGCTTCGACTCGCCCGAATCTCAATCCCATGAGCTTGCGATTGACGTGGCCCCGGTGAGCGAGCCGGACCACGTACTCCTGGCCGATGTAGCAGCCTTTCTGGAAGCTGATGGCTTCATCGAGGCCGGCTTCGAGCGGAAGGTGAGACTCGTCCATGTCGACTCCGAAACGAGGGCGAGAGGCTTCGATGCGGCGCGTCTCTCGGACGCTCTCGCCCCCGAGGAGCGCTCCCCGTTCGAGGACTCGCTCGAGGAGATTCGGAACGAAGGCGGGGCTCGCGGTTACGTCGAACCGTGGCGTGAGCTCGCGCCTATGGGCGGTGATCCGCACGGGAACACTCGAGAGATCGAGGGATCGAAAATGAAGGTGGGCGAGTTCGTCCAGCTCGGACATGGAGATCCCCGCGAGCCCGGCCAGGATCCCGCTCGCTTTCGGCCCTTCGAGCGAGAACGTCGCCTCCGTCTCCGCGCGGCTTTCGAGAGCCACGTCCTCCGAGATGATGTATCGGTCGAGGGCCTTCCGGAAGGGCTCGGCGCGCTCGCGCTCCAGCTGGAGGAGGAAAGAATCGTCGCTCTTGAAGACGAGGAGGTCGGAGACGAGCTTTCCCTTGACAGTGAGAAACGCCGCGGGCAGGCCGGTGAAAGGGGCGAGGGAGCGGACGTCGTTGGTGAGCATGTTCTGGAGGAAAGACTCCCGATCCTTCCCCCGAGCGGCGACGGTCGCGAGGTGAGAGCGCTCGAGGGCGAGAGCGCCCACGGTTGCCGCGCGATACCCGTCCTCGAACGAGCTTTCTTCCATTGGAAGGTCATGATACCTCCGATCGGAGATGGCGCGCAGGCTTGAAGCGCGCTATCTTTGCCGCCATGGATTTTCCTCTCGACTACGTCCGGGGCTGCTTTTGCCGACCGGAGAGCCCGGACACCGTCTATTTCAAGAATGCATCCGCGCCCTGGGTTCTCAGCACGGTTCGAGCCCTTCTGGACAGAGCTTCGATCGCCTTCGACCCGGACGAGATCCTCCGGGAGACCCGCGAGAGCCTCGCGGTTTTTCTCAACAGCAACGAAGCCTGGTCGGAGGAGGAGATCGTGTTCGCCTCCGACGTGAGGGAGCTCGCCCGAAGCCTGAGCCTGGGCCTCGGAGCGAGTCTCGAGCCGGACTCGGAGGTGGTGGTTACCGAGATCGACGATGAATGGAGCCTCGCCCCATGGCTCGCCCTCGAGCAGAAGGGAGTGAAGGTTCGGTTCTGGCCGCTGAAGCGGCCCGGTGCGGGTCTCGACCCCGCTCGGCTTTCCGAGCTTCTGAACGAGCGCACTCGGCTCGTCGTCGCGGCGAAAGCGTCCTCCGCCATCGGTACCATCGTCGAGCTTCTGCCCGTGGCGCTCCTGGTCCGCGACTGGAAGAGCTCGTTCGTCGTGAATTGGACCCCGTTTCTCTCTCACGGCCCAATCGACGTGCGTTTCCTGCGCTCGGATTTCGTGCTCGCCTCGACCTCCTCGCTCTTCGGATCGCGCGCCGGATTTCTCTGGGGACGCCGCGAACGGATGCGGGAGCTTCGAGAGGCTGCCCCTTCGATCTTCGAAGGGCTCGAGACGGAGCCGAAGGAGATCGACGCTCTCGGGGCCGCCCTCCGTTACGTCGAGGAGCTGGGCCTACTGTCGCAGGAGATGCAGATCCAGCCTTCGGAGGACTACGGACGCCGACGGCACATGAGGCGGGGCATGCAGGCCATCCGCCACTACGAGAGGACCCTGACCTCGCTCGCGCTCCGTCGCCTTGCCGCGATTCCCGGTGCCACCGTCTACGGCATCGACGACTGCGATCACTCCGCGAGGCGAATGCCTCATCTGTTCTTTCGCCTGCGGGACAAAGAGCCGGGCGAGGTCGCCTCCGCCCTCGCGCGAGAGAACGTCCGCGTCGAGCACGGATCCCTCGGGTGCCCGAGGGCGGTCCGGGCGCTCGGTCTTCCGGAGGACGAAGGCGCGGTCTCGGCCTCGATGGCGCACTACAACACCGAGGCGGAAGTGGAGAGATTCGCCGAGGTGCTCCACGGGATCGCTACGTGAAGCTTCTCGCCGATCCGTTCTTTCCCGAGGGCGTGGTCCAGGACCTGAACGACGCCGGCTACGACGCCGTCCACGCGCTCGAGATCGGGGCGGGGGACCTGCCGATCCGGGAGTTCCTTCGCCTCGCGGCGTTCGAGAGCCGGGTCGTCGTGACCCGGAACCGGAGCCTCGCGCGCCTGGTCGAATCCGACTCCGGAGTCTCCTGGCCCTCGGTGATTTTCTTCCGTCAGGACGCGCTCGAGGCCCAGGTCATGACGGCGACGCTCTTCAATCTCCTGAAGCTCTTCGACGAGGATTTGAAGGACGGCGCGCTGGTCATCGTGCGCGACGGCCAGACCCTGCTGAGGAAGTTCATCAAGCCCTGAGGGCCGTTCGAACAAGGGCTTGACAAACTCCGCAAAGAGCCCCATTCTCTCGCGGCTTTCGATCGCGCGGGGGTGGGGGTTTTTCCTTTGAGCTCGGTCCCCGAAAGGGTCATGGCGTCGCCAGGTCTCCTCGTACTCGCGGCTTTCGTGTGCCTGTCGAGCCGGGTCGTCTTTTTTCCGCCGACGCTCGAGGACATCGATTCGATGAACTTCGCCCTCGCCCTGGACGAGTTCGATCCCGCCCGGCATCAGCCCCACCCGCCGGGGTATCCCCTCGAAGTGGCCGCGGCGAGAGCGGTGCGTTCGTTGTTTCCGGATCCGCTGACCACCCTCGCGATGGTGAGCGCGCTCGCGCAGGCCATCCTTGTCTATCCGCTCTTCGCGCTCTTCACCGCGCTCTCGGGTCACCGGCCCGTCGCCTGGGCGGCGACCCTGTTGACTCTGTGCTGCCCCGTGGTCTGGCTCACGGGGGCGAGACCGATGAGCGACAGCCTCGGACTTCTCATGACGGTCGCCGCGCTTTCGGCGCTCGTCCGCGGCCCCGAAAGCCCGATGCGGCTCATCGGTGGAAGCTTCCTCGCCGGGCTCGCGCCCGGGGCGAGGCTTCAGTCTCTCGTTCTCACCGCGCCCCTTCTTGCTCGCGCCCTCTTGAAGTCCCCGAAAGGCCGCCTCGCCGCTCTCGCAGCCGGGGCGCTCGGCTCCGCCCTATGGCTGCTGCCCGTGGTCGTGGCCTCCGGAGGAATCAGCGCCTACACCCGCGCGTTTGGACGGACCGTGTCGGAGGCTGCGGCTTGGGAGCCTCTTCTTCGGCATCTCAGTTTGAACGGACTCGTCCGAGCGTTGGACGCCGCGCTCCTTCAGCCCTGGGGCGAGAAGACTCTCGGATTCACCGTGCTCGCTCTCGCGGCTCTCGGATTCGGATCGCTGCTTTCGCATCGGCGGAAGTCGCTCGTCCTCGGATCGATATCGTTCGGCCCGTACTTTCTACTGCACCTGTTCTTCCAGCACGTGGAGACGACGCGGTACAGTCTTCTCTATCTGCCGTTCGTCTGTTGGCTCGCGATCGAAGGCGCACACGCACTTGGTTCGCTCGCTCCCCGCGTTCGATGGGTCGCCCCATCGGTGGCGGCGTCGGTCATCACCCTATCGCTCTTCGTGGCTCTCCCCGCCCTTTCGACCTACTCGAAGAGCATGAGCCCGGTCCATGCGGCGCTCGACGAGCTTTCCTACGTTGCCACGCCCCGAGACCGGTTCGTGCTTGCAGGCCATCACGTCTTCTCCCGGTACTACCAGGGAAGGCCGGAAGGCCTCCGGCTGCTCGAGGCCGGCGCCGGCGGAGAAGTTGCGGCGCTGGCGGAATACTGGAAGTCGGGCGGCGAGAATGAAGTCCTGTTCCTTGCCGATCCCCGGCGCACCGATCTCGAGAACGTCGCTCCCGGCTCGCGAATGTCCCTCGCGGTCTGGGAGTGGCCCCGTTCGCTCGCTCCCCTTCTCGCGGGAACGCGGCCGGCGACGGTTGCGCTCATCGCGCTCTCACCGCCGTCGTGGTTCGCCGGACCGGGATGGCTTCTCTCTCTCGAGAGCGGACCCGTTTCCAGGCTGGGCTCGTTCGTCGAACGCGAAGCGTTTCTCCGGCCAGAAGTCGAGACCGCATTCGTCCTGGTCGCCGGCGAGCCGGGCGGGCCGTGCGAAGACGTCGAAGTAGAGATCGAGGCCGACGGCGCTTCCCTCGGGCGGCGACCTTGCGACGCGCCCTTTCTCCTCGGCGCCGAGCTCCCACCCGCGCGTAAGAGGGGTTGGACCCGGCTCGTCGTCCGAACCGAACGCTCGGGTGAGCCGATGGAGGCACCTCTCGTCCTCCGCGGTCTCGACTACGGCGTCAGCTCCGACCCCGGGCTCGTTTGCGGAGCGGGATTTTTCTATCCCGAGCCCGACGAAGGGCGCAGGATCTTCCGCTGGATCTCGGACGAGGCCCTCTGCCTGGTGCACGTTCCGGAATCCGGAGGGCACCTCCGCATCGAGGGAGTGGCGCCTCTGGAGTACCTGGGGACGGGGGTCGCGCTCGAGGTCATCCAGCAGGGGAGTGAGCCGAGAAGCTTCGCTCTCAACGCGCGAAATTTTCTCGTGGAGATGCCCCTCGATCGGAAAAACTCGCTCGCCACCCTCACCCTGCGAACGAATCGGAGCTTCGTGCCAGATCGCCTCCAGTGGAACGGCGATCGCCGCGCGCTGTCTCTCCGCGTCTACTCGATTCGAGTGGAGACCGGCACCCCTCAGGACGCGCGCCTGGCCCGCACCATGGGGACAGAGCGGTCCCGAGCACGACTCTTAAGCGGACGACGATAGGTTGAGGGAACGAGCCCCTCTTAAATAAGCGTCTGCCTTAGGCTTAGGCGGTCTCATCAACGAATCAGCGACCCCTGAGGACGAAACAAACTCGTCAGTCGCAAGCGAAGGCGATCGCGAGCGCGGCGCAGACCTCGACCATTTTCTGGGGCGCCACGGTTCCCACGAATCGGGCGAGGTCATGCTGCCGCACGGTGTAGAGGTTGCTGAGGTTGACGCAGGAAGGGTGCTTCAATCCTTGGTCAACGCCGAGGCCGACTTCGGTTGGCGATCCGCGAATGGTGGAAGTGACCGCGGCCACGGTAACCGTATGGAGAGAATGGATCAGCGATGGACGGCTCAGCACCAGGACGGGACGGCGCTTGTCGGGCCGAGGACGATCCAAGAGCCAGATTTCACCGCGGTTTACTTTCGGGGCCACGCTTGGCTTCCCATCAAGTCATCGATCTCCTCCAGCATCTCGTCGGCCCGTCCCTGGTAGGCGCTCGCAATCTGCTGATCGACCGCTCGTCGTCTTTTCGCCGCGAGATAGAGCTCAACCGCCGAGCGAATGAACGCGGAGCGGCCTCGCTCTCGGACTTCCGGGTCTCGGTCAATCCGGTTCAGGAGATCCATATCGACGGATATTTGAATCGGTTTCGCCGCCATGATGGGATTGTGCCAACAGAATCATAATGTGTCAAATGTGGGGGCCGCGTCCCGTCGAGTCTTACTTCACCGCCAGCATGACGATCTCGACCAGGGCCTCGGGGGCCATGAGCTGGCTTCCGACCGTCGCCCGCGCGGGAGGCGGGCTTCCCACCATCTCGCGGTAGACCTCGTTCATCGCCTGGTAGTACCGGATGTCGGTGAGGTAGACCATGGTCTCGACCACGTCTTTGAAATCGAGGCCGGCGGCGTTGAGCGCCGCCCGGAGATTTTGAAGCGTGAGCCGGGTCTGCTCCTTCACGTCCGCGGAATAGCCGTTGGGACCGCGTCCCAACATCCCCGAAACGAAGAGGCGCCCTCCCGCCTCGATGGCGGGGGAGAGAGGAACCGAGGCAGGAGTCGCTCCCGCGGGAGCCACGACTCTTCGCGCCGGGTCCTTGACCGCGGTGCACTGGATCTCGGAAAGGAACTGCGCGTTCATGAGGTCGGCGCGCACCGTCGCCCGGCTCGGCGGCGCCGTCTGGAAGAACGTCCGGTAGACCTCGTTCATGCCCGCGAAATCGCGCGCGTCGTCGAGAAAGACCCGGCAGTGGGCGACGTCCTGGTAGCTCATTCCCGCGGCCTCGAGAACCAGTCCCACGTTCTGAAGGATGTTGCGCGTCTGTTCCTGGACCGTCTTTCCCTCGGGCTCGAGAGTCTTGGGATTGCGGGCGGTGGCACCCGCGATGAAGAGCGTCGATCCCACCTGGATGCCCCAGCTGTACGGAAGCTGCGGGCTTTGCATCCCCGAAGGCGTAATGACCTTGCGCTCGACCCCCGGACGGGCCGCGATCATCGAAAGCTCGACGAGGGCTCCTTGGATCGCGATGTCCGCTTCGACCGTCGCTCGCACCGGCGGGTCCTTCGGAAAATAGGTGCGGTACACGTCGTTCATCGCGGCGAAGTGACGGACGTCGGAGAGGTAAACGTTGACGCTCACCGCGCGGGAGAAATCCATCCCCGCCGCTTTCAGCACGGATTCGAGGTTCGCCATCGCCTGGCGCATCTGGGCCTCGATGCCCGCGGGAACCTCGAGAGTCCCTGGCTTGTTTCCGATGGCGCCAGCGAGGTAGAGGAAGTCTCCCGAGAGAACGCCCGGGCTGAAGGGAAGCCCTACGTCCGATCCTTCGGGCGCGATGATTTTCTTGTCTTCAATCAGTGCCGCGGGGACCCCACCCCCGCGGCTCTCGCTCCGGGACTCGCTTCGCTCGCCCTGCGCTCGGGCTGAGGGCTCCCCCGCTGACGTGAATGAAAAAGACAGAAGCAGCAGGAAGGCGATGTTTCGAATCATGCGGGGGAATATATCTCATTTCCGATCGACCGAGGAGGATCCTGGAAGAGACGATATAATGCCGCGCCGTTCGAGGTGGCAATGACTCCCGACGTTTTCCGCTACGAGAACGACCAGCTCTCCGCGGCCGGCGTGTCCCTCGCCGAGATCGCGCGATCGGTCGGAACACCGTTCTACGTCTACGATCCCGCGGCGGCGCTCGAGCGCTTTCGAGCGCTCTCACGCGCCTTTGAGGGCGTCCCCCACCTTCACTGCGTCGCGCTCAAGGCCAATAGCCAGCCCGCTCTTCTGCGGCCCCTCTTTGCCGCGGGCGCCGGGGCAGAGGTCGTCTCCGGCGCGGAGCTCGCGCTCGCGCTCTCGCTGGGGCTTCCCGCGTCCCGAATCGTGTTCTCGGGGGTGGGCAAGACCGACCGAGAGCTCGCCTCGGGCATCGCGGCCGACGTGCTCATGTTCCTCGTGGAGTCCGAGACCGAGCTCCGGACGCTGGACTCTCTGGCCTTCGATGCGGGACGGACGGCCAGAGTCGCGTTACGTCTCAACCCCGATATCGACGCGAAGACCCACCCTCACATCGCGACCGGAGTCGCGACGGCGAAGTTCGGCATCGACCCGGACGAAGCGCTGAAGCTCTACCGGAGCCGTCGCGACTTCGCGAACGTCGATTTCGCGGGCGTGCACTCGCATATCGGATCCCAGATTACCGACCTCGGTCCTCTCGCCGAGAACGCGCGGGCGCTCTCGTCCCTGGTGCGGGAGCTCTCGGAGAGCGGGGTAAAGGTTCGCTACGTCGACATCGGCGGAGGTCTGGGGATTTCGTACCGCGGGGAATCGACGCCCGCCTTCGAGGCCTACGCCGAAGGCGTTGCGAAGCCTCTCCGCGAGCTCGGAGTGACTCTCTTGACCGAGCCGGGCCGGGTGCTCTTCGGTCCGGTGGGCGCCCTCGTTGCGCGAGTCCTCTGCGTCAAGCGGGTTCATGGGCGCGAGTTCGTGATCCTGGACGCCGGTCTCAACGACCTCCTGCGGCCCGCGCTCTACGGGGCTTACCATCGCGTGGTCCCGCTCGCGCGGCGAGAACGGGAGGTTCGGACCTTCGACGTCGCCGGCGCCGTCTGTGAGAGCTCGGACGTCTTCGCCCGTGACCGCGAGCTCGCCGCTCCCGAAAGAGGAGAGCATCTAGCGATTCTCGACGCCGGCGCCTACGGGTTCGCCATGAGCTCGAACTACAACCTTCGTCCCCGACCGGCGGAAGTCGTCGTCGAGGACGGAGGCTTCCGCGTCGTCCGCGAGGCCGAGACCGAGGCCTCTCTCGTGGCGCGCGAGCTCGGACGGTCCCCCTGAGCGCTACTCATGACCGTGGGCTGAGCCGCCTCGCGTAAAAGATCAGGCAAAGCACGAAGATCGCGACCGCCGGGAGGAGAATCACGGGGGGGATCCAGACGGGATCGGCGAGGGTCTCGAGACCCCAGAAGTTCACGAGCGCGAGAGCCGAAACGTTGTTGAGGAAATGGATGACCACCGGCACGGCGATGCTTCGGGTGGCGAGCGCGGTCAATCCGAGAACCAGCCCCGCCGCGGCGAAGGAAGGCAGCGGCAGGAGGTGGAGCACCGTGAAGAGAATCGACGTCAAGAGGACGGCGACTGCCGGACCCGGCAGTGAGACGAATAGAAGCCGGGTAGTGCGGGAAAAAGCAGTCTGGATGAATCCCCGGAACATCAGCTCTTCGGAGATCGCGGCCCCCGCCCCGATGGTCGCGAGCCTGGAAAGCCATTCGCCCGGGCTCGAGACCACGAGCCATCGAAGCTGCGCCTCCCGGAGCTGCTCGAAAAGCTCGTCTGGCACGAAGCCGGACGTGAGACTCGAGAGCTGATCGCTCAGGATCACGAACGAGATCGCGAGTGGGACCGCCATCAGGAGGTCGGGCCAGGTTGGAAGGCGCAGGAGCAGGGTCTCTCGCGGGTCGAGGCGGAACGCGGACACGAAGACACCCGTCGAGGCCAAAAGGACGAGGGGCGTCGCGACCAGGAGCCAGTCGGGGCTGATTTTCGACGTCGCGAAGATCGCCGCCATGCCCAGGTTCGAGACCAAAACCGCGACGAACAGGAACAATGCAGCCCCGGGGGAAGGGAGCTTCGAGGCCGGCATGGGACGCCAATATACATTGCTCGCGGCGGAGGGATTGAGATAATCTTCGCTGTTTGGTTCCGTTCGTCATGTTGCGGAGGTGCGTTGGATGAAAGCGCCGGAGCGGCTCCGAGTGGTGCTGTACGGACTGGGTCAGATCGGTCTCGAAACGGCGAAGGTCGTTCTCGCGCGGCGCGACATCGAGCTCGTGGGCGCTATCGACGTCGATCCGAAAAAGCTGCAGCGGGACGTCGCGGATCTCTGCGGCCTCTCGCGGCCGTCGGGGGTTCGAGTCTCGGACCGGCCGGCCGAAGTCCTGCACGTCACGAGACCCCACGTGGCGATCCTGACCACGAGCTCGCGCTTCAAGGACGCGCTGCCCCAGATCAAGCAGTGCGTGGATGCGCGGGTCCACGTCGTGAGCTCCTGTGAGGAGCTCCTCCTTCCCCACGTGCGCTACGCCGCCCAGGCCAAGGATCTGGACCGCTTCGCGAAGGGAATGGGAGTCGCGGTTCTCGGCACCGGGGTGAACCCCGGTTTCGTCATGGACACCATGGCGCTCGCCGCGACCGCCCCCTGCCTCGAGGTGAAGTCGGTAGCTGTCGAGCGCGTGGTGAACGCCTCGACGCGAAGGCCGAACCTCCAGCAGAAGGTGGGGGCGGGAATGACCCCGGCCCGGTTCCGCAAGGGGGTCAAGAACAACGAGCTCGGCCACGTGGGACTTCTCGAGTCCACCCACCTCGTCGCCGAGGGGCTGGGATGGAACCTCGAGCGGGTGGAGGAGACCATCAAACCGGTCCTCGCCACGAGCCGGGTCAAGACGCCGCACGTAACGGTCCAGGCCGGCCAGGTGGCGGGCCTCCATCACGTCTGTCGTGGCTTCGTCAACGGAAAGGAAACCCTGACTCTCGACCTCCAGATGTACGTCGGCGCCAAGAAGCCCTTCGACCGGATCACGGTCAAGGGACGGCCGGACGTCACCCTCCTGTTCGAAAACGGGGTCGCGGGCGACGAGGCGACGATCGCCATGCTCGTCGCCATGGTTCCCTCGATGCCGAAGCTCGAGCCGGGGCTGCGCACGATGGCGGATTGCCCCGTGCCGCACTTCCGCGCGGGGAATTAGATTCGTCTACTCTGAGTCCATGGACCAGGGCCTCGAGGGCTCGGCGAAGCACCCCGTCTGGCGCGGGGTCAAGATCACGCTGGGCTTGATTCTCCTGCCGCTCGGAGTGGTGGGACTCTTCCTGCCGTTTCTGCAGGGAGTGCTGTTTCTTCTCGTCGCCGTCGCCCTTCTCTCGAGCGAAGTCCCGTTCGTCGCGCGCCTGCGCGACCGGTTGCGCCGCCGCTACCCCGGCCCGTGGGAAAAGGCCGAGGCGTTCGGCAGAAGCCTCAAGGCCCGGTTCCGCCGCAACGGAGCCGATCGTTGACCAAGCTCGAGGCCCCGGAGCGCATCGAAGACCTCAGGAGCCAGATCCGCCACCACGACCATCTCTATTACGTGAAGGGGAGTCCTTCGATCGCCGACGCCGCTTACGACAAGCTGCTGCGGGAGCTTTCGGAGCTCGAGGAGGAGTTCCCGGACCTCAAGACCCCCGATTCCCCGACGGAGCGCGTCTCCGGCGGGGTTCAGGACGCCTTCGGCGAAGTGCGCCACCTCTCCCCGATGCTCTCCCTCGAATCTCTGATGAACGAGGACGAGGTGCGCGAGTTCGCAAAGCGGGTGGAGAAGGGTCTCGGGCTCTCAAATGTCGCCTACATGGCCGAGCCCAAGTTCGATGGGCTCTCGGTGGAGCTCGTTTATCAGGAGGGTCGTTTCCTCCGGGGATCGACCCGAGGCGACGGCACCGTGGGAGAAGACGTCTCCCTGAACCTGAAGACGATCCGATCTCTTCCCCTCACGCTCTTCACCGAGGCCTGTCCCGCCTCCGGCACGCTCGCGGTCCGTGCCGAAGCCATCATGCGTCTCGAGGAGTTCGAGGCCCTCAACCGCCGCATGACGGAGATGGGAAAGGAGTCTTTCGCCAACCCCAGGAACGCCGCCTCCGGCTCGCTCCGGCAGCTCGATACGAGCGTCACCGCGAGCCGTCCTCTGGATCTCTTCGCCTACGACGTGATGTACGCGGACTCGGTAGCGATACGCTCCCAGAGGCAGGCGCTCGACTTGCTCTCGGCGTGGGGCTTTCGCACCGACCCGTCGAGCCGGCTCTCTCAGGACCTCGACGAAGTGGTCGCCTACCACCGGGAGCTCGAGGCGAAGCGCGACGAGCTCGACTACGAGCTCGACGGGATCGTGGTCAAGGTCGACCGCCGCGATCAGCAGGCGGAGCTCGGATCGCGCTCGCGGAGCCCGCGGTGGGCGGTTGCCTTCAAGTTCGCCGCTCGTCAGGAAGTCACCGATGTCTTGGACATCGCGGTTTCGGTGGGCCGAACGGGGAAGCTCACCCCGGTCGCGCTCCTCCGGCCGGTGGACGTTTCCGGGGTCACGGTGAGCCGGGCGACGCTCCACAACCAGGATGAAGTCCGGAGGAAGGACGTTCGCGCCTCCGACCGGGTCCGCATCCAGCGCGCGGGGGACGTGATCCCCGAGGTGGTTGAGGTCCTCCTCGAGCATCGCAAGGGAGATCCCCCCGAGTTCCAGATGCCGGCCGTCTGTCCGGTCTGCGGCTCAACGGTGGAGTCGAAGGGCGCCTACCACGTGTGCACCGGCGGCTGGAGCTGCCGGGCGCAGCAGACGGGACGCATCCAGCACTTCGCCAGCCGGGGCGCGATGGAGATCGAGTTCCTCGGCGACAAGACGGTGGCCCAGCTCGTGGAGCGGGGGCTGGTGCGCGATCTCTCGGACCTCTACCGCCTCGAGAAGAAGGACCTCCTCGAGCTCGACGGTTTCGCGGAGAAGTCCGCGGAGAACCTGGTGAACGCCATCGAGGCTTCGAAGAAAGCTTCTTTCGACCGTTTCCTCTTCGGGCTCGGGATCGGAAACGTGGGCCAGCACGTGGCCCAGGTCCTCGCCTCCCATTTCGGAAGCCTCGCCCGAATCCTGGACGCGAAGGAAGACGAGCTCCTCTCGGTGCACGAGATCGGAGAGGAAGTCGCGCGGTCGGTCGTCGAATACTTCACTGACGAGAAGAACCGGCGGGTGATCGAGGACATGGTGCGAAACGGACTCGATCTCGTCTGGGAGTCGAGCCAGACGGAAAAAACACTGGCAGGGACGCGGGTGGTCTTCACCGGAACTCTTTCCAAGCTAAACCGTGACGACGCGAAGCGGCTCGTAGAGGAGCGCGGCGGAAGGGTGACGTCGGCAGTCAGCAAGAACACGAGCTTCGTGGTCGCGGGCGAGGATGCGGGCTCAAAAGCGGAGAAGGCGAAAGAGCTGGGGGTCGAAGTTCTTACGGAGCAAGAGTTTCTCGATCGCATCGGGTGAGAACCTTGGAGACGGATCTCCGAAGTCCGAGGGGTTTGCTAACGAAATGCTAACGGAGGAAGTTCGCGACGGTTCTCAGCCCGGAGTCGGGGTCAGGCTTGACGCCAGCAGGCTTCCCAAGGGCCGCGCCTGGCAGCGGAGGCTGCGAGGTCGGCACATTGGCTTGCGGCATCCAACCGGGGAGTCGGCTAGCGAGTTGGATCAGCCCGGTTGTCGTGATCCATCCCTGAGGAGCCAGCGGCGTAGTGCAGATCACAATCAGTTGACCGATGTCCGCAGTCAAAACGTGCTCAAACGGCGTGTTTCGATATACCTCTGGGGCCTGAGTTTCGGGCTCCAAGATGGTAAACATGGCTCTCATCACCTCTGTGTTTAGGAGTTTAACACTTTCATGACTGATTGGGCACCTCGGTCGGTGGGACTGCTGGCGCAAGGGCGGGTCCATCGGGCGGAGCCGCTGTGGTCGCGGCGGGTGGATTCACTTGCTTCCAACCAGAGTCGGTCTCGGTACCTGCCAGTTGTATCGCCCCCTGAATGTTCCTGGCCGCAGTGAACTTGCCTGTCGTGCGGAACTCCGAAGCGAGCCTGGTGCTCTCCAAAATGGCGTTTACCACGGAGTACCCAACCTCCACCGCGTTGTTAGCGAGATTCTGCATCGCCTGCTGAGCCACCGCGTTCCACAATCCCTGAGCCAACTCAGGGGGCGTGTTCGGCGGGATCACGAGGGGGCCAGGCGGTGCGAGTGCCGCCGCCCCAGCCGCGTCGCGCAAGTAGATGTGGAGAGGATTGAAGGGCTCCCTGAGCTGCATGTAACTCTCCAGGCCGAGATAGGCCTCCCAAAGCAGCGCTTCTAGTTTCGCGTCCTCCGGGGCGATCTTGAGGTTTAGCTCCTTGGCCCGCTTTCGAGAGACGGCGTCGCCATGCGCGAAAAACGTCTTGTTCAGGTTCTCCGCGATCCGCCGTGCCTTGCCCTTATCCTCGCTGCTCGTCATGTGCATCAGGAGCAGCCGCTCGCCAACATCCGAAGACAGCTCGCTCGCGCGTTTCGCAGCGCCCACGTTCACAGGGTCCACGGCCGAGAATAGCTTCTCGATTATTGCGGCAACGTGAACTTGCTCAGTCACCTTCACTTCGCCAGCTAGGAAACGCAGGAACGCGCCAACGTCCTCGTAGGAGAACTGGCGCTTGGTGCCATCAGGTTGGGTGATTCTATTCTCTCCCTCCGCCGGTCGAGCTGAAACCTTCCATGAACGATCGCCAATGGTCCTCCGAGGAGCTCACCGAAGAGGAAGCCCGGCTCCGGCACCAGGACTGCGAGATGATCGAGGTCTTCAGCATCGTCGACCGGACCGGCGAGCGACGGCCGGCGATCTTCGTCTTTCGCACGGAGGAATTCACCGAAGAGGACGACGACGGGAAGGAGCCGGAGGCGGTCTACTGGCTAAAGCCCACTTGGTAGATCTCCCGAATAGACAGCCGATGTGCTTTCCGCTAGAATCGCGCCCACCGTCACAAAAAAGGGGGAGTGAGATGAGAATACCATCGAGATATCTGCTCGCGCTCGCAGTCTCTTTGACGCTCGCCGGCGACGCTTTGGCTGCCAAGTGCAATCCGAGAGGAACTTGCCGGGCGTGCAAGAACTACAGCAGTTGCACGCACTGCGCGAAGAACGGAGGTACTTGCTCGGTCTGTCGCAGGGCAGATTCCCACGGGGACCCGGGGATGAGTGAGCGGGAGAAAAAGTGAGCCTCCTCCAACTGCTGCCGTTACTCGCAATCCTCGCTTTGCCCGCGCTCAGAAGCCCACCAAAGGGAAGGTAACCGTATTCGTGATGTCTGCTACCGGCTACGACACGATGCTTTGGAAGAACGCGGCGAATGGGGCGAAGAAAGTCGTCGAGCAATTCGTCGAGCACAACTACGCGAGAATCGCCTCCATGCGGTCTACCGCTCGATCACGTCGATACGGATCGTCCGGTCCTCAGTGAGCCCCGCGGCGGCTTGCGAAAAAACGGTGACCGCCTCTTCGCCTCGCCTCTTCGTGAACGGCGCTGCCCCGGAGCCATCAGCGGGCGACGCGATGGGAAGCCGTCCGGCGGCGCACGCTATCCGTCGAACACGAGCTTCGTGGTCGTGCGCGAGGATGCGGGCTCGAAAGCGGAGAAGGCGCGCGAGCTGGGGGTGAAGGTCCTTTCCGAGGACGAGTTCCTCGCAGTCAATCACACTGAACTTTTCTGCCGGCGCCGGCGTACCGATCGAGTGAGATGACGAAATTTCTGCTCTGGATGATTTTGCTCGTGGTCTGCTGGCCGGCGGCGCTTCTGGCTCTCATTCTCTACCCCTTCGTCTGGCTGTTCCTCCTCCCATTTCGTCTGGTGGGCATCGTCGTGACCGGGGTCTTCGAGCTCCTGCGGGCGATGATTTTCCTTCCTGCTCGTCTTCTGGGGTCAAAGCCGGCGTAGCCGCACCTCGAACCCGGTCCCGCCCAGGGACGAGTCCACCAGAGCGATCGAGCCTCCATACCTCTCGACGACCGCCTTCACGATGGCGAGCCCGAGGCCGGTGTGCTCTCGCGCCCGCCGATCGGTCGGACGATACGTGAAGAACCGGTCGAAAATCCGCTCCCGATGCTCTTCGGGAATTCCGGGACCCTGGTCTTCGACCCGCACTACCGCGAGCCTTCCCTCCGCTCGCAGCTCGACGCGGATTCTCCCCCCGTTTACCGTGAATCCCAGGGCGTTGTCGAGGAGGTTCTCGAAGATCTGAGCGAGCCTATGGCCGGGCATGCGCACCTCGAACCCGGTCGAGGGTGCTTCGAGCTCGATCTCGATACCCCGCTCGCGGTAACGCGGAGCTCCCGTGAGCCCTTTCAGGAGCCCGGCCAGATCGACGGTTTCCGCTTCGGGCTCCTCGAGCTCCGAGTCGACGAGCGTCACTTCGCGCACGGTCGAGAGAAGCCGCTCGAGCCTCGCGATCTCCCGCTCCACGACTCCGGCGAACCGCGCGCGCTCTCTCGGATCCTCGACGTCCTTCAGCATCTCCGCCGCCGCGCGGATCGAAGTCAGCGGGTTTTTGAACTCGTGCGAGACGTCGGCCGCGAACGACTCGATGAACCGCATGCGCTCCTCGAGCCGGGAGGAGAGCTCCGAGAGCGCGCGGCTGAGGTCACCGATCTCGTCGAGCCGGGTCGACCCGGGAAAGCTCCCGACGAGGCGTCCGCCCCGGCCGATGAGGGCTTTCGCCTGGGAGCGGAGCTTCTCGATGGGGCGCGAGATCGTCGCCGAGAGCATCAGGCTCAGGATGGCGGCCACACCCGCCGCGCCGACGACGTACCGGAAAATGGCGAGCCGGACTTCATAGAGGTCCTGGAGGATATGGAACGTGGACTGGGAGACCAGGACCACGCCTTCGACCTCGCCCTCGTTTCGCACCGGAAGAGCGCTGTAGAGCGTGACCGAGCGTTGCCCCCCGCGGGTGATACGGGTGGCGGCGCCGTAGGAGCCCGAGAGCGCCTGGCGGATCTCGTTTCCCCGAAATGGAGAATCGGGCGAATAGCCCTCCTCACGCGAGATCTCGATCTCCGGCGGCGGGTCCGCGAGGATCGGGCCCACCAGGCGAAAGAGCCAGCTTCCCACCCGATAGAGGAGCCCGGCGCGCGGGTCGGTCTCGACCAACGCTGTCTCCTCCACCTCCTCCGGACCAGGTGACGGGCTGGGCCCGAGACGGCTGGTGTCGCAGATGAGCCAGCCGTCCTTGTCGAGGACCCGGATCCGCGAGGGAGTCTGCCGCTCGAGCCGCGCGAGGATGGGCTCGGCGAGGACGAGATCGAGGGCGCCCCTTTCGGAGAGCGCGGCCGCGAGGAGCCGGCCCTGCTGCACCATCGAGGCCTCCTGCGCCTGCAGCAGCTTCCGCTCGTAGATGGTGAGATAGGACACTCCGGCGGCGGGAAGAAACACCAGGAGCACGTTGAAGGCGAGAAGGCGTATCCAGAGCCGGGAGAGAAACCTCCGGATCGAGAGCGAGGCGTCAGCCTTCCCGGTAGCGATAGCCAAGTCCGTACACCGTGTCGATGGCGTCGAATTCGGGATCGATTCGGACGAACTTCTTCCGGAGGCGTTTCACGTGGCTGTCGATGGTGCGCTCGCTGACGTAGGCGTCGTTGGGATAGCACTCCTCCATGAGCCGGCCGCGGGACTTGACGTGACCGGGGCGCCGCGCGAGCGCCTGGAGCAGCAGAAACTCGGTCACCGTCAAAGCGAGGAGCTCGCCCTTCCATGAGGCTTGATAGCGGGCGAGGTCCAGCTCGAGCTCTCCGAGCGCAAGCTTCTCCTCCGGCTCGGCGGACGATTTTTCGAGGAGAGCGAGACGCCGGAAGAGGACCTTGATCCGGGCGAGGAGCTCCCTCACGGCGAACGGTTTCACCAGGTAGTCGTCGCCCCCGAGCTCGAGGCCGAGCACCCGATCGAACTCCTCGTCTCGGGAAGTCAGGAAAATGATGGGGAGCACCTCGGTCAGTCCGCGGATCTTGCGGCAGAGCTCGAGCCCGTCCATGCGAGGCATCACGATGTCGAGGACCAGAACGTCGGGAAGCGCCTGCGCGAACTTCTCCCAGGCCGCCTGGCCGTCGGGA
This sequence comes from uncultured Acidobacteriota bacterium, assembly GCA_964553925.1. Taxonomy (GTDB): domain Bacteria; phylum Acidobacteriota; class Vicinamibacteria; order Marinacidobacterales; family SMYC01; genus DAISKN01. Next base: position 50,615 of record CAZKNR010000127.1, read on the forward strand.
TAGAGGTCGACGCGGTAGCCCTCCCGCTTCAGGGCATAGCCTACCGTCTCGCGGATGTTCTCCTCGTCATCGACGACTGCCACCCGTCCGGCGTTTCTAGTGGTCATGAGCGGATGCTAACAATCTAACCCATGGAAGCCTGCCCGGGAAGGGTTGCCACAGGAATGCCACAATCATTCCTTATTAATAGAGCATGAAAGGCTGGTTGCTCCTATGACCTTCACCACGGGCGACGTCGCGGCGATAGTGATGCTCCTCGGCTTTCTCGGGCTCATCGGCACAATCCTGATGCGCTGGAGCGCCGACACGTCGGCGAAAGCGGAGCGCTCGGTGTTCTCGCGTCCGAACCCCTGATACAGTGTGCGGATGCTCGAGGAGCTTCCTCCCCCCGAGTCCGAGAGGCTGAAGAAGCGGTTCGACGCCTGGAGAGAGGCGATGGATCGCCTCAAATCCAAAGCCCCCGAGGCGCGCGAGGACGAGCCCCTGTTTGCGAGCGAGCTCGAGAAGACGTGAGCGCTCACGAATCCATCCGCGAGGTATCGTCGCTTCTCACCCGCTCCGAGATGAGCTCCGAGGAGCTCGTCCGAGGTCAGCTCGACCGCGCCGAGGCGCTGTCCGATCTCAACGCTTTCATCTCCCTCCTTCCGGACGAGGCGATCGCGGAAGCGCGGCGGCTCGACGGGATGCGCCGGCGCGGCGAGGTTCTGGGACCGCTCCACGGGATCCCGATTACCGCCAAGGACCTCGTCTGGTCCAAAGGCCAAAAGACGACCTCGGGCTCGAAGATCTACGCTGACTTCGTGCCCGCAAGGGACGCTCCGGCACTCGCGAGCCTTCGCGCCCGGGGCGCGGTTCTCCTGGGAAAGACCAACCTCCACGAGTTCGCGTACGGGGTCTCGAACGTGAATCCCCACTACGGGGCGGCGCGCAATCCGTGGGACCGGACGAGGATCAGCGGCGGGTCGAGCGGAGGCTCTGCGGTCGCGCTCGCGAGCGGCGTCGGCTTCGGGTCCATCGGAACCGACACCGGCGGATCGATCCGGATCCCGTCCTCGCTCTGCGGCGTCGTGGGGCTCAAACCCACCTACGGAAGAATCTCCCGCGAAGGGGTGACTCCGCTCTCGTGGAGCCTCGATCACATCGGACCCATGGCCCGGACGGTCGAGGACGTGGCCTTGCTGTACGGGGCGATGTCGGGGGAGCCGGTCGAGGCACCGGAGACGGCGGAAAGCTCCCCGCTCCGGGGTCTCAAGGTCGGTCTTCACGAGCGCCACTTTTTCTGGAACCTCGCCCCCGGTGTGGAGGCCTCGGTGCGCGCCGCCCTCACCGCCCTCGAGAGCCTGGGGGCTTCGATCGTCGAGATCGACGTGCCGGAGCTCGAGATCCAGGGCGCGTGCCGCAACACCATCGCTTTCGCGGAGGCGTCCTGCTATCACGAGAACGACATCCGGACTCGTCCAGAGGACTATGGCGAGGACACGAGAGAGCTCCTGCGGCTCGGGCTTCTCATTCCCGCGACCGACTACCTCGCGGCGCTTCGGGCGCGCCGTATCGTCGTCCGCGCGTTCGGCAAAGCGTTCGAGGCCATCGACGTCCTCGCTGCGCCCTCGACCCCCGCGGCCGCGCCCCCGATCGGAGCCTCGGTTCTCGACAACGGTGAGGAGCTTCGAAGCGGGCTCCTCCGGCTCGCGGGGCCGTTCAATACCTGTGGCTTTCCCGCGCTCTCGCTTCCTTGCGGCTTCACCGAAAGCGGGCTTCCGATCGGGCTCCAGCTCGCGGCGGCGCCCCGTCGCGAAAGCCTCCTCCTTCGCGTCGCCCGCGCTTTCGAGATCCGAGCCGGACAATCTAGCCTCGGCCGGTCTCCTGCTGTATAGTCCGCGCTTTCACTCGAAACGGAGGTTCGCCGCATGCTTCTTTCGGGAAAACGAGGGCTGGTCGTTGGGGTGGCCAACAAGCGCTCGCTCGCCTGGGGAATCGCGCAGTCCGCCGCTCGAGAGGGCGCGCGGCTCGCGCTCACCTACCAGGGCGAAAGGCTAGAGGAGAACGTGCGCAAGCTCGCCGCCGAGCTCGATAACCCGGTCATCCTCCCGCTGGATGTAACCAGGGACGAGGAGCTCGATGCTCTGGTCCCCGCCCTCCAGGAGCAGCTTGGAGGGCTCGACTTTGCCGTCCACGCCGTGGCCTTCGCGCTCCGGGAGGAGCTCGACGGAGAGTTCCTGCAGACGTCCCGGGAAGGCTACCGCATCGCGAACGACGTGTCTTCCTATTCCCTGACGGCTCTTACCCGCCGGGTGGCGCCTCTCATGACCGGAGGAGGAAGCATTCTGACTCTCACCTACCTTGGCGGCGAGCGCGTCGTACCGAACTACAACGTGATGGGAATCGCCAAGGCCGCCCTCGAGATGTCGGTGCGTTACCTGGCCTCGGACCTCGGACCGAAGGGGATCCGCGTGAACGCGATCTCCGCCGGTCCGGTGAAAACCCTCGCTTCCTCGGGAGTTCACGGGATCTCTCGAATGCTCGAGCATCACCGGACGTTCGCGCCTCTGAGGAGGAACACCGATCAGGCGGAGGTGGGAGACGCGGCGGCGTTCTTGCTGTCGGACCTTGCCCGCGGGGTCACCGGCGAGATCCTCTACGTCGACTCGGGGTATCACGTCCTCGGGAGCGCCTTTCCCATCGAGACTCGATGAAGCTCTCCGCGACGCCGGAGTTTTTCGATCTGTTTCCCGAAGCGAGGATCGCTCTCGTCGTCGTCCGGGGTATCGACAATCAGCCGAAACAAGCCGAGTCGCTTGCGCCCCTTCTCCGGGACGCGCAGGCGAATGCCGTGGCACGGCTCCAGGGCGGCCCCCTCACCGAGCATCCGCGGATTCATTGCTGGCGTGAGGCCTACCGCGCCTTTGGCGCCAAGCCCAAGGACTACCCGTCGTCCATCGAGAACCTGTCGCGCCGAGCCCTCAAAGGCGAGCCGCTTCGTTCCATCAACCCTTTGGTCGACCTCTATAACGTCGTTTCGCTCACCCACCTCCTGCCCGCGGGCGGCGAAGACCTCGGCGCCATCGAGGGAGACGTCGTCCTCACGCGGGCATCGGCGGCGGAGACGCCGGTGAAGCTTCTTGGCGAAAGCGAGGAGCGCGCCCCGAAACCGGGAGAGGTGATCTACAAGGACGGCCGCGGCGCCATCTGCCGAAGGTGGAACTGGAAGGAAGCCGAGCGCACGAAGCTCACGGAGAAGACGGCGAGCGCGATTCTCGTTCTCGAAGGGGTTCCGCCCATCTCGCTCGACGAGCTGGAAGCAGCGGCGAGAGAGCTCGAACGCCTCGTCCTCGAGCACTGCGGCGGAGACGCGAGGGTCGAACTGCTGGATCGTCAGCGGCCCGAGGTCGCTTTTGAGTCGAAACGGGTGTAGTGCCCAATTGATTTTCTTAAATACTAAGAATATTATGAGACGTGGAACTCGGAGTCCGAACGGTATTGCTCCTCGCGCTCTCGGAAGGCCCCGAGTTCGGTCTCGAGCTCATCGAGAGTGCCAGGGCCCGATCCCGAGGACGGATACGCCTCAACCGGGGCGGCACGTACCTCGCGCTTCGAAAGCTTGAGCGGGAAGGTTTGGTTCGCGGGTGGATGCGTCCGACCGGCGCCTCCGGCCGACCTCGCCGCTACTATGAGCTCTCTCCCGGGGGAATCGCGGAGGTCGAAGAGACCCGCGAAGTCCTCGGGCACCTCTTGGGCTCGAGTCGCGCCCGGGTCGTCGCGGCCGAAGCGCTTCGAATGGCGGCCCGTGTCGAGAGGAGCGGGCGGCTGAGCCGGCTTGCGCTTCGGGTTCGGGAGGCCGCGCGAAGAGCCGGAATCCGGTGAAGCGGAAGCGAGGGAGGACGGAGGCGACGCTAGACCAAGTGGCCGTCCGACTCGCTTCACTCCTGCCCGAGCCGAACGCGCTCATCGGAGCGCTGGCCGTGGCCGCACACGGCTATATTCGAGCCACGGACGACATCGATTTCGTCTCGCCGGCCGAACCCCGAGAGATCCAGGCCCGGCTGGTGAAAGGCGGGATCGAGAGCAGAACAAGGCGAGGAGACGTGCTCGAGGGCGACATCCCCTGGGTTGTTTACGGACGCGCCGACGGATTCCGCTTCGACGTGCTGTTCCCGCCGGTGCCGATCGACTGGAGCCGAACCGTGATCCTGCCGCTGAGCAAAGGCTCGCGATTGCGCGTCGTGGACCTCGACGCGCTCGTTCGTCTCAAGTTGCGAGCGGGCGGGCCGCAGGATCTCATCGACGTGGTTCATCTCGTTCGTCTGCATTCCGAGATCGAGGAGAGAGCCCTCGCGCTCGCGGAGGCCTATGGAGTGCGCGGGCGCTTCGAGGACTGGCTGGCGGATCCGCGGATCCGTTCTACCAAGCCGGTGGCTCCGCGGCGCCGCCCGGGCCGCCGCGGAGAGCAACGGAAGCGCTGACATGATCGCAGTCGCATGACCCGGGGAATCGAAGGCCCGCTGGTGAGCCGTCCGGTCGTGAGCCGCCACGGCGTCTTCTTCTGGCTCTTCTCCACTCTCGTGACCGTCCGGTTCACCTTCTTCCTGGTCATGGTGTTGATGGCGGGCCTCTCGCGCCGAAGCTTCCTTCAGATCCTCGTCTGGGTGTTCGTCGCGGGCTTCGGGGTTCTCCTCCACGAGTTCGGGCACGTCGGCGCCGCTCGTTATTACCGGCACAAGCCTAGGGTGGAGCTCTACACCATGGGCGGGGTGACGACGTGGGAAAGCGCCGGGAGAGAGAGCTGGAAGCAGCATCTCGTGATCAGCCTCGCCGGCCCGGCCATCGGCCTCGTGCTTGCCGGTCTGGTTTGGCTCCTCCTCGAAACCCTCGGGTTTCGACTGGGCTCGCCATTCATGCAACTCGCGCTCGGTGACTTCATGAGGGTTTCGTTCGGCTGGGGTCTATTCAATCTCCTGCCCATCCTGCCGCTCGATGGGGGCCAGGCGCTCGAGGCGATTCTGACTGGACGCTTCGCCCGCGATCCTCGCCGGACGACACGAATCGTGTCCCTGAGCGTCGGCGGAGTGGCGGCGCTCCTCGCCTTCGCCGTCGGTTGGACGTGGGCCGGCGCGCTCGCGGCGATGTTCGCGTACAACAACGCCCAGCGGTTGCGCGGCGGCCGAGACGTGCGTATTGTCGGTTAGATAAGTCAGCGTTCCATCTGGCCGACGCGCCGGAAATAGTCGGCGAAGGCGATCATCCCCCCCTCGGCCTGCTCCCAGTCGTAGTTCTCGTTGGGAGCGTGATACCCGTGCTCGGGAAGAGAGAGGCCGAGGAAGAACACCGGCGCCTTCAGCACTTTTTCCATCGAGACCACGGCCCCGATCGAGCCGCCCTCCCGGACGAAGACCGGGTCCTTGCCGAAGGCGAACTTCATCGAAGCGCGAATGGCGTCGGGGTGCGGGCCCTCGGTGTGGCCCTGATAGGCGGGAAGGCCGTGCTCCGGCTCCACTCGCACGTCCGGGTTCTTCTTCTTGACGAAGTCCTTGACGAGCTTCGTGAGCTTCTTACCGTCCATGTCGGGAACGAGCCGGCAGGAGACGATCGCGGTGGCGCGGGGCGGAACCACGGTCTTGACGCCGGGTCCCTGGTAGCCGCCGGCGATGCCGTGTATTTCGAACGTCGGCATGCACCAGATGCGCTTCATGACCTCCACCGGGTCGTTGACCCGGATGGAGCGGAACAGGTGGTCCTTCTTGAACCCCGCGACCGTGAAGCCACAGCGCTTCAGGTCGGCGATTTCCTGCCGGCTGGGGGGAACGACATCGCGGTAGAAGCCGGGAATCCGGACCCTGCCCGTGCGTCCGTCAACACAATCGGAGATCAGCTGGCACAGCTCGGTCACCGGATTGCGCGCCGCACCGCCGGTGGTGCCGGAATGCTGGTCGGTCTTGCCGAACTCGAGAGTGAAGCGGAACCCCTGCAGGCCGCGCAGCCCGGCGGGACAGGCCGGCCGGCTGCGTGACACCCAGACGGTGTCGGAGACGATGACCGAGTCGGTGCGCAGGCTGTCGCGCTCCTTGCGGATGGTTGATTCGAAGTGCGGGCTGCCGATTTCCTCCTCCAGCTCCCAGAGAAGATGAATATTGACGCGCGCCTTATGCTCCAGGGCATAGCGTGCCCCCCAGAGCGCCGACAGCGCCGGCCCCTTGTCGTCGGTCGTGCCGCGGCCGAAGTAGCGGCCGTCCCTGGCCGTGAAGGTGAACGGCTCGGTGACCCAGCCGTCGGTTGTCTCGGCGGGCTGAACGTCGATGTGGTTGTAGAGCGTCACGGTCGGCCAGGAGGCGTTGCCTTCGAACACCCCATGCACCATCGGATGGCCGCCGGTGGCCAGAATGCGTGCCTGGCCGCCGGCGCGGCGGATGAGCTCGGCGGCTTGGGCCGCGCCCCGGCCCATGTCCTCGCGGCGGGCGGGTTCGACCGAAACGGTCGGGATCTCGACCAGGTCGCGCAGGGACGATTCGAAGGCCTGGCGCTCGCTCCGCGCAAACTGGAGCAGCGCGTCTCTCTCAAAGCCGTTCTCGGGCATGCGGTCTCCTTGGTGTCGGTGCTCGTCGCGCCGGAGAATAGCCGCACGTACCGCCTCCGTCAACCGGGGCTGTCGCCTATAATCGCGGCGCCAGGAGCCTTTTCCCGGAAAGGCTCCTGGGGGAGAGCACGGGACGATGCTTCGTTTTCTGACCGCAGGCGAGTCGCACGGGCCGGCGCTTCTCGCCATTCTCGAAGGCCTGCCCGCCGGATTGCCCCTTCTCAAGGAGGACATCGATCGGGACCTTTCGCGCCGCCAGCAGGGTCATGGCCGGGGAGCGCGGATGTCGATCGAGCGCGATGCGGTGGAGATTCTGTCGGGTGTCCGGCACGGCCGGACGATTGGCGCACCGATCGGCCTGCTGATCAGGAATCGCGACTGGGCCAACTGGGGGGTGGCGATGGCGGTGGAGCCGGTGCAGGTGGAAGATTCGGCGCGCAAGCGGGTGACCCGGCCGCGCCCGGGTCATGCCGATCTCGCCGGGGCGCTCAAGCTTTCAACGCACGACGCGCGCGATGTCCTGGAGCGCGCTTCGGCGCGTGAAACCACCGCGCGGGTTGCCGTCGGCGCCATCTGCCGGACGTTTCTTGCGGCCCTCGAGGTCGGCATCCGAAGCCACACCCTGTCGGTCGGAGGGGAAGGGTACGCGCCGGGGATCGAAAAGAGCTGGGAGGAGATTGGCAACGCCGAGGGCACGCCGTTGCGCTGCGCCGACGCCGCCCTGGAGGCGCGCATGGTGGCCCTGGTCGATGCGGCGCGCCAAAGTGGTGATTCGATCGGCGGCGCATTCCAAGTCGTGGCGCGCGGGGTGCCGCCCGGGCTGGGAAGCCATCGGCAGTGGGACGAACGGCTCAACGCCCGGCTCATGGCGGCGCTCGGTTCGATTCCGTCCATCAAGGCGGTGGCGGTCGGCAGTGGGCTGGAGGCGGCCTCGGCGCGCGGATCGGAGTTCCACGACGCCATCGAGTACGACGCGGTGAAGCACCGATTTCTCCGGCCCACCAACCACGCCGGCGGCCTCGAGGGCGGGATGAGTAACGGCGAGGAAATCCGGTTGCGGGTCTACGTCAAGCCGCTGTCGACGCTGCCGCGCGCCCTGCCAAGCGTGGACCTGGTCACCAAGGAATCGTTCCTGGCGCAGGTGGAGCGGACCGATGTCTCCGCCATCGCCGCCGCCGGTGTTGTGGGCGAGGCGATG